>CAJBVW010000049.1 GCA_903959175.1 uncultured Pseudomonadota bacterium
CCCGGCGGTGCCCCCGGCGGTGCCCCCGGCGGTGCCCCCGGCGGTGCTCCGAAAGGCGCCCCCGGCGCCGGTGCCGTTGGTGGCGTTCCGGGCGGGGCTGCGGCCCCGGCCAGCGGCGGCGCGCCCCCGGCCCCGCCGAAGTAGTCGGCCTGCTCAGCGGCGGTCCACCGGGCACTCCTTCCCGAAGTGGGCCGCGCCCAGCGTGGCGGCCGGCCGGCCGATCCACCCGCGCGCCAGCAGCTCGTGCGCTTGCGTGGTGGGTGGTGGCAACCGCGGTGCGGTCGCGACGGGCACCCCGAGGTCGTACAGCACCACGTCGCCGTCGTCCGCGACGGGCGGCCCCGCCGCCGCGGTGAGCCCCGCGGTGGTGCGCGCGGCGAGCGCTGCGTCGTCCAGCCAGCCGCGGTGCACGACCACCCAGCGCAGCCCGCCGCGGCGCAGGCAGTCCGCCGCGACCGTCCAGTCGTGCGCGATCCCGCGCAGCACCGGCGGGTAGGCGTCGAACACGCTGTTCCCGGGGTTGATCGTGGCGGCCATCGGCTGCTGGTGCGCCGTCTGGGCGAGGAAGTACAGGCCCGGCGCGAGCGGCGTGCGGCCGATCACCCGCGGGATGTCGACCAGCGGCCCCTCGCCCACGGAGAGGTACGGGGCGGGCACTTCGAGCGCCGTCGCGGTGACGATGACCGGCACCGGCAGCACCCACGCGCGCTCGGCGATCGTGGCTGCCAGTAATACGGCGCTTACGACGAATAGCCGCCGGGGCCCTGCCAGGCCGACGGCCACAGCGAGCGCGGGCGCGACCAGCGGCGCGAAGAGCGCGGCCTGCTGCCACACCGGCGCGTAGGTCCCGTAGAAGGGGACCACCCAGGACACGGCGAGGCTGACGGGCTCGAGGAAGCGAACCCCGAACGCCTGGAACGTGGGGCCGACGGCGAGGACCGCCATGCCTAGGCCCAGCGCTGCGAGCCCGCGCACGAACCACCGCGTCGGGCCCTGCGCGCGCACGGCCCCGACGAGCGCCGCGAGGAGCGGCACCCACCCGAGGTAGACGAGCTCGTGCAGCTCGTCGCCGCTGATGCGCACGCGGGTGGCGTGCACGGCGAGGGGGTCGAGGAGGGTCGCGAACGTCGCGACGGCGAGCGGGGCGCCGCCGGGGGCGTCGGGGCCGAACACCGGCACGGTCACGTCGGGGCGGGGCACGAGCGCCCACGTGTCCTCCGTGAGCCAGCGGGTGTGGGCCCACGCGGCGAGCCCGGCGAGCACCACACCGACCGCGAGGGGGGCGAGGCGGCGCGCGTGGACGCCGACGCGGCCCCAGGGGCCGAGCCAGAGCGGCACGCCGAGGAGCAGCATCACGGCGCCGTAGAGGGCGTAGGCCTGGCAGCCGAGGCCCGCGACGAAGAAGCCGCCCGTCGCGATCGCGGCCCACACGGCGCGGCTCCCGGCGCGGCCGCGGGCGGCCACCTCGGCGTCCTCCGCGCGGCACCGCCACACGGCGAGCACGACCAGCGGGAACACCCACACCATCAGCCGCTCGTGCACGCCGCTCGTGAGCGGATAGCCGAGGAGGTACGGGGCGGTCTGCGCGGCGAGCCCCGCGCCGAGGGCGCCCCACGGGGTCGATCCCGGCTCAACCGGGGCGAGCGCGCGGGCCAGCGCGAAGGTGGCCGCGCCCGTCGCCCAGACGTTCAGCCAGATGAAGAGGTTGGCCGCGCCGGCGGGGCCGAGGAGCGCGGTCACCGGGGCGAGCAGCAGCGCGGGCAGGAACAGGAGGTCCAGCAGGATGCCGCCGCCGGGCGCGTTCAGGAACGGCGTGTGCGGCCAGTCGCCCCAGGGCAGGGCAAGGGCGTGCCAGTAGCTCCAGACGTGCTTGTACATGTCGGAGAGGCCCGTCCCCGGCACGACGTGCAGCGGGTCCGCCAGCACGCGCCCCATCGGCACGAGCGCCCCGACGGCGAGCGCCGCCCAGGGCATCCGCCCGCCCGTGGTTCGGTCGGTCACCCGGCCCCTACGACCCTTCGAGGATCGCGAGGAACGCGGCGAGGTCGCGCTCGACGGGCTTGAGCGCGCTGGTCCAGGTGTCGGGGCTGCCGAGGTCGACGCCGAGCTCGTCCCGCGCGATGGGCTCGGCCCAGGCGTCCCCCGTGCGGCGGAGGAGGCGCTCGTAGCCGGGGGCCCCGGCGGCCCCGAGCGGACGGAAGCGCTCGTACACGAGGTTCGAGAACAGATACCCGAAGGTGTACGGGAAGTTGTAGAACGAGAGCGTCGGGATGTAGAAGTGCGCCTTGCTGATCCAGAAGGTCGGATCGACCTTCTCGACGGTCGGCCCGTACCACTTCGAGAAGATGGCGACGGTCTCGGCCTCCACCGCGTCGGGGTCGAGCGGGCCCTCGGCGCGCAGGCGGTAGAGCGCCTGCTCCAGCTCGAAGCGGGCGGGGATGTTGCACAGGAATGCGAGGGCGTCGGCCAGCGACGCGTCGAGCAGGCGCAGCCGCGCGCCCTCCTCCGTCACCTGGGCCAGCGAGGCCTCGCGCACGAGCAGCTCGGCGAAGGTCGAGGCGGTCTCGGCGAGCGTCATCGGGACGCGACGCTGAGCGCTCGGGACCTCGTGCAGGACGTGGTTGTGAAAGGCGTGGCCGAGCTCGTGGGCGAGCGTGCTCACGCTGCGGGCGGAGGCGCCCCACGTCATGAAGATGCGGCTCTGGTGGGTCACGGGGAGGTCGGCGCAGAAGCCGCCGCCGCGCTTGCCGGGGCGGTCCTCGACCTCGACCCAGCGGCCCGCGAGCGCGGTGCGCGCGAAGCCGGCGAGGCTCGGGGAGAAGGCGTCGAACTGCTCGACGATGAACTGCTGGGCGTCGCCGTAGGCGATCTTCCCGGTGTTCGTGCCGATGTGGGCGAAGGTGTCCGCCCAGGAGAGCGTGGGGCCGCCGAGGTGTTTGGCTTTCGCCGCGAGGTACCGGCGCATGAGCGGCTGGGCGCGGCGGGCGGCCTCGATCATCGCGTCGAGCGTGTCTCGCTCGATCTTGGCGTTGGCGCAGGGCTCGTCGAGCATGTGCAGGTTGCGACGGTCGTTGAGGACCATGCGCGTGCCGGTCAGGTGGGTGAGCACCTTGGCGGCGCGCGGCGCGATCGGGCGCCACCCGGCCTCGAGGGCGGTGGCGGCGCGGTCGCGGAGGGCCTTGTCGTCGTTGCCGAGCAGCGGCGCGAGCTGGCCGGGGGAGAGGGACTCCTCGCCGTTGCCGCGGTCGAAGCGGATGCGCAGGGCGCCGGCGTCCATGTCGTAGAGCTCGCCCCAGCCGGACACGCTGTCCCGCATCAGCTCGGTGGCGAGGGCCTCCTCGCGCTCGGGCAGGCGGAAGCGGGCGAGGCGGCGCTTCTCCTCGAGCATGCCGACCATGTCGCGCATGTCGGCGCGCGTGCAGAGGGCGGCGAACGCCGTGTCCGAGCAGGTGCCGACCCGGGCGTTCGGGACGACCCACGCGCGGCTGTAGCGGTTCGCGAGCTCGTTCCCGAGGGCGTCCGCGCGCACCGCAGCCTTGCCCGTCGCGTCCTCCGCGCCGGCGCACACCGCGTAGGTGGCGAACTGGTCGAGCCGCTCCGAGAGCGAGAAGAGCTCGAGGAGCGTGCGCGCGAAATCCTCGGCGTCCGGCTCGTGGGGGAGCGCGTCCGCGAGGGTCGTGAGCGTGGTGAGGGCCGCCGCGAGGGCGTCGGCTTCGCGGTTGAAGGCGTCCCCGCCGGGGCCGCCGGGGAAGACGGACGCGAGGTCCCAGGTCTCGGTGGGGGCGATCGACATGGCGGGATCCTCTGGAACAGTGCGGGGAAGGCGGGGAATAACCCGGATCCTACTCCTCGAGGTAGGTGTACCCCTCGAGTCCGGTCTGGTAGGCGCTGATCATCTTCGCGGCCTCTTCCATCGTCATGCGGCCCTCCTTGAGGGCGCGCTCGGTGGCGCGGCGCACGAGGCGGACGAGGTCGTTCTTGGAGAACTGGACGTACTTGAGCACGTCCGTCACGGTGTCGCCCTCGATGACGTGGTCGATCCGGTAGTTCCCGTCGGTGTCGACGGAGACGTGTACCGCGTTGGTGTCGCCGAAGAGGTTGTGCAGATCCCCGAGGATCTCCTGGTACGCGCCCACGAGGAAGATACCGAGGTAGTACGGCTCCTTCCCGTTGAGCGGGTGCAGCTCGAGCACGTCCTTCACGTCCCGCAGATCGATGAAGCGGTCGATCTTGCCGTCCGAGTCGCAGGTGATGTCGGCGATGATCGCCTTGCGCGTCGGCTCCTCGCCCAGCCGGTGGATCGGCATGACGGGGAAGAGCTGGTCGACCGCCCAGGAGTCCGGCGCGGACTGGAACACGGAGAAGTTGCCGAAGTAGGTGTCGGCCAGCGCCTTCTCGAGGCCCTCGAGCTCGTCCGGGACGTAGCTCTGGGCGCGCACGACGTTGAGGATCTTCTGGCAGATCTGCCAGAAGAGGCGCTCGCCGCGGGCGCGCTGAGAGAGGTCCAACAAGCCGAGGTTGAACCGGGAGAGGAGGTCCTCCTTGCCGGTCAGCGCGTCGTGATAGGCTTCCTGGTAGTTCTTGCGGGTGACGCCGTCGAGGATCTCCTTGAGCTCCTGGAGGATGTCGGGATCCTCCTCGGTGATCTTGGCGTCCTTCGTGTTGTTCATCTCGCTGACGCCGAGCACGTTGAACACGAGCACCGCGTGGTGGGCGGCGGTGGCGCGGCCGGACTCGGTGATGAGGTCGGGGTGCGGCACGTCGGCGCGGTCGCAGGCCTCGGCGATGGCGCTCACCACGTCCGCCGCGTACTCGTCGACCGTGTAGTTGACGGAGCTCTCGAAGTTGGTGCGACTGCCGTCGTAGTCGACGCCGAGCCCGCCGCCGACGTCGAAGAACTTCATCGGGGCGCCGAGCTTGTGCAGCTCGGTGAAGATGCGGCTCGCCTCCTTCAACGCGCTCTTGAAGCTGCGGATGGCGCTGACCTGCGAGCCGATGTGGAAGTGCAGCAGCTGCACGCAGTCGAGCATGCCGCGCTCGCGCATGTAGTTCACGCCGTCCACCATCTCGGAGACGGTGAGGCCGAACTTGGCGCGGTCGCCCGCGCTCCCTTCCCACTTGCCGGCGCCGCGCGTCGCGAGCTTGGCGCGCATGCCGATGATGGGGCGCACGCCGACGCGCTGCGAGATCTCGACGATGAGCGGGAACTCGGAGAACTTCTCGACGACGATGATCGGGTTGCGGCCGAGCTTCTTGGCCATCAACGCGGTCTCGATGAACTCGGCGTCCTTGTAGCCGTTGCAGAGGATCAACGCCTCGGGGTCGTCCAGGAGGGCGAGCACGATGAGGAGCTCGGGCTTGCTGCCCGCCTCGAGGCCCATGTGGTACGGCTCGGAGAACCGCACGAGGTCCTCGACGAGGTGGCGCTGCTGGTTGACCTTGATCGGGTACACGCCGCGGTAGCGGCCGACGTAGTCGTAGTGCTTGATCGCGTTGTGGAAGCTGGTCGCGAGCGTGCGGATGCGCGACTTGAGGATGTCGGTGAAGCGCACCAGGATGGGGAGGTAGATCCCGCGCTTCTCCAGGTCGTCGATCAGCACCTTCAGGTCGATCGCGTCGGACCGGGGGCCGGCGGGCGTGACCTCGATGTTGCCGGCCTCGTTGATCCGGAAGAAGTCCCGCCCCCAGTTGCGGATGTTGTACAGCTCGATGCTGTCCTGGATGGTCCATGCCCGCATGCCGGCTCCCGTTCGAGCCGGGCATCTAACAGGTGCTGACGGGGGGTGCGGAGCCACTTGAATTCCGTGCGAAACACCAGCATGTTTGCGGGGTTCTACGCGCATCTCGCGGCGCGAATCGCCGGCGTCAGTCCTTCTTGCGCGGGTCCGGCTTCGGCGGCGGCGGCACGGAGAACACGATCGAGGGCGGCCGGGGAGCCTGGAGCGAGAGGGTCGGTCCGCCGAAGTGCAGGCGTTCCGGCCACACGAACGCCGGGATCGCCACGGTCACGGGGCCGGTGAGGGGGGCCTCCGCGGTCGGCTCGCCCGCCCAGGCCTTCGCGTCCCACGCCTTGACGCGCCTGCTGCTCGCGACGGGCTGCCCGAAGAGCGCGGTGAACAGCCGATCGTAGCTGGTCACCAGCGAGCGCATGACCACCGGGAAGTACTCCTGGTTCACGACGTAGGTGCGGGCGCCGGCGGCGACGAGCGCGCGCAGATCCGCGGCCTCGAAGGTGACGCTCTCGCCGAGCTCCCCGCGCTCGAGGTGCTGGAGCGCGGTGAGGAAGCTGTTCGCCGCCACGAAGTCGTCCCACGCGTCGGGCCGCACGCGCTCCACCCACATCGCGTGGCCGGTCACGAGCGTCTTGCCGTGGAGGAGCTGGTAGATGAGCGGCGTCTGCGCGCTCGCGACGCCGGGAGCGAGCGGCGGCTCGACCAGGAGCGTGCCGGGGAGGTCGCGGAGCTCCCGGTAGAAGGGGTCGGAGAGGTCCGTCTTCGAGAACTGGGCGTGCCAGGGCGCTTGTTGCGCGACGAGCTGCGCGGGCACGGTGAGCGCGAGGACGCCGTAGAGCGCGCCCTGCCAGCGCGTCCTCACCTTGCCGACGAGGTACTGCGCGCCGAGCGCCGCGAGGGTGACCAACGCGAGGTTCATCACGACGACGTGGCGGTAGGGCCACCAGAAGCGCCGAAGCGGCCCGGCGAGGCCGTAGACCCACTCGTAGGGCCCGTTCGGGATGAGCGCGCCCGCCATGAGCGAGGCGAACACGAGGGCGACGCCCCACCACGCGAGCACGATGCGGCGCCGCTCGCGGTCGAACAGCGCGACGAAGGCGAGGATCACCGTCGTGAACGGCAGCGCCCGCCCCGCGTGCCGGCCCCCGCTCACGAGGAACGGGACGCCCGGCCAGGTGCTGTCGCCGACGGACTCGGGGTGGGGGAATGCGTCCTCGCCGGTGCCCGGGATGGACGACCAGTAGCTCACGAACAGGTAGAGGAGCGGGCCCACGAGCACGAGGAAGGCAATGGAGAAGATCACCAGCGCGCGGATCGGCGGTCGCGACGTGCGCGACCCGTGCGCGAGGAGGAGCACCGCTCCGGCCATCACCGCGAAGAGCCCGTAGTACCAGTAGAAGACGCAGGTGAGCGCGAGGAGGACGGCCGAGCCGAGCGCGCCGAGCACCGTGGGCGCCGCGAGAAAACGCAGCCACGCCGCGAGGAAGAACACCATCCAGAAGACGCTGACCTGCGAGAAGCGCCCCGCGCCGAGCTCGTGGATCGCGTAGAGCAGCAGGGCGCCGGTGGGGGCGGCGGCGAGGCTCGCGGCCGGGGACGCGCCGGACGCGCGCGCGACGGCGAAGAACGCGACGCCGTTGAGCGCGAGGAGCGCCACGAGGTACACGGTCGAGCCGAGCGGCCAGCCGAGCAGCAGGTGGAAGGGCAGGTAGGCGAAGCCCTCGCTGCCGTTCCCGGCGAGCCACGGGGCGTCCCCGACGGGCCAGTAGTAGCTGTCGTTGTGCAGGATCGAGGCGCCGTCCCGCACGCGCTCGGCCACCCAGACCATCAGCCAGTGGTTGGAGAGGCAGTCCGGGTGCACGTAGTTGCACAGGATCGTGTCGGTCGGGGAGGACGCGGCGGGCCACGTCGCGGCGAGGGCGCAGGCGACGGCGAGCGCGAAGGCGGCGAACGACCAACGACGGGACATGCGGGCGGTGTATCCGGTGCGGCGGCCGGGGCGGCGCACGTGGCTGGGGAAGGCGCGGGATCGCGAGGGGGCGCGCGCGTGCTACCAAGGACGCGAGGCCCCGTGGACGCACCCGTCGCATCCCCCGAACCCGTGGCGCCGGCACGGGCGCCGCTTCTGCGCGTCGAAGAGCTGATCCTCGGCGTCGTCCTCGCGTGTGTGCTCGTCGGCCCCGCGATCGTGGCGGGAGGCCTCGCGGGCTCGCCCGGCGCGGAGGTGTACGGGCACGCGTGGGTGCAGTGGTGGGCCGCCGAGGGCTGGCCCGCGTGGCCCGCCGGTACGGCGCTCGCCGACGGCGCGGCGTCGTGGCCCGTCATCGATCCGCTCCCGACCTGGTTCCTCGGCGGCCTCGCGCGCGTCGTCGGTGCCACGGCGGCGTGGAACGCCTGGGCCTTCCTCGGCGTGGTGCTCGCGGCGGTGGGCGGCGGCGCCTTCGGCCGCGCGATGGGCGGCAGCGGGCGCGTCGGTGCGGTGGGCGTCGCGACGATGCCCATCTTCCTCGGCTCGCTCACCAGCGGCCTCACCGAGGACTACGCCTTCGGGCTTGTCGCCCTCGCGCTCGCCGCGCTCCTGACCGGCCGCCGGCTGCTCGGCGCCGCGCTGCTCGGCGGGAGCGCGTGGTGCGGCCTGTACCTCGCGTGGCTCGGCGCGTGGCCCGCCCTCGCGATCGGCGCCCGGAACCTGCGCGATCGCCCCGCGCGCTGGCTCCTCGCGGGGCTGCTCGCCGTCGCGATCGCCGCGCCCGCCGCCGCGCCCTTCCGTGCCCGCCTCGCCGGCGAGGGCCACCGCTCCGGCACCGTGCCCGCGCGCGTCGAGCCGCTGTGGCGCCTCGACCCCTGGCGCGGCGCGGACCTCGCGGCGTTCGGCGCCCCGGGCAAGGTCGACGTCGGCGGCGCCTTCGTCCGCGAGCACCCCGTGTATCTCGGCTACACGACGGTCGGCCTCGCGGCGCTGGGCGGCTTCCACCCCGCGTGGCTCGGCGTCCTCGCCTGCGCCGCCGTGGCCCCCGGCGAGCACCTCTCCTGGGCGGGCCAGCCGTTGGGCGAGGACAACCCGGCGTTGTCCCTGTTCCGCCTGCTGCCCTTCGCCGAGCGCTTCAACCACCACGCCCGCGTCATGCTCCTCGGCCAGCTCCTCCTCGTCGGGCTCGCGGCGCGGGGGGCCACACGCGCGGCCGGCTGGTCCGGCGGCGCCCGCGCGCCGTGGGTCGGCGGCGTGGCGGCGGGGGTGATCTTCGTCGAGACGGCCCTCTTCTCGCCCGCGCGCGTGCCGCTCCCCGTGGCGCCGGACGCCACCCCCGCGATCTACGCGCTCCTGGCGACGCTCCCAGCGGATCGCCCCGTCGCCGTGGTCGGCGCGGCCGGGCCCGGCATCCACCCCCAGCGAGTCTTCTTCGACCAGCGCGCCCACGGCCGGGCGCTGCTCCACAGCCCCAACCGCCCGGTCGACGGGAAGGCGAAGCGCGGCGCCATCCTCGTGGCCCTCGGCCCCGCCGTCGCACGTGTCACCGCTGAGCGCGGCCCCCCCACCGCGATCGCGGAGGACGGCGCCGCCTGGCTGGTCGAGTGAGGTGAGGCAGACCGCCTCCTGCGTCCGCCCAGGAGCGGGCAGGCCGAGACGGTCGGGAGCGGGGGCCGACCGCGCGACGGATCACCCTCGGCCTGGGCGAGAGGGCAGGGCGGGAATGGCTTTCTCCCCGTCCGCCGCCTCCCTCATGTCCTCCGTGCATCGCCACGAGAACCAGAGGGACGCCTCGTCGACCGGATCCTCCAGGAGGACCGCGTTGAAGCGGCCGGCCGCCTCGAGCAGGCGCCCCTCCCCGCGGCAGCGCATGGCGGCGTTGAAGCGCTCCCGCGTGCCCCGCTTCGCCTCGCGGCGGGAGGATTCCTCCGCGTCGATGCGCTCCCACACCTCGATCGGCGCGCCGTGCCCGCGGAGCGGCAGACTTCCGAGCCGACGGAGGCGCGTGTCCGCTTCGTCCCCGCCCAGGGCCTGGGCGATCGCGTCCGAGACGATGACCCGCGCCGCGAGCGTGCGTGTCCAGCTCTGCAGGCGGGCGGCGACGTTGACGGCGTCCGAAACGGCGGTCACGTCCAGGCGATCGGTGTGTCCGATCGTGCCGAGGATGACCGAGCCGCAGTGGATCGAGACGCCGACCCGAAGGGGCGGGGCGCCGGCCGGCGCGCTCGCGTTGAGCGCGTCGAGCGCGGCACAGATCGCGAGGGCCGCGTCGCACGCGCCCTCCGGCCCCTCCGGAAATAGCACCATCGCGCCGTCGCCAAGGTATTTGTCCACGATTCCGCCGTTCCGCGCGATCCCGGGCCCGATGGCGCCGTAGAACGCGTTGAGCAGGCGGAAGACCTCGACGGGGGCCATCGTCTCCGCGAGCCGGGTGAAGCCGACGAGGTCGACGAACATCACGGTCAGCTCACGCACGATCTGCTCGCCGACGGCGAGCTGGCGAACGTCGCCGTGCCCGAGCAGGCGGATCGTGTCGTTGGGGACGAAGCGCGAGAAGGCCGCGAGGAGCCCCTCCCGCTCCTTCCACAAGCCGAGGTTCCGGAGCGCCAACGCGGCGCTCCCCGCGTAGAGCGACATCAGCGTGCGGTTCCATTCCCCGAGCGCGCCCGGGCCGGCGACGTACAACGCGGCGGTGATGCCCTCGCCGAGCACGAAGACGTGCGCGCTCCCGTGCTGCGCCTGGACGTCGTGTCCGGAGGAGAGCGCGCGCTGGATGTCCGCGAGCACTTCTGCGTTGACGACATTCGCCAGCGGTTGCCCGATGGACGACACGAACTCGCCCGTCGCGGCGATCACCTCCGCCGGCTGGTCGCGGGGGGCGAAGAGCGGCGTGCGGGCGATGAAGAAGAGCGCGTTCCCTCTGGGGAGGAGCAGGGCCCCCACCTGGTCGAGGATGCCGCCGAGCAGGGTCCCGACCTCGGAGGATTCGAACAAGGTCGCGGTCGCGTCGATGATGCGCCGCAGCCCCGCGCGCTGCAGGGCCATCGTTCGCAGGTCACGATAGGCGCGCACCGCGCCGGTGACGGTCGTGATCAGTCGGGTGCGCGTCGTGTCCGCTTTCGCGAGGTAGTCGTGGATGTCGTGCTCGGCCATCACCTCCAGCTCGGGCGCGCGTCCGGGCTGGCCCGTGCGCAGCACGATGCGAATCAGGGTGTCCTTGAGCTCGGAGCGGATCCAGCGGGCGAGATCGAGCCCGGAGCGTTCGCTCTCCATGACCACGTCGATCACGACGGCGGCGGTGTCCGGGTTGGAGGCGAGCCAGATGCGCGCCTCGCTGGCCGACGAGCAGGACACGAGCTCGACGGGCACCCCGTCCACGTGCAGCCCGCCCAGGGCGAGCCGAGAAACGCGGAACACGTCGGGCTCGTCGTCCACGATGAGGACCCGCCACGGCGGCGCGGCCGGGGCGGCCACGGTCACGGCGACTTCGTCGGCGAACATCAACGGGTCGTCATTCATCGGAGGGCCTGGTCGTTTGGGGCCGCGCGGGGGCGCGGGTCAGCGCCTCGGTACCCCAGGGCAGCGTCAGGAACCACGTCGTGCCCACGCCCGTCTCCGTCGTGAACCGGAGCGTGCCGCCAAACGTTTGTGTCACGATGGTGTTCACGATGTGGAGGCCGAGCCCCGTGCCGCCCGAGTCACGCTTGGTCGTATAGAAGGCCTCGAGCACGTGCGCCCGCGCGTGCTCCTCGATGCCCGCGCCATTGTCGCCGATCTCGAGCTCAAGGTGCGTCTCCGTGGCGCGGGCGACCAGGCTCACCGTGCGCACGCGGGGCGGAGCGATCGTCGTCAGACCGTGTACGCACGCGTTCTGGACGAGGTTGCTCAGCACCTGCCCCAACGGGCCCGTCGCGGCGCGCACGCTCAACGAGTCCGGCGCCGCGATCACCGCTTGCGCCCGATGCGCCTTGAGGACCGATTGGAGGCTGGTGATGGAGTCTCTCAAGAACGCCGGGAGGTCGATCGTGCGCGCGCCTTCCGTCTGCTCATCCGCGGAGACCATCTTGAAGCTGCGAACGAGCGCCGCGGCGCGCTCCATGTTCGAGAAGGCGAGACCCACGGCGTCGCGGACGTAGGCGATGGACTGGCCGAGGCCGGCGCGTGTCAGGCGGCCGGCGGCGAAGTCGAGCTCCAGCGTGCGGAGCTCCTCGTCCGCAGAGCTGCTCGCCGTGACCGCGATGCCCAACGGGGTGTTGATCTCGTGCGCGATCCCCGCCACCAGCGCGCCGATGGCGGCGAGGCGCTCACGCTGGACCAGCGCGGCCTCCGCTGCGCGGAGCGTCGCGAGCGAACGCTCCAGGTCCTGGTTCGTGGCGTACAGCTCGGTGGCCTTGTCCATCAGGAGCCGCTCGGCCTCTTTCCGCGCGGATCGCTCCCGTTCGAAGCGCGCCCGCCAGGCCTGTGCCTCGTCCGCCGTGCTCACGCGAGGCGCTGCACGCGGAACATGACATGCGTTCCGGCGCCATCGGACAGGTCGATCTCCTCGATGACGACCGCCGGGCCGTGGAGATCGAAGGAGGCATCGAGGAGCCCGCGGGCCAGCCGCGAGAGGCCCCGGCGCGAGGAGTAGCGGAGATCCATGCCCTGCGCGGTGACGACGGGCTCGAACAGCGGCGGCCGGGCCTCGGGCCAGAGCTTCCGCACCTCGGTGTGGATGCGGGACTCGAGCCCGAGCAGAAACGCGAACGCATCCGCGTGGTCATGAAAAAAAGAAGGGTACATCACCATGAAACGACCATGGAGGTGCCGGCCGTACGCGTAGAGGAGGTCCGAGACGGGAAGGTTCGTCTCCTCCGACAGCGCGGTGACGACCGCGAACAGCTCGGCGTCGTCGTAGTTGCCGACCGCGGTCCAGGTCCCTCTGGTGCCCGAGCGCGCGATGACCCGATCCGCGAGGTCGAAGGAGAACTTCGTCTCGACCATCTCCATCAGCTCGGTGAACACCATGCCCATCAATCTACACCTCTTCGCGCCGGAGCGGCGCACTGCACGACCAGCCCCAGGCGGTCCCGGGGCGCGATGACCCGAGCCTGAGACGGCGGCCTCACTACTCTATCCAGTACGACAGGGCCAGGAACAGGGCCCGCGGCTCGATGGGCTTGGTCAGATGGTCGTTCATGCCGGCGGCAAGACACGCCTCGCGGTCTTCCCGCATCGCGTTGGCCGTCATCGCCAGGATGGGCAGGGCCTCGAGACCAGGCGTGCTCCTCAGGATCCGGGTCGCCGCCAGCCCGTCCAGGACGGGCATCTGCATGTCCATGAGCACCAGGTCGAACGCCCCCGGCACCACCAGACCGACGGCCTCCTGCCCGTTGGAGGCGACGTGCACCAGGAGCCCCTCCTCCGTGAGGATCTCGCAGATGATCTCCTGGTTCACGGGATTGTCGTCGACCACCAGGACCCGTCGTCCGCGGATCCCCGCCATCACCACCTCGCTGATGGCGCCCTCCTGCGCCGGCTCCAGAGCGGGCACCTTGCCGAGCGGGAAGCGCGACCGGAACCAGAACGTGCTGCCGACCCCGAGCTCGCTCTCCAAGCCCACCTCGCCGTTCATCAGCGTCGCCAGTTCCTTGCAGATGGCCAACCCCAGCCCCGACCCGCCGTAGCGGCGCGTGATCGAGCTGTCCGCCTGCTGGAAGCTCTGGAAGAGATGCCCCGCCTGCTCCGGGGTCATGCCGATGCCGGTGTCGCTTACTTTGAAGCAGAGAAGGGCGTCGTGCGTGGTCGCTTCCTCGAGCGTGACCTGAAGGTCGACCTCACCTCGCTCCGTGAACTTGACCGCGTTGGCGATGAAGTTGACGAGGATCTGCACGAGCCGGAGGGGGTCTCCCGAGAGCTGGGCGGGGATCCCCTCGTCGATGTGCAGCCGAAGCTGCAGCCCCTTTTCCATCGCGCGCTGCTCGGTGAAGCCCATCGCGCGCTCCAACACGTTGGACAGCGAGAACGAGACGGACTCGACCTGCATCTTGCCGCTCTCGATCTTCGAGAAGTCGAGCACGTCGTCGACCACGCCGAGGAGGTGCTGCGACGACCGCCGGAGCGTGTCGAGGTGCTCCCGTTGGCGGCTCGTCAGCGGCGTACGCGACAGCAGGTAGGCCATGCCCATGATCGCGTTGATGGGGGTACGGATCTCGTGGCTCATGTTCGCGAGGAACCGGCTCTTCGCGTGGCTTGCCGCTTCGGCCTCCGCCTTCTCGTCGCTCGCCTGGCGCAGGCCGGCGCGCTGCGCATAGATCGTCCGCATGTCGCGGTAGGCGCGCACGGCCCCGGTGGTCGCCGTGACCAGCCGGGTGCGGGTCACCTCCGCCTTCGAGAGGTAGTCGTGGATGTCGTACGTGGCGATGACTTCCAGATCGGGCGCCCGTCCGGCCTGGCCCGTGCGCAGCACGATGCGGACGAAGGGATCCTCGAGCTCCGCCCGGATCCAGCGGGCGAGCGCGAGCCCGGCCTCGTCCGTCTCCATCACGACGTCGAGGATCACCAACGCGGTCTCCGGGTGCGACGTGAGCCACGTCCGGGCCTCCTGCGCCGAGCCGCAGGCCTGCAGGTCGACCGGGGCCCCGTCGATCCGGAGCCCTTCGAGCGCGAGGCGGGTCACCCGGAAGACATCCATTTCGTCGTCTACGATCAGGATCCGCCATGGCGGAGGAGACGGGACGGTGCCTTCCGACTCCGCTTCGGGGGCGAACAGAAGGTCGTTGTCATTCATCGCAGATCCGCGTCTCGGGGCGTCGACCCCCTAACCCCCGTCCGAGGTTCGGACGCGACCGGAAGGGTGTCTGCATTCTTACATGCTCGGCGAGTCAGCGGGCCCGCCCGCCCAAAACCGGGCCGGTTACGCTGCCCTCCATGCCAGCTGCCCCCGACCTCTCCCGCGTCCTCGACATGCTGGTGGACGCCGGGATGATCCGCGTCGGCCAGAAGCAGGACGTGCTCAACCGCGGCAAGGAGCAGGCCCGGCACCTCCTCCTCGACCGCCGCGCCGAGCTCCGCCGCCTCCTCGGCCGCCAGCGCGTCAGCTACGCCATCTCCGAGATCGAGCTCATCGCGAGCTTCCGCTTCAAGCGTGCGGACATGGACACCGTCCTCGAGGAAGAGGCCATCACCGAGGCCGTCGCCCTCGCCCTCGGCTACCCCTTCGTGCGCGTCGACCCGCTCAAGCTCGACTTCAAGCTCGTGGTCGACGCCTTCGGCGGCCCCTTCGCCGAGAAGCACCTCGTCATCGCCATCGCCGACACCGGCGGCGTCCTCACCGTCGCCGTGACCGACCCGTGGAACACCGAGCTCCTCGGCAGCCTCGCCCAGTTCAAGCAGAAGCCGATCCGCCCGGTGATGGCGCCGAAGTTCGAGATCCTCCGCGTCATCGCCGAGTTCCACGGCTTCCGCCGCTCCATGCGCGCGGCCGAGGTCGAGCTCGGCGTCGAGCTCCCCGACATCAGCAACCTCGAGGCCCTCTACAAGGTCAGCGGCACCAACGAGCTCGAGGCGACCGACCAGCCGGTTGTCCAGGCGGTCTGGTACCTGCTCAACTACGCCCACGACCAGCGCGCCAGCGACATCCACATCGAGCCCAAGCGCGAGGACGCCCTCGTCCGCATGCGCATCGACGGCGTGCTCCACTCCGTCCACCGCATGCCGAAGGGCGTGCACCCCGCCGTCGTCTCGCGCGTCAAGCTGCTCGCCCGCCTCGACATCGCCGAGAAGCGCCGCCCGCAGGACGGCCGCTTCAAGACCGTCTTCGGCAAGGAGGAGGTCGAGCTTCGCGTCAGCACGATCCCCACCGCCTTCGGCGAGAAGGCCGTCATCCGCATCTTCGACCCGAGCGTGCTCAAGCAGCCCCTCGAAGATCTCGGCTTCTTCCCGCGTGAACACGCGCTCTACGAGAGCTTCGTGCGCGCGAGCAACGGGATGGTCCTGCTCACCGGACCGACCGGCAGCGGCAAGACCACCACGCTCTACAGCACGCTCCACCACATCGCGAGCCCGCGCGTCAACATCTGCACCTTGGAGGACCCCATCGAGATGGTCCACGAGGCCTTCAACCAGATGGCGATGCAGCCGAAGATCGGCTTCACCTTCGGCACCGCCCTGCGGAACGTGCTCCGCCAGGACCCTGACGTCATCATGGTCGGCGAGATCCGCGACGCCGAGACCGCCGACGGCGCCATCCAGGCCGCGCTCACCGGCCACCTCGTGCTCTCGACGCTCCACACGAACGACGCCGCCAGCGCCGTCTCCCGCCTGTTCGACCTCGGCGTCTACCCCTTCCTCATCTCGGGCGCGCTCATCGGAGTGGTGGCCCAGCGGCTTGTCCGCAAGGTGTGCGTCCACTGCTCGACGGAGGAACTCCTCACCAGCGAGCAGGTCGACCAGCTCCGCATCAAGGGCGCCGAGGGCCGCCGCCTCAAGGTGCGGCGCGGCAAGGGCTGCGTGCGCTGCCGCGGCACCGGCTACCGCGGGCGCACGGGCGTGTTCGAGGTGATGAAGATCACCCCCCGGCTCCAGCGCCTCATCCAGGAGAAAGCCCCGGCGCAGGAGATCAAGCGCGAGGCCCTGAACGAGGGGATGATGACCCTGCGTGAGTACGCGATCAAGAAGATGGCGAAGGGGGAGACGACCTACGAGGAGGTCCTCGCGATGACGGACGAGGCGATGGTCTGAACCTCGGGATCCGGCTGGGCGCGTCCCCGCGCGGACGCGGGGGCGGGCCCTTGCGGGCGCGCGGCGGAGCCGCTTGGTCCGTCCGGCGCGGACGCCGGCCGGGACCGGCCGCGCCCCGAGCGGCGCGGCCGCCCTCCAGGCCCCTCGCGCGGGAGGCGCCTCGAACCTGACTACTTGATGAAGTACCCGGCCACGTGCCAGGCGCCGTCGGCGTCGAGCAGGGGGGTGACGGTCTCGACGGCGCGCTTCTTCGCCGCGAAGCCCGTACGGTACGTGATCACGACGTAGTTGCCGTCGGGCGCGCCCGGCAGGGTGGTCGTGAACTTGGCGGACTTCATCTTGCGGACCACGACCGCGCCGAGGGGAGCGCGGACGCTCTTCATCGACGTCTCCCACTGCTCGGGCGTGACCGCGGCCTTGAAGGGCGTGGCGGCGGCCTCCCAGCTCGCGGCGTAGGCGCCCTGGTCGACCTGGGCGAGCCAGGCCTTGGCGGCGGCGACGGCCTTGCCGGTCGCGGTGGGGTCCCCGCCGTCGGCCGCGAAGGCAGCCGAGGAGAAGAGGAAGAGGAACGCGGCGACGAAGGCGCGCGACACCGCTACTTCCCGCGCGTGAAGAACTTGGCGAGCGAGGCGAGCGCGCCGCTCTCGTCGTGCCCGGCGAGCGTCTCGAGCTCGCCCGGGTCGAGGAGGACGGAGTTGCAGTCCCCGCACACGTCGATGGTGACGCCGCGGAAGGTCTGCGGGGCGAGCTGGCCGCCGCACTTGCCACACTTGAGGTAGTGGAGCTTCTGGCGGGCGTCCTTGTCGGCGGCCGCGTTCTCCGCGGTGATCTGCTCGGCGAGCGCCTTCTTCTTCTCCTGGTCGAGGCGGGCGAAGTACTCGGCTTCGGGATCGGTGGTCTTGTCGGACATCGGTGTTCCTTTCGAGACGGGTTTCCTACTCGCGGCGGGCGCCCCGGGCAAGGGAGCGGCCGCGGTTCACGACGGGTAGGCGGGCCGAGCGCGGCGGCGTGCGCGCGCCGCCCGCGGCTACGGGCAGGACTGGCCGAGGCGACGGAGACCGCCCTCGATCTCGCGCCGCGAGTCGATGGAGACGCCGCTGCCGGCGAGGGCGCCGCAGTAGTCGTCCACGGCGCTGACGGCATCGCCGAGCTTCTCGTTCGCGTAGGCGCGGCCGTACAGGGCGTCGGTCGAGGTGCCGGACTGCAGGGCGCGGTCGAAGAGCCCGTGCGCCTTGGAGTAGTCACCGGCCTCGATGGACTCCCAGCCCTGCTCGAGGAGCTTGCGGGGCGAGCCACCCTTGCCGCGGGCGGGGGCCTCGGCGCGCGCGGTCTCCTCGCGGGGGGGGCGCGCGGCGCGCGGCGGCGCGGCG
>CAJBVW010000050.1 GCA_903959175.1 uncultured Pseudomonadota bacterium
CGAATCGGTGTCGGTGTCGGTATCCGTATCGGTGTCCGTGTCGGTGTCCGTGTCCGTGTCCGTGTCCGAATCGGTGTCGGCGTCCGTGTCCGTATCCACGTCCGCCGAAGGCCGGCCCGCGCCCCCGTCCTTGCGGGTCTCCGGGTGGCAGGCAGACAGGGGGACGAGGGCGAGGAGGATCAGGGAGCGGGGCATCGGAGACCTCATGGGGGTTCGTGAACGCGGGGCCACCACGTCGGTACGGTCAGAAGTCCGTCGTGATCCAGAGGCCGGTCGCGGCGAGGATGCCGAGGAGCCCGACCCCGCCGCCAACCCACGCCTGAACCCGAGTCGGCTCGACCTCATTGACGTAGACCGCCTGGGCGGCCTGCTCCGTAGGTAGGGTCAGGTAGCGCCGATAGGCCTCGTCCGCGGCGAGGAAGCGTGTCGCGCTGTACACACCCGCGCCGATGCCCACGGCCGACACGCCGACGTTCAGCGCGACGCGCCCGGCGAGCCGCCCGCTGGACGGCTTCTTCGCGATGGACGCGGCTGCGCCAAGCGAGCGCGCGGCCTCGGGGGGCGGCAAGGCGCCGACGGGGGCCAGCGTAAGCGTCACCCGCGCGAGGTTGTCCGGCTCGACGGTGACATCCACCGACGCGGGCGTGTAGCCGTCCAACTCACCGGACACCGTGTGTGGGCCGGCGGCGATCTTCTCCAGCGAACGCGGGCCGGCGCCCACGGCGATGCCGTCTACCGCGAGGGCGGTCTCCAGCGGGGTGACATCGAGCACGAGGGTGCCGAACTCTTCCTTGCGAAGGAGCATCTGCACCGTGGGGCCCGGGCCCACGCTGGTCGGCGGCGCGGCGGGGTCCGTGACGATGACCACGTTGAGCGTGTCGTAGCCCTGCACGTTCAGGTCCCTCTTCGCCTCGAGGTAGCCCGGGGCGCGGACGGCGAGCGAGTGCTGCCCGCAGGACACCTCCGGGAGCGAGAGCGGGGCCTTGCCGGCATCGACGCCGTCCAGGAGCACCCGGGTGTTGGGCGCGCCGCCGGTCACCGCGAGCGCGCCGGGGCGCTCCACCAGCGCGAGCTCGGCCCGGGCGATCGCCTTGTTCGCCACGGACACGCTCGCCGCCGCGCGCGCGCAGGCGGTGCGGACCTCGACGGCGTGCTTGCCGACGGCCACGCCGCGCACCACGAAGGGGGTCGCCGCCTCGACCGGAGCCCCGTCGAGGAAGATCGCCGCGCCCGGAGGGGTGGAGGTGACATAGATGTCTCCCGAAGGCGCCGCGGGCGCCGCCGGCGCGGCAGACGGGGCGCCTGACACCGCGGGGGCACCGGCGGGCGTGGGGGCACCGACGGGCGCGGCAGATGGGGCCTGCGTTGGCCGCGAGGGGGCCGCCGCGAGGGACGTCGCGACGCGCTCGGCGAGGTTGACCTCGAGGCGCACCCCGCCGGTCTCCGGCACGGTCACCACCTGGGTGAAGGCGGTGGCGCTCATCGGGGCGTCCCGAAAGCCGAGCTCCATCGACCCGCCGTTGAGGTCGGGCAGCGTGAACGGCGTGGTGCCGAGCACCTGCCCGCCGCGGAGCACGACCACCGGAGCCCCGGTGGAGACGACCGTGAGGTCGCCAGCCCAGACGGGCGCCGAGAAGAGGAGAGAGGCGAGCGGGATCGAACGGGTGAGGCGGAACATCGGCGGGCGTACTCCGGCAGCGGGAACAGAGCGAAGCCGGCATCCTTAGCACACCGTCATCGGCGGGCACCCGCGCGCCGCGGCACCCCGCCCTGCTACCATGCTCGCGCCGACGAGGTTTGCCGCCCGTGGACTGGAATCCCCTCCTCGACACCCCGCCCCCGTGGCGGGGCACGCTCCGGACGACAGCCGCGGTGGACGCCCGGCTCACCGAGGGGCGGGAGCGGTTCCGTACGAACGCGGAGGCGCTTGGCGCCCTGGAGCACGCCTCGACCGCGAGCACCCCGGCGCCCGCGACGTTCTCCGACGTGATCGCGGCGGCGTTCGGTCCGGGGGAGGTCGCCACGGCATGGCGTCGGTGGCGGGAGGCGCGCGTGGCCGACGGCGCCGTCCTCGAAGGCCTGGCCGAGGTGCGCGCGGCCGACCTCGGGCGGAGCATCGGGGCCGGGATGGCCACGCTGCGCGGCTACGTCGGGCGCGCGGTAAGGCCCGCGGGGGCGCTCCCGTCGCGAAAGGGTGAGCGCTTCATCCTCGGCGACCCCGCGCGCGTCGCCGCGCTGCTCGACCGCGCCGCCCGCCTCTACACGAAGTGGACGAGCGCCCCTGCGCCGGAGCCCGCGCTGGCCGAGCTCTTCCGGGCGTGGGCCGCGGGGCTCCGCCCCGGTTGGCCGCCGGTCGCGACGGCGGATCCCGAAGGCCCGATGCCGGCGCTCCTCGCGTTCGTCGTCGCCACCGCGGATGTCTCGGTCGCTGAAGAGCTCGAGCTGGTCGCCCGGCTCGCCGAGGCGCTGGCCGCGCCCGCGCCGTGATCCTCCTCCTCGCCTTCGCCGCGTCGGCCGCCGAGCGCTTCCGCGCCGAGCCCCTCCCCTTCACCACGCCGCGCGCCCCCTCCGCGGACCTCGCGGCCGTCGCCGTCGACACCCTCCGCACCCTCGACGCCTCCACCGTCTCCGCCGGCCTGCCGGCCGCCCACACCGGCCCGACCGCCGTCGCCGACACGCTCCGCTTCATCGCCCGCATCGCCGCCGAGGACGCCGCCACCGGCGCCGATCGCCTCGCGGACCCCGCCTTCCTCGGCGCGTGCTTCGACACGCTCCGGTGGGTCCCCGACGTGGAGCGCCCCGGCGAGGCCATCCGGCTCACCCGCTACCTCGTCTACGCGGTCGAGGGGCGCGCCGCGCCCGACGTGACGCACGATCACGCGCTGTGGGCGCTCCCAGACGACGAAGCCAGCCTCACCTCGGAAGAAGCCGAGGCCCGCCGAGCCACTCTCCTCCGCTACCGCTACACGCGCCAGGACGTCTCCGCGGGGGTGTACGCCGCCGGTGGAGCCGCCGCGGGCCGGGCCGCGCCGCTGGTGTGGCTCACCCACACCAACCACGAGGAGGCGCTCCTCCAAGGCACGATCGCGGTGACCGTGCCCGGCGAGGCCGCGCCGCGCCTCTACAACGTCCACCGCAACAATGGCGTCGCCTACGATCGCACGCTCACCGACACGCGTCTCCAGCGTCGCTACTGGTATTTCCGCGCGCGCGACGCCGTCCGCGGCTGGGGGCCCGAGCCCGTCCCCGGCCCCGCGCTCCGCCCCCACGTCGCGGTCGCCGGTGACCTCGACGCCCTCGGATTTGGCCGCCTCCTCGCCCTCCGGAGCGCGGACGGCCTGCGCCTCGTCGTGCTCGCGGACACGGGCGGCGCCTTCGCCGGCAACCTCCACCAGCTCGACCTCTACACCGGCATCCACCCCTCGCGCGCGGCCTTCGACGCCGCCACCGCCAAGGTTGGCGAGACGGCGGCGGCGTGGGTGCTCACGGCGCGGACGGGGGCGCCGGGGTGTCGATGAGGGCGTCCGCGGTGGCCGCGCGGGACGTGTCGCCCTCCCCTCCGAACAACGCCTCGGGCAACGCCGGATAGCCCCAGCCGTTCTCGCCCTGCACCGTCGCTTCGCCGGTGATCCACCGGTACATCGCCATCGGGACGGCGCCGTTGACGGCGACCTCCACGCGCGGCCCGTCGTGCACCGGTGCGCCCCAGATGCCCACGAAGGCGTCCTTCTCGTTGAAGGACTCGCCGGCGTGGCGGCCGGGGACCTTGGTGTTGTAGCCGACGCCATCGCGGGGGAAGAGGTTCAAGGTGCCGGCGCGGTCGGTGTCATAGAGGTGCGCGAGCTGGGTCACGGCGTCTGGGCGCATGTTCCGACGGGTCGCGCTGCGCCAGGTCTCCTCGGTGCACCAGGTCGTTCGGTCGGCCCGCGACGCGGCGAGGCAGGTGGCGGTCTGGGCGCTGAGCTCAGCCTCCAGCGCAGCGTCCACGCCGGTGGCGCGCTCGTCGAGCCCGAGCGGATCGGTGCCCTCCCAGCCGTACCAGATCCGGTCCCCGCGGCGCTCGATCGTGCCGACGGACAGGGTGGCGGCGGACAGGGCCCCGCCGCGCTCCCCCCGCACCTGGACCACGCCGCCGTTTTCATCGCAAGGCGACTCACGCACGACCACGTAGTCGAGCGTGCCGCCGAGCCGGTGAACGACCTCGTGGACGATGTCGACCGTCTTGCCGCCGAGCGTCCGGAGCGCTTGGAGCTCGGAGAGGACCGGCTGCCGCGCCCAGTTCGCGTCCTGGTCGACGAAGAAGTCCATCATGTAGTTGCCGCCCGCGGTCGAGGCGACGACCACGTCCACCCCGCGCACGGACGGCGGGCGGAGGCGGTGGGTGAGCTTCGGCCCCTCGCCCTCGTCGGACGAGATCTTGCGGACCACCAGCTTCACCCCCGCCTTCTCCAGGCCGCCGATCACCTCGGCCTCGGGCGAGACGATCCAACTCACCGGCGTCAGACCGTGGTCCCCCGCCATGCCGTAGAGGGTCTGGTCCGCGATGCCGGCGCCCTCGTAGGCGGCGGAGATCTGGGTGAGCCAGTAGTCCAAGCGCTTCAATTCGCCGGTGGGGCCGATGATCTCGTCCGAGAACGGGCCCTTCGCGTGGGCGAAGTGGTCGGGCCAGGGGTTGTAGTAGAGCAGGTAGTCGGGCATCCCGCGGGGCTCCAACGCGGCCAATTCGGCGACGAGGCCGCGCGCGACGTCCCGCTCGTTGGATTGGACCCAGAGGTCGTAGAGCTCCCACGGCCGGTGCTCGGCGCGCAACAGGCCCTCGCGCTCCATCAGTTGGCCGCGAAGCTCGGCCATCCGCAGCTCGTTCTTGGCGCGGGCGCGCAGCTCGCCGACGCAGCGCAGGTCTCCGAAGTCCCGCGAGGCCTCGCCCACCGCGAGCGAGAGGAGCGAGTCGAAGCTGTAGCCCGCGGCCTCGTCGTACTGGCCGCCGCAGCTCATGGTGACGAGGCGCTCGAAGCGCTCGAACATCGTCGTCATGCCGGAGGCTTTGGTGAGCGCGGTGAGCTGGAGGGCGTCGTTGCCGTAGAAGTACCAGGGCCGACCCTGCTGCACGCCGTCGAGCACGAAGTCACGGTCGACGAAGTGGAAGTTGGGGATGCCGGTCGAGCGCGGGCCGGCGACGGGGGCGCCGGTCTTGGCGACGGGGAGGTTGCGGACGCTGATGGTCGGGGTGGTGGAGATGCCGCTCCGCGCGACGCCCGGGGACGCGTAGATCTGGCGGAAGAACGGGAGGAGATCCCCAGCGCCGACCGAGGCGGCGTAGCGGAGGAAGTCGGTGTCCATCGGGGGCGCGGCCGTCGTGGACGCGAGCTTCGGTCGGGCCCGGGCGCCGATGTCCTCCTGGAACGCCAACAGGGTGAGGAACGGCTCGTTCGACTCGCCCCTGGCGAGGGCCTCGACGAGGTGGCCCTGGAGGCCGTCCACTACGACGTGAACCGCGCGCCGACGGGAGCCGTGCCACGCGAGCCACGTCCAGCCGTCGACGCGCCCCGGGGTGAGCAGCTCGGTGTCCAGCCACGCGGAGAGCTGGCGTTCGCGCTGGGCTCCCATGGCGAAGATGCGGTAGTGTTTGCACACCTCGACGTCGATGAACTCGATGAGGGTGATGGTCACGGCGTCGAGGGTCGTCGCGTCGCGGAGGACGTGCCCCACGGCGTCCTTCATGTCGCCGGGGTCCATCCCGTCGGCGAGGCCGGAGAGGAGCTCTTTGACGATGGGAGAGGCGCGCGCGGAGCGGGCCTCGAGCGCGGTGTCCGCCGCGGTGGCGCAGGTCAGCGTGGTCTCCGACTGGGGGAGCGAGTCGGGATCCTGGAGGTAGATCGCGTCGTACAGCGCGAGGAAGCGCGCCGCCTGCTCCTTCGGGATGCCGAAACCGCCGCCGCCCTCGTCCTTCGTGGGCGGGGTGAACGTGAAGAGGGCGTGCTCGAGGCCGGGCGTCCCGTCGTTCGGCACGTTGGCGCGCGCCCACGTCGCGAAGTCGGTGACGTCGGGCTTGTCGTACATCTCCTTCACGAACAGCGCGAAGGGCACGAGCTCGTCGACCGTGCCCTCGGCGCCGATGCGGGCGTCGATCCGGGCGCGCACGTCGGGCTCGAGCGGGAGCGTCGCGACCCAGGTGGAGAGGCCGGCGGACACGACGCGGGCGGTCGCCCAGGCCGCGGGCACCTTGATCGACCACTTCGTCACGTCGTAGGTGCGCTCGAGGAGGCCGTGGACCTCGCCGAGGAGGGGGGCGACGCCGGGCCGAAGGGGGGGCGGGCGGTCGACCGAGAGGACGGTGAGGGCGAGGGCGACGAGCGCGCCGACACCGCCGAAGATCGCGCGTCGCCTGGACATGGGGGCCCCTCCGCGCGGGTTCTACCACGCGACGGAGAGGCCTCGGAGGGCTACCCGCGGACCTCGACAGCGCGCGGAGGCCAGTCGCCGGTCAGGAGCGCCATGAAGAACACCGGGCCGACGAGGGCGTGCGTGAGGTTCTTGAGGAAGGCGGGGCGGTTCTTCTCCCACACCGAGTGGCCGGCGAGCTGCACGCCCCAGGCGCCGACGGCGATGGCGACGACCGCCCACACCGGGGTGACCGCCGCGATGGGGAAGCAGACCGCGAAGGCGAGCCCCATCAAAAGGCCCAGGCGCACGTTCATCGAGAGGTACCAGCCCACGGCGGCGACGGCGCCGAGGTGGCCGACCGAGAGCATGTAGCCGCCGGCGCCGGGGATCTCGACGAGGCGAACCCAGTCCAGCATCGCGACGATGTGGAACACGATCAGCGGGATGGCGATCTTGTGCGTCAGCCGGTTGATCGGGTGGCGGTGACCGTCGGCGTAGTCCTGGAAGAGGGCGTGGAGACGGGCATCGAGCATCGGGAGGACCTCTCGGGTGAACGCGGGTATCCACCCCCGCGGCGCCCGGCTACCCACGCCGGTCGTACGCGGCGCAGGCGGCGCTCGGGGTGGAGCCCGCCGCGCCGGCCGACTACGTTGGCGGCGGAGGCGGAGATGTCCCACTACGGCGTGAAGCAGATGTCCTGCACCCTCTGCGCAGCCGGCTTCCCGCTCGTGGGCGGCGCGATGGTCCACCCGGCGGACGTGCTCTGCAACACCTGCGTCCTGTCCCTCTACGATCGGCTCACCACCGAGTCGATCGACGAGATCCGGGCCTGGACCGAGGCCAGCGTGAAGCCCCGGATGGGCATGATGCCGCCCACGCTCGCCCAGGCCATCGCGGATCGCGTCGAGCGCCTCCCCGAGCTCGTCCAGAGCCGGGTCGAGCTCGAGAACATGCTGGTGCGGCGCGGCGTCCTGGGCGGCTGAGCGCGCGGGCGCCGGGCCGACCTGCACCTGTGCGACCGAGCGTTCGCGCGTTCGTTGAGCTATCGTCGCGCGCATGTCTGATTCGGGCTCCGCCGCGCGGCCGCTCCGCGCCCTCCTGCTCCTCGGCTCCGCGACCGCGCTCCTCCCCGGATGTGCGCCCGAGGGCTGTCTCTCCGGCGCGGAGGACTGCGTCGTCCCCTCCCCCTGCGAGACCGTCGCCTTCACTTGCGACGGTGGCTCCTCCGAGGTCTACGTCCTCGGCGTCGGCGATACGCTCCCCACCGAGAACGACACCCTCGCCTCGCCCGGCGACATCGTGCTCGCCAACGAGCAGATCGTCGCGGTGATCGAGGCGCTCGACCACCCGCACTACCTCGGGCCCACCGGCGGCGGCCTGATCGACCTCTACTCCCGCGGCGCGGCCAACGACTCGCTCCGCCACGTGTTCCCGACCACGGGCGTCCTCCCCGGCGACGCCGCGAACTTCACGTCCGTCGAGGTCCTGGAGGACGGCGACATCAAGGCCGTCCAGCTCCTCGGCACCCTCGACGGCTACCCCGACGTGCGCGTCGCCCAGCGCTACGAGATCCGCCCCTGCGAGCCCGGCGTGCGCATCCGCACCGAGATCGTCAACGGCACCCCCGACTCCCTCTCCTGGTTCCCGACCGACGCCTGGTACTTCGGCGACCGCGGCAACCTCCCCTTCGTGCCCGGCAAGGGCATGGGCTTCACGTACCCGCCGTTCGGGTTGTCCACGTTGCTCGACGGCTTCCGCGACGTGCCGTTCATGGTGTCGAGCACCCACAGCGCCGCCGCGGCCTCCTACGCCGAGGTCGCGTGCAGCGAGGACGCCCTCTCCGGCTTCCACAGCGTGCAGATCTCCGCGATCGGGCAATCCCCGCGCGTCGTGCCGCCCCGCGACTACAGCGTGTTCGAGCGCTTCATCGCCGCGGTGGACGGTCGCTCCGTCTCCTCCGCCGCGGACGTGGCGCTGGAGCTCCGCCGCCAGCTCTTCGGCGAAGAATTCACCGAGCTCTCCGGCACGGTGGACGCCCCCGGCGGCACCATCGGCGAGGGCCTCCGCGTGAGCGTGCTCGTCTCCGAGGGCACCGCCGCCACGCCGGTCGACGCGCGCACCCCGTGGTCCCACACCTACCCGAACGACGACGGCACCTGGACCGTGCGCGTGCCCGCGGATCGCGACTACGTCGTCACGGCTGAAGCGTTCGGGCGCACCGAGGCCGAGGTCGAGGTGAGCGTCGGGAGCGCCGCGGCGACCGCCCCCGCCCTGACCCTCCCGGCCGTCGGCGAGGTCACGATCGACGCCCTCGTGGACGGCGCCGAGGACCACCTCCTCGTGTTCGTGGTCCCCGCGGACGACGCGACCGACGAGGCCACCGACGGCGAGATGTACGGCCACTTCGGCGCCTGCGCGCCGCTGCTCGGCAACCCGCACGGCCCCTCCCCGGCGTGCAACCGCGTGCTCGTCGACGGCCCCACGACGATCACCATCCCGCCCGGCACCTACGACTTCTTCACGGTCGCCGGCCCGTTCACGACGATGGGCGCGGCGCTCGGCGTGCGCATCGAGGCCGGCACCGGCCAGTCCGTCCTCCTCGAGCTCGAGTCCCTCGATCTGCAGCCCGCCGGCACGCTCTCCGGTGACTTCCACATCCACGGCGGCGCCTCGTTCGACTCGGGCATCCCCGACGCCGACCGCGTGAAGGCCTTCCTCGCCTCGCGCATCCAGGTGCTCGCGACGACCGAGCACGACACCGTGTGGGACTACTCCGACGCGGCGGAGTCCCTCGGCGCCGCCGACCGCCTCCACCTCATCGCGGGCACCGAGTCCACCGGCCACATCCTCTTCCCGTTCCGCAGCGACTACGGCTTCCCGCTCGTCGTCGGGCACTGGAACTTCTGGCCGCTCACCTTCGACCCCGCCGGCCCCTGGCGCGGCGCCTCGTGGGACGAACTGGCCGAGCCGGGCGCGCTCATGACCCGCCAGCGCGACGAGGGTTCGTGGGACGACGACATCGGCGTCGCCCAGCTCAACCACCCCGTCGGCGGCCTGCAATTCGGGCGCAACTTCGGCTGGATCAGCGCGACCGGGATGGATCTTCGCGAGCCGCCGAAGACCGAGTACGACGGCACCGGCCAGAGCCTCATCTTCCACACCCCGGACGGCGCGGACTTCTCCAACGCCGACTACGACGTGCAGGAGGTGATGAACGGCACCAAGAACGAGCTGCTGCTCTCCTACCGGACCTACTGGTTCTACCTGCTGAACCACGGCGTCGTCCGGGCCGGCACCGCGAACAGCGACTCGCACACGCTCACCGAGAACGTGGTCGGTACGCCGCGCACGATCGTGTGGACCGACACGACCTTCGACGCCTTCGACCTAGGTGTCTTCGACGCCTCCCTCCGCGAGGGCCGCGCCATCGGCACGAACGGCCCCATCCTCGACGCCCGCATCGTCGGTGCCGGCGAGAGCTGGACGCCGTCGGTCCTCCCCATCGAGCCCCCGGGCGACGCGACGCTCGAGCTCACCGTCACCGCGGCGCCGTGGGTGCCGGTGGACGAGGTGCGCATCGTCGTGAACGGCGTGGTCGTGCGCACGCTCCGCGACGAGCTCTCCAGCCCGACCGACCCCTTCGGCCTCGACGGCACCGAGCGCCTCGTCGTCTCCATCCCCCTCTCGGAGCTCCTGCCGCTCGAAGAGGACAGCTGGATCGTGGTCGAGGCCGGCGCGCCGCTCGAGGAGAACCTCGACCTCGACTGTGACGGCGTCCCGGACACCGGCGACAACAACGAGGACGGCGCGATCGACGCCTTCGACGTCGACACCGACGGCAACGGCGTCGTAGACGACCTCGACCCCCTCCCCGAAGACGTCGAGGGCTGCCTCTCGACGAGCGGACCGATGACCGAGCCGCCCGAGCCCGAGCGTGGGAGCGCCGACTGGTACTTCCGCGCCGTCACCCCGCCCCACGGCTACCCGATGTCCTTCACGAACCCCTTCCTGATCGACACCAACGGCGACGGCGACTTCAACGGAGTGGACGAGTGATGGGCACCTTCCTCCTGCTCGCCGCCTCGACCCTCGCCTGGGCCGGCCCCTGCGACACCGACACCACCGGCATCGGCGTGGGGCCCGTCACCGTGGGTTTTCTCGACGGAGACCTCGGCGTGCCACGCCGCGTCTGCGGGCGCAGCGAGGTGGCGTTCGCGCCCGGCGGCTCCGCCGTGGTGGACACCGCCAACTTCTACGGCCACATCGTCGCCGGCGGCACCTTCGACGGGAGCTGGGCCCCGACCGCGAACACCGAGGTGTACGCGAGCGTCGAGGCCGTGCGCTACGACAGCGTCATCACCCCCATCTCCGCGAGCTACCTCGGCTTCGGCCACGTCGCGGTCGGCGCCACCCAGCGCCTCTGGACCGGCGAGACGGCCGCGATCGCCGTGCATGGCCGGGTCGTCGCCCCCACCGCCGTCGGGCTGTACCAGAACGCCTGGCCGCTCGGCCTCGACGTCGGCGTCGCCGGCACCTGGGCGCCGGTGGAGAGCCTCAGCGTGCACGCGGACGTGGGCGGCCTCGGCTCCGCGGCGGTGTCCGCCGGACCGGCCTTCCCGCGCGGCGGCGCCCGCGTCACCGTTGGCGCGGCGTGGCACCCCGTTCGGCCCTTCGCGCTCGTGCTCGATGTGACCTCGGGCTTCGGCTACACCGCGCCCGTCGATGTCGTGGCGGGCTCGCTCGGCGTGCGCGTCGGCGTCGGGAAGCGCGTCGGCATCGAGCTCGGCGCGGCGGTGCCCCTCGTGGGCCGGGAGCGCGCGCTCGCGGCGGGGGAGCTCAAGGTGAACGTGCGGCTCGGGAAGCTCGCCGACTCCGTGGCGCCCGTGGTTCCCGTCCCGACCCCCTGACGTCGGAGCGCCGCCCCCCACGCGGGAGGCGGCGCCCCTGTCCACACGGGAGCCCCTACCCGGCGGCCACGGCCACCATCCCGCCGAAGGCCGCGGCGATGGCGCTCACCACGGCGGTCGCCACGCTCCACCACGCGGCGGTCGCGGCGGTCTTGCGCGCCTCCTCCGCCTGCCGGAGCGTCTCGTCCCGTGCGACCAGGAGCCGGCGCTCGACCTCGTCCCGGAGCGCGCGCACGCGCCGGTTCACCGAGTCCCGCGCGGCCTCCACCTGCTGGATGATGCGCTCGGCGTCGTTCTCGTCGAGGTCGCGGCGCGAGGCGAGGATCGCCTTGATGGTGTCGCGGTCGACGGCCTTGATGCGCTCGGCGATCGCGTCCGCGCCCACGCCGGGCTCCTCGAGGAGGCGCTCCACGTCCGCGCGGATGCCCTCGTAGTCGAGCCCAGGGCGCTTGAGCGACTCGAGGTAGGCGCGCACCTTGCTGGTCACGCGCTCGCGGGCCGCGGCGGTGTCGGGGCCGCCGATCGCCGGCACGCCGATGGCCTGCCCCCGCGCGAGGAGCGCCCGCCCCCACCGCTCGACGGTGTCGACGATGCGGTGCGCCTCCTCCGAGGTCACGTCGGAGCGCTGCGCGAGCACCGCCACGAGCGTGTCGCGGTCGAAGAGGCGCGCGCGCTCCTTGAGCGCCGCGAGGCCCATCGCCGGCTCCGCGAAGAGCCGCTCGAGGTCCCGCTTGATCCCGTCCGGATCGAGGGCCTCCTTGCCCGTGCTCCGCAGCCACTCCTCCACGCGGGTGCGCGCGGAGACGGCCTCGTCCTTGCTGCGCCCGGTCAGGCGGAGCGCGGTGTCGGCGACGGTGGTGAGGCGGTCCTTCCCGGAGAAGGCCTCTTCCTTGATGACCCGCAGCGCGTCGTCCACGCCCTGGGCCACCGCGTGGAGCTGCTGGACCTCCTTGCGCACATCGGCCGGGCTGATGGGCTTGGGCGCGAGCTGCTCGACGTAGCCGCGGATCTCGTCGCGCACGCGGTCCATGCGCACGTCGCGGAAGAGCTCTTCCTTCACCGAGCGGGTGATCCGCGCGGCGACGTCGGCGGCGCGGGACTCGTCCGAACGCGCCATCGCTCCGGACATCCCGCCCCAGGTGGTGCGGATCCCCGCGCCGACCGTGCGGAGAAGCGTCCCGACGAGAGACCACGCCGCCGTGGCCCGGACGGTGGACATCACGAGGTAGAAGAGCGCCCAGATCGTGAGGCCGATGATCGCGCCGAGCAGCCCGCTGATCGTGAGGCTGAGCTCGACGGCGAGCCAGCTCGCGAAGAAGAGCGCGATGCTGGCCGTGACGAGCGCCCAGAGGCCGATGCCGCTGGTGAGCTGACGGGCGCGCTCCCCGAACGTGCGCCCCTTGCCGGCGCGCGGGTACCGCTCGGGCTCGTCCGAGTCGCCGGGCCCGATGCGCATCGCGCTCACCCCGGCGGCGAACGAGAGGTTGGTGAGCAGGAATTGGAAGCCGACCGCCAGGACGAGGCCGGCGACGATGGCGAGCCAGAAGTGGGATCCCGCGAGGAGCGCGGCGGCGCGCTCCGGCGACATCGGGATCGGTTCTTGCGCGTGCGCTACGTCGACGAGCCCGGGTGTCACACCCAGCCCGCCGAAGAAGAGCACGCCGAGAAGCAGCACCTTCCGGGCCCCCCGGATTGCGAGACGAAGCATGGTCCCCCCCAAAGACGCAAGCTAGGCGCCGGCCCCTGCGAGGGAAGCGCGTCGCCCGGCGGCGGCGGACAAATCCCGGGGGCACACAGGCGGGCGCGGCGCGGGTCGGCTACGGTTGCGGGCCCCGCGGAGCCTCGATGTCCTTGCGCAGCCTCTTGGTTCCGTGCGTCCTGTTCGGGCTCGCCGCCTGCACGGGCAAGCCCGACGCGGACGTGGTCACGCCCGACCCCGACGCCCTCTCGGCAGACCCGCTCTACGGTGTCCCCAACGTCGATGACGACGACCAGAACGGCGAAGTCGACTGGGACGACGCCGGCGTGGACGGCGAGAACGACCGCGCGCTCCTCGAGCTCGGCGCCGACGGCCCCGTGGAGCTCACGCTCGCCGGAGACGTCGACGTGGTGCGGATCTGGCGGGACGGCGACATCGTGCTCGACGCCGGCGTGACCACCGCCACGGTGGACGGCGGCACGCTCGAGGTCGAGTTCGGCGGCTTCCTCGCCCAGGCGACGCTCACCGTCACCCTCGTGGACGATCCCGACGTGACCGCCACCCGCGCGCTCACCTCGGCGCCGCTCATCCTGAACAACCACATGCAGAGCGCCGAGCTCGTGGTGGCGATGTCGTACACGGGTCGCTCCGGGAACGAGGCCTTCGTGGCCGGCTTCTCCGATGCGCTCGGCGAGAGCTTCACCCCGATCGACCTGCGCGACTACCAGAACGACGTGTGGGTGCAGGACGAGCTCGAGTTCGCCACTTTGAACTCCCCGGACCACCGCATGGACGTCGTCATCGACTCCATCCGCTCGACCCGCGGCGGCCTGGACGACGTGCCGGAAGACCTCTTCGAGGCGCCCGACACCGCGGTCCACACCTGGGGTTCCGGGCGGGCAACCTCGCAGGACTCCTTCGGCAACCTCGAGGTCTCGCCCCCCGTCACGGTCGGCGGCGTGGAGTACCCCTTCGGCCGCATCTACTGGGGCACCTACCGCGGGAAGGGAGTCACGGAAGAGCTGGCCGAGTTCCTCGAAGATCAGCGCGTGCAGGACCCCTTCCAGGTCGACAACAGCTGGCTCTGTGTCGGCCACGTCGACGAGTTCTCCAGCTTCGTGCCCGACCCCACCGCGCCCAAGGGCTTCCGCTTCCTCTACGCGGACACGCGCCTCGGCCGCACCTTCCTCGAGGGCGTCAGCCCCGAGACCTCGCTGCCCCGGTACCGCACCGGCCACGGCTACGCGACCGTCGGAGACATGCTCGACGACGCCGCGTTGTGGTCCGCAAACGCCGACATGCAGGCCGACTACCTCGACCCGAACCTCGCCATCTTCAAGGCCGAGCTCGGCCTGGACGACGCCGACATCGTCCTCGTCCCCGGCCTCTTCGAGGAGAACGAGCTCTGCGGCGGCGACGCCCTCGCGCTCATCCCCGCCACGGTCAACCTGGTCGTCGCCGACATCGGCACCGGCACCCCGCAGATCTTCCTGCCGGACCCGTTCCTGCGCGCCGACGAGGACGATCAAGCCTCGGACCCGTTCATCGCCGCCGTCTCCGCGCTCCTGCCCACCTCGCTCGACCTCCACTGGCTGGACGACTGGGACTGGTACCACCTCGCGTGGGGCGAGGTTCACTGCGGCAGCAACACCCAGCGTACGCCGGTTCGCGACTGGTGGACGGACGCCATGCACCTCCTGGAGGGCGAATGAGCCTCTTCCTGTTCGCGCTCTCCCTCTCCGGCACGCTCGCCCTCGCCGGCACGCCGGCCCCCGCCCGGATCGACCCCGGCGTGGACGCCCCCGCGGCGCTCCTCCCCGCCGCGCTCCTCCCCGCTGCCAACGCCGCCCTCGCCGCTCCCAGCGCCCGGGCGCTCGCCACCGCCCCCGTGACGGACGCCACCCTCGCCGCCCTCGCCACGAACGCCGGCTGGCGCCTCCGCGCCCGCGCCGGCGCCGCCCTCGTGTGGCGGCGTGACGCCCCGCTCGCCGAGGCGATCACGACGCTCGCGCCCGTGAGCACGCGCACCGGCGCTGCCCGCTTCACCGACGCGCGCGTCCGCAGCGCCGCCGCCACGCCGCTCCTGCTCGAGCGCCTCCTCTCGGGCGTCGGGACCTCGGGCGACCGCGCCGCGATCGTCGAGGCCGTGCGCTTCTCCGAGGGCCACTGGAGCGACGCCGTCGCCGGCCTGGTCGCCGCCGAGCGGGATCCCGCCGTGCGTGAGCAGCTGGTCGGGGCGCTCCGCCACGCCGACCCGGAGGACGCCGCCGCGGCCCTCCCCCTCGCCGCGAAGGACACCTCCCCCGCCGTGCGGGCGGCCGCCATGCGCGCGATCGGGTCCCGCGAGGACGGCGCCACCTACGCCCCCCTCGCGCTCACCGCGCTGACCGACGTCGATCCCGACGTCCGCGCCCACGCCGCGCGCGCCGTCGGCTGGCTCGGCCTCTCCGCGGGCTGGGACGACGTCGTCGCCCTCCTCGCGGACCCCGACGCCGAGGTGCGCCTCAAGGCCGTCGCCGCGCTCGAGCGCCTCGACCCCGCCGCCGCCGCCGCCCTCCCCGCGATGCGCGCGCGCCTCACCGATCCCGACGCGCGCGTGGCGCGTGCCGCGGAGCGCCTCCTTGGCCGCTGACGCGGGCCGATTGGAACTTATCCCTTTCTCAACCAGGGGAATGGGAATGGCATGGATCTGGCTCCTCGTGGGCTGCGCCACGAACGGGGGGAACGCGGACGGCCTCGTCCTGAACGAGCTGCTCGCGCGGAACGCCGTCACGAACACCGACGACGCCGGGGAGTTCGACGACTGGGTCGAGATCTTCAACGGCGGCACCGAGCCCATCGCGCTCACGGGCCTGCACCTCTCGGACGACGCCGCCGCGCCCGCCCGCTGGCCCTTCCCCGAGGGTGACCCCCTCGAGCCCGGCGCGTACCTCCTCGTCTGGTGCGACGGGCAGCCCGAGCAGGGCGACTTCCACGCCCCGTTCAAGCTCGGCGGGAACGGCGAGTCCGTGCTCCTCTCCTACATCGAGGACGGGGCACCCACGACGCTCGACGCGGTCGATTACACCGAGCAGACCGCCGATGTTGCCTGGGCGCGGGTCCCGGACGGCGGCATCGAGTGGGTCACCGCCACGCCGACTCCGGGCGACACGAACGGCGGGTGAGTTAGATGGGTTCCGATGACCCCCGCTGAGATCGAACGTGTCCGCCGCCGCCTGACCGAGCTGCGCGCCGAAGTAGAAGGCGCCGGCGCCGTCGCCGTCCGCGCTGAAGACATCGGCCCCGTCCCCAGCGCGGCGGACGAGGACGAGGCCCCCTTCCGCGAGATGGACCAATCCATCGCCAGCAGCCGCAACCGCGTCCGCGCGGACCAGCTCCTCCGCATCGTGGACGCCGAGCGCCGCCTGGAGGAGGATCCCGACAGCTTCGGCCTCTGCGCCAAGTGCGAGGAGGAGATCCCTCCCCGCCGGCTCGAGCTGCTGCCGTTCGTGCGCTACTGCGTCTCCTGCCAGTCGGCCGCCGAGAGCAAGTCCGCGAAGCCCGTCCGCAAGAAGGTCATGGACTACCACGAGTAGTCGGGGTCTCCTCCACCCCCGCGCGAGGGAGGCTGGCGACCTGGAGCGTCGTCGTCTCGCGCATCCCTTCGACCTGCGGGATGCGGTTGTTGCGCCACAGGAGCCACCCCACGACGACCAGCAGGATGCCGAGCCCGACGATCCAAGGGAGGATGTTGCCCCTGGGCCGCTGTTCGATGTCGATGTTCGCCACGGTAGTGCGCCTCCGTGCTGCCCTCACTAGGCACCGGGGGCCGGCGAGCCTGCGGCGCCCGGGCGCGGCTGGCAAGACGTGACAGGGTGGGAGGCCCGGCGCGGGGCCGAGCCTCCCGGCGCCACGCTAGTGCTTGTCGCCCTTGCGCGGGGTGGCGGTGCCGCCGCCGGGCGCGCCGGCGCGGTCCTTGTTCGGGCTGGCCGGGCCCATCTTCGCGGTGAAGTCGGTGAGCTTCTGCTCGGCGATGTCGCGGGAGTAGCCGTAGCGCTCCTGCAACTTCCCGAGGAACTGATCGCGGCGGCCGTCGATCTTCTCGAGGTCGTCGTCGGTCAGCTTCGCGAAGGTCTCGCGAACCGAGGTCGTGTACTGTTTCCAGTTGGTCTGGATGCGGTCCCAATTCATGGTGAGCTCCTGGTCGAGGGGTGGCGGGGAAAGCCGAGCCGGTTGAGCTTGGCACGGTACTTTTAGGGTCCGCCCCTCGGGAGTCAACGGCCCCCGATGACTCTATTTTCAGCCTCTACGCTCGCTTTTTTCGATCCACGGACACGTCCGGACCCCATCCGCGGCGCGGCCCTCCCGGTGGACGCCGAACGGGGCCGCCGCTTACGTGCGCGCCGCCACGAGCGTGTCGATGTCCTTCCGGCCCCCCTTCCGCCCGCGGCGTCGCCGCAACCCCGAGCCCCTCGCCGTCCTCGCGCAGGGAGAGCACTGGATCGTCGTCGCGAAGCCGCCGTCGCTGCTCGTGCACCGCTCCGAGATGTTGCCGGGCGCCGAGGCCGCGCTGCAGGTCGTCCGCGACCAGGTGGGCAAGCACGTCTACCCCATCCACCGCCTGGATCGGCCCGCCTCCGGCTGCCTCCTCTTCGCCACGACCCAGGAGTGGGCCGGCCCGCTCTCCGCGGCGATGTCCAGCGCGGACGCCCAGAAGACCTACCTCGCCTTCGTCCGCGGGGCGTTCAAGGCCGACGGCCCGGTGGTGATCGACCGCCCGATGAAGGACGACAACGGCATCCCGCGCGAGGCCTCCTCCACCGTGTGGTGCCTCGGCCGCAGCGACGACCCGCGCTGCTCGCTCCTCAAGGTCCAGCCGCAGACCGGCCGCTACCACCAGGTGCGCCGCCACGTTCGGGACCTGATGCACCCCATCATCGGCGACACCGACCACGGCGACAGCAAGGTCAACCGCTGGTGGCGCGAGAACGGCGGCGTGACCCGCCTCGGCCTGCACTGCGCGTCCCTCTCGCTCGCCCTCCCCGACGGCACCCGCGTCGACGCGGTCTCCCCGCTCTTCGAGGACCACCACCGCGTGTGGTCGACCATGCCCTGGTGGGCCGACGCCGTCGCCGCGTTCCCCTCCCTCGCCCTGCCCCCGCTGCCCCTGCGCGAGACGGACGACGTGCGCTCCCCCGCCCCCTACGTCGAGGGCGCGGCCCCCGAGGCCGACGAACCCGATGACGCCGACGCGGGCGACGACCCCGATCTGCTCGACGACAGCGCGCTCCTGGGCCTCTCGCTGACCGAGGAGTAGACGATGCGCGACACCCTCTCGGAGCTGCTCACCCTCCTCCGCCTCGAGCGGATCGAGGAGCGCCTCTTCCGCGGCCAGAGCCAGGACCTCGGCTGGGGCTCCGTGTTCGGCGGACAGGTGCTCGGGCAGGCGCTCTCCGCCGCCGCCCAGACCGTGCCGGGCGAGCGCCCCGTCCACTCGCTGCACGCCTACTTCCTGCGCCAAGGGGACGCCCGGCGCCCCATCGTCTACGAGGTCGACCCCATCCGGGACGGCGCCAGCTTCACCACGCGGCGCGTCGTCGCCGTGCAGGGCGGGCACGCGATCTTCACCCTGGCGTCGAGCTTCCAGGTGGAGGAGCCCGGGCTGGAGCACTCCGCCGGCATGCCCGACGTGCCCGGCCCCGAGGGCCTCCTCTCCGAGCTCGACATGGCCCGGAAGTACGAGGCCAACATCCCCGAGCCGCTCCGCGCGATGGCGCTGGCCGACCGCCCGATCGAGATCCGCCCGGTCCAACGCTTCGATCTCCTCAACCCGAAGGTCGCGCCGCCGCGCCGCCAGCTCTGGTACCGCGCCACCGGCCGCCTCCCGGACGATCCCGCCGTCCACCGCTACCTGCTCGCGTACGCCTCGGACTTCAACTTCCTCATCACGGCGATGCTGCCGCACGGCGTGAGCTGGCTGACGCCCGGCCTCCAGGTCGCGAGCCTCGACCACGCGATGTGGTTCCACCGCCCGTTCCGCATGGACGACTGGTTGCTCTACGACGTGGAGTCGCCGTCGGCAGGCGGAGCACGCGGGCTGGTGTTCGGGCGCTTCTACACCCGGGACGGGCAGCTCGTGGCGAGCGTGACGCAGGAAGGGTTGATGCGGGATCGGCGCGGGGCCTGAACCGAAGGGGCTGCGCTGGCCGCCCCGCTACCCTTCGTAGATCCCGCGCTACCCTTTCGGCGGGGACGCCCCGCCCGAGTCCCCGTCCGGGCGTTCGGGCCCGGCACGCCGCTTGCTGTCGCCCTCCGCATGCGCCCCCACCGGTACCTGCTCGCCGCCGCCCTCCTCGTCCTCTCGCACGCCGGCTGGCTCGTCGCCGATGGCCTCACGGACGACGCGCAGCCCGCCGACGTCGCGGTCGTGCTCGGCACCACCGCCAACCCCGACGGCACGCTCTCGCCGCGCCTGGAGGCCCGCACAGGGGCCGCGCTGGCCCTCTACGAGCAGCAGCGGGTGCGCCGCATCCTGGTCAGCGGCGCGACCGGCGAGGAAGGCGTCAACGAGGCGCAGGCGATGGCGGACTGGCTCGTTGCGCACGGCGTACCGCGCCGGCACGTGCTCGTAGACGCCGAGGGCTGGAACACCTGGGAGACGGCCCTCCACACGCGCCAGCTCCTCGACGAGGCGGGCTACTCCACCGTGGTCGCGGTCAGCAGCTACTACCACCTGCCGCGCACGCGGATGGCGCTGGAGCACGCAGGGGTCGACGTGGTCGGCACGCAGAAGGCCGCGCTCTTGTGGGAGCCGCGGGAGGCGTACTCGATCCTGCGGGAGGTCGCCGCGACGTACGCGTACCTGCTCCAGGATCGGGCCTAGCGCCGAGCTACGTCCCCGCCCAAGGGTCCTTGGCCCGCGGCGCCGCCATCGCGATCTCCTGCTCGAGCTGCCGCACCTTTCGCGAGAGGCTCGACGCGCGGACGGCAAACCACCCGCCCGCGAGCAGGAGCCCGCCGACGAAGGAGCTCCACATCAGGAGCGGCACGCCCACGGGGCTGCGGAGCTTCCAGGCGGCGACGTACAGATCGAGCTGCAACGGCGCGCGGAAGCTGCTGTTCTGGAGAGTGAACGCGGTCAGGACCACCGCGACGAGCACGACGAGCACAAGCCATACCCACCGCATGTCCGCCTCCGAAAGCAGGAACGGCCCGCCCCCCGTTGTCGCCAACAGGGACGGGCCGTCCTTCAGGTACCACCTTCCGCCGCGCGAGGCGAGCGGAGGGTGATGACGCGCCGCGAGGGCGACGCGCCGGGGCTACCTACTCGCCGCGTTCGCGCATGCGACGGGAGAGGTCACCCATGATGTCGCCGAGGCGGGCGCTCGAGTCGCCCTGCTTGCGGAGGACTTCCTTGATGTCGCCACCCTTCGCGCGATCCGCCGCCGACTTCTCGGAGAGGCTGACCTTGCGGTCGTGCGCGTCGATGTTGATGATCTCGGCGCTGATCTCCTGGCCGTCGGCGTACGCCGTCTGCCAGTCGCCGGTGCTCGAGCCGAGCTCGGAGTGGTGCACGAGGCCTTCCACGCCGTCCTCGAGCTCCACGAACACGCCGAAGTCGGCCTTGTGGACGACCTTGCCGTTGATGACCTGGCCCAGGTAGTACCGGGAGGGCACGGAGAGCCAGGGATCCTCGGAGAGCTGCTTGATGCCGAGGCTGAAGCGCTCGTTGTCCACGTCGATGTTGAGGACGCGGGCCTCGACTTCGTCACCCTTCTGGAACTTGTCCGAGGGGTGCTTGACGCGCTGGCCCCAGCTCATGTCCGAGATGTGGACGAGGCCGTCGATCCCCTCTTCGATGCCGATGAAGACGCCGAAGTCGGTGATGTTGCGGACGCGACCGCGCACGATGGTACCGACCGGGTACTTCTCGGCGATGAGCTCCCAGGGGTTCGGCTCGAGCTGGCGCATGCCGAGGCTGATGCGCTTGTTGTCGAGGTCGATCCCGAGGACCTTGGCCTCGACCACGTCGGCCTGGTTGACCAGCTTCGACGGGTTCTTGATGCGCTTGTTCCAGGTCATCTCGGAGATGTGGACCAGGCCCTCGATGCCGTCCTCGAGCTCGACGAAGGCGCCGTAGTCCACGATGGAGACGACCTTGCCGCGGACGATGGCGCCCACCGGGTACTTGTACTCGGCGTCCTCCCACGGGTCGGGGCGGATCTGCTTGTAGCCGAGGCTGACGCGCTGGGAATCCTCGTCGAACTTGAGGATCTTGACTTCGATCTGGGCGCCCACCTCGAAGATCTCGCTGGGGTGCTGGATGCGCCCGTAGCTCATGTCCGTGATGTGGAGGAGGCCGTCGATGCCGCCGAGGTCCACGAAGGCGCCGTAGTCGGTGATGTTCTTGATCGTGCCCATCATGATGGCGCCGACCTTGAGCGACTTGAGGGTCTCGCTCTTCTTGTCTTCGCGCTCGCGCTCGAGGAGCACGCGGCGGGACAGCACGATGTTCCCGCGCTTCTTGTTGAACTTGATGATCTTGAAGTCGTGGGTCTCGCCGATGAGGCGGTCGAGGTTCTTGACCGGGCGCAGGTCGACCTGGCTGCCGGGGAGGAACGCCTTGACGCCGATGTCGACCGCGAGGCCGCCCTTGACGCGGGAGATGATGGCGCCGCGGACGGTCTCGTCCTTCTCGACGGCCTTGGAGATCTCGTCCCAGGCCTTCATGAGGTCGGCCTTCTCCTTGGAGAGCTCCAGGAGGCCGTCTTCTTCGCCCATCTGGTCGAGGTACACGTCGACCGTGTCGCCGACCTTGACCGTCAGCTCGCCGGCATCGTTCGTGAACTCGCGGCGGTTGATCACGCCTTCGGCCTTGTAGCCGATGTCCACGGTGACCATCTCGTCGCCGATCTCGATGATGGTGCCCTTGACGACGCTCTGCTCACGGACGGAGCGGTTGCCGAGGTAGTCGTCGAAGAAGCTCTTGAAGTCGTCGCGCTCGATCTGGTCGAGAGGGGCGTCGAGGTCGATGGTCAGGTTGCTCATGAAGCTTTTGATCCGCGCCGGCTCGGCCGGCGGACGTGGGAGCGAGGAGGAGGGTTGCTAAGCGGCCCGGCTCTCGACGTGAGAACCGACCTCGATACGTGGCACATCCTCATTTTGCGCCACGACCGACACCCGTACATCACGGGGAGGCGGGATCTATCCCAGCGCACACCGCCCGTCAAGGGCTCCCGCGGGCCGACGCCGGCCGATTCGCCGCCCCCTTCGTCGCCTACCGGAGCCGCTCGGCCACCCGCGCGGTGAACGTCTCCGCCCCCTTCGCGGACAGGTGGTCGAAGTCGGTGAAGGACGCGGCCTCGTCTTCGGCGAAGGCGTCCGTGGCGTCGTAGACCACGACCGGCGAGGGGGCGCGCGCCGCGATCGCCTCGACGGCAGCGCGCAGATCGGCGCGGTAGCCGGCGGGGATGGCGTCGCGCATGCGGGCGCGCACCGGCGGGAGCAGCAGGACCGTGCGCTCGGCGCCGGCGGCCGCGATCGTGCGCTCCAGCACGCCGAGGCAGAGCGCGCTCGGCTCGGGCACCCAGGCCTCGAGCGGCCCCCCGAGAAGGAAGCGACGGCGCTTCGCGATGCGCTCGTCGGTGAGGTCCGGCACGGGCTCGCCCTCCCAGCGCGCGGGCGGCGAGAAGCCGTGGAGGATCCCCGGGAGATCGGCGAGGAGCCTCAGGGCGTGCACGGGGTTCTTGGCGTGGTCCACGAGGTCTCGGCGGCGCCCCGCGGACATGATCCAGCGGTGCGGCAGCCAGCCCATCGCGACGTCGGGCGCGAGCTCCGCGTCGGGGCCCTGGACCGCGCGCTCCGCCTCCCACCACGCGACCCGGAGCGGGATGCCGTGGAGCGCCGGACGCGCGCAGCCCACGGTATCGAACAACAGAGGGGAGACCTCGATCACGAGGTGGGTGAGCCCCGGCGCCGCGGGGCTGGAGCCTAGCATGCGGGGGTAGCTGCGCGGGATGGAGGACGGCTCCACGGCGTGCCGCGCGACGCGGGCCCAGGCGTGGCCGGTCGCCTCTGCGAGCGCGTAGACGTCGAGGTCCAGGCCCATCTGGGAGCTGCCGAGGACGACGCCCTGCACCGGGCCCTCGCCCGCGGGGAGGTCTCCGTTCCAGAAGGCGTCGCTGTCCGGGCAGTGGGGCTCGTGGGCCGAAAAAGCGGCCCACAGGCCGATCGGCGCCACGACCAGCACCAGCGCGAGCCCCGTCAGCCACGCCAGGAGCGCGCGGACGCCCGACGGCGCCGCCACCGGGGCCGGGGCCTCAGAAGTTGAAGTAAATGAACGGGGCATCAGCCTGCTTGAGCGCGACGAACGCGAGGTAGGCGACGCCCACCACCACGCCCTGGGCGAGCGCGGCGCGAGGCCACGGGACGGCGAGCGTCGGGCGGAGGTACGCGAGGAGGTGGAGGACGAGCACGACCGCGAACAAGCCGGCTTGCGTAAAGGTGATCTCGAGGGTGGCCGCCCCGGACGCACCCGAGAACAGACGGCCGAGGTAGGAGACGGACGCCTCCAACGTCGGCGCGCGGAAGAAGATCCAGGCGAGCAGGACCGTCCCCATCGTCATCCCCCACCCCGTCAGGTTCCCGAGGGGGGACGACCAGAAGCGCGTCTGCGCGGGGGTCTCGAAGCGCTCACGGTAGAGGTACGCGGTCGCCTGGCCGAAGCCGTGGATGGCGCCCCACACGACGAAGTTCCAGCTCGCGCCGTGCCAGAAGCCGCCGATGAGCATCGTGGCGGAGAGCGCGAAGAGCGTGCGCGCGAGCCCGTGCCGGCTGCCGCCGAGCGGGATGTACAGGTAGTCTCGGAGGAAGCGCGAGAGCGAGATGTGCCAGCGCCGCCAGAACTCCTGGAGGGAGCGGGCGATGTAGGGGGTGTCGAAGTTGTCCGGGAAGTGGATGCCGAACATGCGCGCGAGGCCGACGGCCATCTGCGAGTACCCGTAGAAGTCGAAGTAGATCTGCAGGGAGTACGCGAGCAACCCCACCGCGAGGTCGAACGAACCGTAGCGCTCGGGGGCGTTGAACGTCGCGTCCGCGAGGAGCGCGAACGTGTCCGCGAAGACGACCTTCCGGCCGAATCCGATGACGAAGTCCTTGGCGCCGGCCATCAGGTCCGCGGGGGTGGACGGCTCCTTCAAACGCTCGAGCTGCGGGAGGATCTCGGCGGCGCGCACGATGGGGCCGCTCACGAGGTGCGGGAAGAACATGATGAACGTCGCCAACTCGCGGAGCGAGCGCGTGGGCGTCAGGAGGCCGCGGTACACGTCCACCGTGTAGGAGATGGCCTGGAAGACGTAGAAGCTGATGCCGAGCGGCAGGATGAGGTGCGGCACCGGCACCGCCCACGACGTGCCGAGGAGCGTGAGGCCGGAGTTGAGCACCGTCGCGCCGAAGCCGAGGTACTTGAAGAACCCGAGCATCCCCAGGTTCATCGCGACGGACGTGGTGACGAGGGCGCGCCGGGCGCCGGGCCGGGCCTCGCCCCCGAGTCGCAACGCGATCACGTAGTCGATGAGGATGTTCGCGAAGAGCAGGCCGAGGAAGCCGATGCTCCAGGACGCGTAGAACCACACGCAGAAGCCGAGGAGCAACCAGCGCCGGACCTCGGGGTGCCGCACCGCCGCCATCGTGGCGAGCACCAGCACGAGGAAGACGAAGAACTCGTCGGAGATGAAGAGCACGCGCAGGCTTAGCCGGTTGGCGCGCGGCCGGGCCCCTCGGACGCGCTACGCGCCAACCCGACGCTGCTCGACGAGGGCGAGGACGGCGCCCACGACCTCGTCGATGGTGTGGCCGGTGGTGTCGACGCGCAGGGCGTCGTCCGCCTGGCGCAGCGGCGCGGTGGCGCGGCCGGAGTCCTGGGCGTCCCGCGCGGTGAGCTCGCCGCGGATCGCCTCATAGGTGCTTCCGGACAGCTCCGCGTGACGACGACGCGCGCGCTCGTCGAGGGAGGCGTCGAGGAAGATCTTGAGGTCCGCGCTGGGGAGGACGACGGTGCCGATGTCGCGGCCGTCCATCACGACGCCTCCGCCCGCGCCGAGGTCCCGCTGGGTCTGGAGGAGGGCCGCGCGGACGCCGGGGTGCACCGCGACCGCGGAGGCCGCCGCGCCGACGGCCTCGTTGCGGATGGCGGCGCTCACGTCCTCGCGGTCCACGATGACGCGGAGCTGGCCCTTGTGCCAGTCGAAGCCGAAGTGGAGGGACTCGGCGACGGCGGTGGTCCCGGTGGCGTCGCGCGGGTCGATCCCGGCGCGCAGGACCCGCAGCCCCACGGCGCGGTACATCGCGCCCGTGTCCACGTAGGCGTATCCAAGGGTTTCCGCGACACGACGGGCCACCGTGCCCTTGCCCGAGGAGGCAGGGCCGTCGATGGCGATGGTCAGCTCACGCACCGGCGAACCTCGCGAGGGTGGAGGAGAACGTTGGGTAGGAGGTGGCGATGCAGTCGGTGTCGCGGACCTCGGCGCCGAGGCGCAGCCCGGCGATCGCGAACGCCATCGCGATACGATGATCGCCGGCGGTCTCGATGGGGGTGGCCCCGGGGAACGGCCCCGAGTCGGGTGCGCCGCGCACCACGAGCCCGTCGGGCCGGGCGTCGGCGTCGACACCCAGGGCGCGGAGCCCGGCGACGGTGGTGGCGACGCGATCGGACTCCTTCACGCGCAGCTCGGCGGCGTCGGCGAAGGTGGTCTCCCCCTCGGCGAAGGCGGCGGCCACCGCGAGGACGGGGATCTCGTCGATGAGGCGCGGGATGAGCGCGCCGGCGACCCGCGTGCCGCGCAGGCCCCCTCCCCTCACCCGGACGGTCCCGAAGGGCTCCGCCGCGGACGCCGACCCTGGCGCGGGCTCGACCTCGATGTCGGCCCCCATCGCGCGCAGCACGTCGAGGATGCCGGTGCGCGTCGGGTTCAGGCCCACGTTCTCGATCACGAGGTCGGAGCCGGGCACGATGGCCGCGGCCACCATCCAGAACGCGGCGCTGGAGATGTCCCCGGGGACGGTCACCGAGATGGCGTCCAGCACGCCCTCGGTCACGACGATGGCCTGCCCCTCCCGGCGGAGCGGCGCACCCATCGCGAGCAACATCCGCTCGGTGTGGTCGCGCGTCGCGACGGGCTCGACGTACCGCGTCTCGCCTTCGGCGCCGAGGCCGGCGAGCAGCACCGCCGACTTGACCTGTGCGGACGCCACCGTCGCCTCCACGACAACCCCGGAGAGCCTACGTCTCTCCACGGTGATCGGCAAGCCGGGCCCCCCCGTGAACACGGCACCCATGCGGGCGAGCGGGTCGAGCACGCGGCGCATCGGCCGGCGGCGGAGCGACGTGTCCCCGTCGAGCGTGGCGCCGGCGCGGGGGGCCAGGGCGCCCAGCATCAGGCGCGCGGTGGTGCCGGAGTTGCCGCAGTCGAGCAGCCCCGCGTCCCGCCAGGGCGCGCCCGTCACGCGGGTGGTCGAGGCCTCGCACCCGAGGGCGCGGACGGCCGCGAGCGTCGCCAGCACGTCTTCCCCTTCGAGCAGCCCCGTGATGTGCGTGGTGCCGCGGGCGAGCGCACCGAAGAGCACCGCCCGGTGGGACACGGACTTGTCCCCCGGGACCCGCAGCCGGCCGCGGAGGGGGTGGGGAGCGGGCCGGACGGAGAGCGACATCGCGCCGCGCCTTAGCACGGCGGAGCGCGGCGCCGAAGCCTACCCGCGATCGTCGATGGCGCCGAGGCGGCGGAAGCGCTCGTAGCGATCGGCGCGGAGCCCGGCGGGCGAGAGCTCGTCCAGGCTCACGAGGTGGCGCTCGACGGCCTCTCCGAGCATCCGAATGGCGTCCGCCTGACGACGATGCGCGCCGCCGGGGGGCTCGGGGACGACCTCGTCCGCGACGCCGAGGGCGTGGCAGTCGTGGGCGGTGATCTTCAGGGCCTCCGCCGCGCGCGGGCCCTCCGCGCGGTCGTGCCAGAGGATGGCCGCGCAGCCCTCGGGCGAGATGACCGAGTAGGTCGAGTGCTCGAGCATCAGGACGCGGTTGCCGACGCCGACCGCGAGCGCGCCGCCGCTGCCGCCCTCTCCGATGACGCAGCACACGATCGGCACGCGGAACGTGGACATCTCCATGATGTTCCGCGCGATGGCCTCGGCCTGGCCGCGCGCCTCCGCGTCGAGGCCCGGGTAGGCGCCCGGAGTGTCGATGAGGGTGATGATGGGGAGCCCGAAGCGGTCGGCGAGGCCCATGAGGCGCAGCGCCTTCCGGTACCCGTCCGGCAGCGCCATCCCGAAGTTGCGGGTGACGTTCTCCTTCGTGTTCCGGCCCTTCTGGTGGCCGATGAGCACGACGCGACGCGCTCCGAACATGCCGATGCCACCGACGATCGCCGCGTCGTCGTGGCCGGCGCGGTCGCCGTGGAGCTCGGTCCAGTCGGTGAGCCAGGCCTTGGCGTAGTCGAGCGTGTACGGCCGGGCGGGGTGCCGCGAGAGGAGCGCGCGCTGCCAGGGGGTCAACGAGGCGAAGATCTGCTCCTGGAGGCGCTCGGCCTTCCTCTCGAGGTCGGCGATGGAGGCGCCGAGATCGGTGCCCTCCGCGGCCTGCATCTCCCGCAACACGTCGATCCGGCGGCCCAACTCGACGAGGGGGCGCTCGAAGTCCAGGACGAGCTCCACGAGCCTACTCCCGCATCTGCTGGGTGAGGTAGTTCGGGAGGCCGACCTGCCGGATGGTCTCCAGCTGGGTCTCGAGCCAGTCGATGTGCTCCTCTTCGCTCACCAGGATCTTCTCGAGCAGGGAGCGCGTGGCGTTGTCGCCCGCGGCGGTCGAGAGCTGGATGCCCTTGTTGAGGCGCTCCACCGCGGCGTATTCGAGGGCCACGTCGCTCTCGAACTGCTCCTGGACGGTCTCGCCGACGTTGAGCTTGTAGAGGCGCTGGAGGTTCGGGACGCCGTCGAGGAACAGGATCCGCTCGATGATCGCCTCGGCGTGCTTCATCTCGTCGATGCTCTCCTTCCGGACGAAGGCGTGCAGACGGGCGTAGCCCCAGTTCCCGCACATCTTGGCGTGCACGAAGTACTGGTTGATCGCGGTGAGCTCGGCCGAGAGCACGTCGTTCAGAACGTCGACGAGCTGGGGATCCTTGGGCTTCACGGGAACCTCGGAGGAAAAAGGTCCGCTCCGCTAACTCACTTCGCGGCGAGAGGTTCCGCGTGGGCGCCGCGATCGCATGCCGCCGAGCGCGCGTCCTTCAACATGCCGTCGATGTCCAGCCGGCAGGTCCCGCACGCGGTCCCGGCGCCGCAGCGCGCCCCGATCTCGTCGACCGTGCGGGCGCCGTCCTCGACGAGGCGGCGGATGGAGCGGTTGGAGATCCCCTTGCAGAGGCAGACGTACATGGAGCGCCCGTCCTGGAATTGAAACTGAAGATGATTATCAGAATCAAACTTCACCCACGGTTCGAAGAACGTCAAGCGCCCTCCTGCCGGGTTCCCGCCGAATCCCGATCAGCCCGGGACGCCGAGCAGGCCCGGCCAAGCGATCCGCTGCCGCCGCGCTCAGCTCGGCGCGGGGCTGCCCTCGATGCGGGTCCGGCCGCTGGCGGTGCGGACGGAGAGCAGCGGGCCCTGGTCGTCCTGCGCCACGCCGAGGAGGGTCGGCCCGCCGAGCGTGTCGACGTTGAGGTCGTACCCGCCCCGGGGCACGCCCAGGGTGATGTCCCCTACCCCGACGCCCACGCGCACCTCGCCCGGGCGGGCCGCGAAGCGAAGCTCGGCGTTGCCCCAGCCCGCCTGCACACGCACCGTGGCGCCGAGGAGCCGGTTCGCCACGATGTCGCCGTCACCCACCTGGATCGAGAGGTCGCTGTCGAGCCCGGTCACGCGCACGTCGCCCTCGCCGGTGCGGATGTCGACGGGCACGCCGTGGGGCACGGTCAGCTCGATGTCGGCGCTGCACGGGAGCAAGGTGCGGCAGCGGCCCTCGATGCGGAGGATGCCGTCCACGATGCGGAGGGTGGTGTCTACCGTCGCGGGGCCGCGGAGGGCGCGCCCGACCTGGACCTCGGTCCCGCCGGTCTCCACGGTCACATCGCCTGCGTCGAGCTCGATGCGCACCGCGAGGATCTCCCCGCCGACCACCGCATGATCAGCGAGCTCCGCGGGGGAGCAGCCGGCGAGGACGAAGAGGAGGGGGGCGGCGCGCATGGTGGGAAGCTCTCGACGGTTGGGACACCGGCGCGCGCGAACGGCGCTACCGCCCCTTCAAGAACGTCCCAGCGGCGGCGATCTTCAGGTCTGTTTGTGGCGAAAGTCCGAGCGAGCGCAAGAAGCTGCGCTGCTTCCTGGCGAGCTGGCGAGTGTCCCGCTTTGTCAGCTCCACGGCCTCGGCCAACGGGAGCCGGCCGAGCAGGTGCGCGGCGAGGTGGCGGTAGCCGAGCGACTGCATCGGCTTGAGCTCGGGGCCGTACCCGGCGTCGAGCAGGCCCCGGACCTCGTCGAGGTACCCGGCGGCCATCATCGCGTCGACCCTCTGATCCAGGCCCTCGTAGAGGTCCTCGCGGTCGAGCCAGACCACCTCCGCGTCCCGACGCTGGTGGGGGTCCTCCGCGTGGATGTCGGAGAGGCGGCGCCCGGTGAGCGCGTGGATCTCGAGGCCGCGGATGACGCGCATGCGGTCGTTCGGGTGGAGGCGCGCGGCGAGGACGGGGTCGACCTCGGTGAGGCGCGCGTGGGGGTCCGGGAGGGTCTCGAGCTCGGCGCGCAGCGCGAGGTCCACCGGCGGCGCGGGGACGAGGCCGAGCAGCCACGCGCGCAGGTAGAAGGGCGTTCCGCCGCAGAGGATCACGGGGCCGGAGACGGCGTCGGCCTCGGCGACGAAGTCGGCCGCGGAGAAGGGCTCGTCGGGGTTTCGCACGTCGATGCAGCGGTGTGGGACGGCGAGACGCGCGGCGATCGGCACTTTTGCCGTGCCGATGTCCATGCCGCGGTACACCTGCATCGCGTCCATGGAGACGACGGTGGCGCCGTACGCGGCGGCGATCTCGAGGGCGACGTCCGACTTGCCGGCGCCGGTGGGGCCGGCGATCACGAGGGGCTTCACGTCAGGTCCGGTGGAAGCGGCGTTCGAGCTCGGCGGAGCCGACGCGGATGGCGACAGGCCGGCCGTGGGCGCAGACGGAGAAGTCGACCTCGTCGAGGGCGAGGAGGAGGGCGCGCATCTCCCGCTCGTCGAGGGACTGGCCCGCGCGCACGCTGGTGTGGCAGGCGCGCGTCGCGAGCGCGAGCTGGATTCGATCGTCGGCGACCGTGGCGCCACCGCCCTCGGCGAGCTCGTCTGCGATGTCGGCGAGGAGCGTGGGGAGGTCCATGTCGCGGAGCGCCGCGGGGAGGGCCTGGACGGCGAAGGCGCCGCCGCCGAGCGGGGCGATGTCGAGGCCGTAGGGGGCGAGGCGGTCGACCTGGGCGGCGAGGAGGCGCGCGCGTGCGGCGGGGAGCTCGACCATGACGGGCACGAGCAGGCGCTGGGCGCCCCCGAGCGCGGCGCGGGGGTCGCGGGTGAGCTTGTAGAGGGTGACACGCTCGTGGGCGGCGTGCTGGTCGATGACGACGAGCTCGCCGGCGCCCTCGCAGAGCACGTAGGTGAGGGCGAGCTGGCCGACCACGCGGAGGTCACGGAAGCGGGGCACGGGGAGGAGCGCGTCCGGCGGGAGCGGCCGGGCGGGCGCGGGGCGGAGGGGCACCGGCTCGGGGACGATCGGGGCGGGGCGGGCGACGGGGGGCGTGGCGTCGATCGGGGCGGGATCGAGGCGCGCGGGCGCGACGCGGGAGGCGTCGAAACGGGAGGCGTCGAAACGGGAGGCGTCGAAACGGGAGGCGTCGAAGCGCGGGACGGTGAGCGGCGGGGCCGGGCGGGACACTGGCGCGGGTGCCGTCGGGATCGGAGAAGAGCTCGGCGGCTCCACGACCTTGACGTCCCCTTCCCCACCGCGATCCGAGACGGCAAGGGCCGGCGCGGCCACCTCGGGCGTGTAGGGCGTGGGCGGGGCGACGTCCACCTCCGCCTGCCAGCCGATCCCCACCTGCGCTGCGCCCCGCGCCGGCGCCGGCTGGTAGCGCGCCTCGGTCGCGACGGGGCGCCGGATGCCGTGCTGCTGGAGCGCGCTCCGCAGACCCTCGGCGATGGCGGCCTGGATGGCGTAGCCGTGGACGAAGCGCACCTCCGTCTTGGCGGGGTGCACGTTCACGTCGACGTCCTCGGGGGGGATGCGCAGCTCGAGGATGACGACGGGGTAGCGGTCCTTCGGGACGATACCCGCGTAGGCGGCGGAGACGGCGCGGCGCAGGACGAGGTCCCGCACGTAGCGGCCGTTCACGTACAGCCAGGAGCTGCCCTGCGGGGACGCCCGGTGGACGCCCACGGGCGAGAGCAGCGCGTCGACCTCCATGCCGCCGCGGCTGAAGGACACGGGCACCAGGGCCTCGCCGTGGGCGCCGAGCAGCTCCGCGGCACGACGCGCGCGGCTGCCGCTCGGGGGGCAGCGCACGAGCGTCCGATCGTCGTGGGTCACCTCGAGGTCGAGCTCCGGGCGGATGAGAGCCTCGCGGGTGACGGCCTCGAGGCAGTGGCTGAGCTCGGTCTCGACGCTGCGCAGGAACTTGCGACGCGCGGGCACGTTGAAGAACAGCGAGCCGACGGTGACCTCGGTGCCGGGCGCCGCACCCGCGGGCGACACGTCCAGCAGCTTGCCGCCCTCGATGCGGATGCGTGTGCCGGCCTCGGCGTCCCGCGGGCGGGTGAGGATCTCGAACTTGGACACGCTCGCGATGCTCGGGATGGCCTCGCCGCGGAAGCCGAGCGTCGACACGCGAAAGAGATCGTCCTCGTTCAGAATCTTGCTGGTGGCGTGCCGTTCGAGGCACATCACCGCGTCGGTGCGGCTCATGCCGCCGCCGTCGTCTACGATGCGGATGAGGTTGCGCCCGCCGGCCTTCAGGTGCACGCCGAGGGTGGTCGCCCCCGCGTCGAGCGCGTTCTCGACGAGCTCCTTCACGACGGACGCGGGGCGCTCGACCACCTCGCCCGCGGCGATCTTGTTGATCAGGTGCTCTTCGAGGATGCGGACGGCCACGACGGCCTCTAACCCGGCCCACGCCCACCGGAGGCTCTGCCCTTGCCGGGCCCGCGCCCGTGTCGAACCTCCCAAGGAGGGCGTCACATGGAAGAGGAACAGGTTCGCGACAACGAACCCCGGGGTTTCGAGCCCGACGGGGAGCGCGTGTCCCAGGAAGGCGTGGAGCGTCTGCGCGCGCTGGTCGGCGGTGTGCGCGTGGCGATGATGACCACGGTGGACGCAGGCGGGGCGCTGCGGAGCCGGCCGATGGCGGTCCAGGCCATCGACGACGACGGCGTGGCCTGGCTGATCACGCAGCGAACGTCGCCGAAGGTCGGCGAGCTCGAGCGGGAGCACCATGTGAACCTCGCGTTCCTGCGGCCGACGCGCGGGCGCTACGTCTCCGTGAGCGGCCGGGCCGCGACGGTGAAGGACGATCAGAAGCTGCGCGCCCTCTGGCACCCGACCCTCCAGGCGTGGTTCCCGGACGGCCTCGACGACCCGGACCTGTGCCTCCTGCGCGTGCACGTCGACAAGGCCGAGTCGTGGAACGCGCCGGTCGGCAACCTCCTCCAGATGGCCCGCCTCGCCGGCTCCCTCCTCGGCCGCACCCCGCGTGCCACCCCGGAGGAGGGGCGCGACACCGTGATCGTCCGGACGCGGCAGGCCGGGATCGGCGACACCGCGGGCATCCTCGGGAGCGCCGGGGGCAACATGGGCGAGGCCCCGCGCGCCCCCCAGGATCGTGGCGGCCCCCGGGTGGCCGGCACCGCCGGCGGCACGATGGGCGAGGCCCCGCTCCCGAAGCGGAACCGGGCGGAGGCGGCGCCTCGGGCCGCCACCACGGACGTGAAGCCGGGCGAGGCGAGCGACGCCCCCCGCAAGGGCGGCCGCCGAGGCTGACGGCCGGGCCGGGGAGCACGCGAGACACAACGCGACGCGCGCTCCCCGATCCGCTCGGCCCGAACCGACGTACGCTGTGTATGGAGTCTCCCATGCACGTCCCGGGTCCCGTCCGCACCACCCTCTTCGCGCTCGCTGCGCTCTTCGGCTGCGCCGCCACCCCCGTCGCCTCCGGCGGCCCCGCCACCCCTGCGAGGACCTACGAGGTCCAGAAGACCGAGGCCGAGTGGCGCGCGAAGCTGTCGTCCATGCAATACGACGTGCTCCGCGACAAGGGCACCGAGCGCGCCTTCACCGGCGCCCTCTGGGACGAGCACCGCGACGGCGTCTACACCTGCGCCGCCTGCGACCTGCCCCTCTTCGACGCGAAGGACAAGTTCGAGTCCGGCACCGGCTGGCCCAGCTACACGCGCCCCGCCAAGCCGAACGCGGTCGAGGTCGCCGCCGACAACAAGTACGGCATGACCCGGGACGAGGTCCTGTGCTCGCGCTGCGGCGGTCACCTGGGCCACGTCTTCGACGACGGCCCGGCCCCCACCGGCAAGCGCTACTGCATCAACTCGGCGTCGCTCACCTTCACGCCCAGCGTGGCGGCGACGCCGAAGTAGTCGTCACTCTTCGCCGAGCTCGGCGCCGTATTCCTCGTCGTCGATCTCGACGACCTGGAACAGCGGCACGTTCGGCACGGGCGCGCTCCCGTCCTCCTTGGCCTCACCCGGGCGCCGCTTGCGACGGTACTGGATGCGGAGGGGCGAGCCCTTGAAGCCGAACTGGTCGCGCAGGCGGTTGACGAGGTAGCGGTCGTAGCCGTCCCCCACGCCGTCCGCGGAGTTGCAGAACACCGTGAACGTGGGCGGGCGCACGCGCACCTGCGTCATGTAGTTCAGGCGCACGGGCGTGTGGTAGCGCTGCGGCGGCGAGTAGGCCGCGAGCGCGTCCCGCAGGAACTCGTTGAGCTTCGCGGTAGAGATGCGCAGGTTGAAGGCGGCGAACACCGCCTTCGCGGCGTCGATCACCTTGGTGGTGCCCTTCCCCGTCAGGGCGGAGATGTAGAGCACCGGCGCGTGGGCGACGTGCGGCAGCTTGCGGCTGAACTCGTCCTCCACCGTGTGGACGTCGCGATCTTCCATGTCGCGGACGCGGTCCCACTTGTTCACCAGGACGATCAGCGCGCGGCCGCGCTCCTCGACGAGGGCGGCGAGGTGGGCGTCCTGCTCGGTCACGCCCTCGGCGCCGTCGATCACGAGCATGACGACGTGCGAGCGCTCGATCGTGCGGATCGAGGCGCCGACCATGAGGGTCTCGAGCTTGTCGTTGATGCGGCCGCGGCGACGGATGCCGGCGGTGTCGATGAGGCGGAAGCGCTGCCCCTCGAACTCCATGACGGTGTCCGTCGCGTCGACGGTGGTGCCGGGCGCGTCGTTGACGACGTGGCGGTCCTCGCCGAGGAGGCGGTTCAGGAGCGTGCTCTTCCCGACGTTCGGGCGGCCGAGGACGGAGACGCGGATCTCGTGCTCGTCCTCCGGCTCGGGGGCGGCCTCGGCCGGGAAGTGGCTGCTCACGGCGTCCATGAGCTCGAAGATGCCGCGGCCGTGCTCGGCGCTGACGGGCACGAGCTCGTGGAAGCCGAGCTCCCAGAACTCGTTGGCCTCGTCGTCGTGGTTGGACACGTCACACTTGTTGACGGCCAGGACCACGGGCTTGCCGGCGGCGCGGATGAGGTCCGCCGTCTGCTGGTCGGCTGGGGTGATGCCGGCCTGGCGGTCGACGAGGAGGACGACGACGTCCGCCTCGCTCACCGCGGCTTCGGACTGCCGACGCATCGAAGCGAAGAGGTTGTCGTCCGGCTCGGGCTCGAATCCTCCCGTGTCGATGAGGAGGTAGCTGCGGTCTTGCCAGGCCGCAGGCTCGTAATTGCGGTCCCGGGTCACCCCGGGCCGATCGTGGACGAGGGCCTTGCGCGTGCCGATGAGGCGGTTGAACAAGGTAGACTTGCCGACGTTGGGTCGGCCGACGATAGCGACGACGGGGAGCACGTTGCCGGCTAATCCGAAATCGCCTCCGGATCCACCTTCGCCCGCGGTCTACGCGTAGCCGAGCCCACGGCGGGCCCGCGGATTGGCGGTCCAGTCCTTCTCGACGACCACGAAGAGATCGAGGCGCACCTTGCAATCCAGGAGCTCGGACAGCTGCTTCCGGGCCTCGGTGCCGATCTTCTTCACCATCGATCCGCCCTTGCCGATCAGGATGGCCTTCTGGCTCGGCTTCTCGACGATGATGCGGGCGTGGATACGGACGACGTTCTCCGTCTCCCGGGCGCTCTCGTCGAATTGTTCGATCTCGACGGCGGAGGAGTAGGGCACCTCCTGCTCGCAGTTCTCGAAGATGCGCTCGCGGATGAGCTCGGCGCAGATCTGGCGCTCCAGCGCGTCGGTCAGGTGGTCGGGCGGGTAGAGCGCGGGTTGCTCGGGGAGGACCTTCCGCCACTCGGCGACGAGGGTCTCAAGGCCCTCGCCCTCCGACGCGCTGATCGGCACGATCGCGGCGCCCGACTCCGCGAGCCCGCCGAGGACCGGCAGGAGCCAGCCCTTCTCCACGAGGTCGACCTTGTTCAGGGCGATGACCAGCTTCTTGCCCTTGACCTTGTCGAGGATGGTCTGGAGCGTGGTGTCGATGATGGGCTTGTCGGCCTTGGCGGCGCGCGCGAGGGGCTCGGCGTCGATGAGGAGGCAGACGGCGTCCACCTCTTCGAGGACCTGCTCGGCCTCGCGCACCATGTGGTTGTTCAGCGCGGTCCACGCGTCGTGGAGGCCCGGCGTGTCCCAGAGGACGGCCTGCATGTCCTCGGTCGTGTACACGCCGGCGACGCGGTTGCGCGTCGTCTGCGGGCGGCGGGAGACGGCGCTGATCTTCGCGCCGACGAGCTTGTTGAGGAGGGTGGACTTGCCCGCGTTGGGGCGACCGACGAGGCCGATGGTACCGGCATGGAACGACATGTGCGCTCGCTAACCCGTCGTCGCCGCACGCGACGCGCCTACTCCTCGTCGGGGAGCGCCGCCCCCCTCTCCTTGAGCCACTTGCGCATCTCGTCCTTGTCGAGCGCCTTCTCCAGCGCGGAGTGGGGCTCGATGGAGTCCTTCTCGACGAGGCCGCGGAGGCTGTCGTCCATCGCCCTCATGCCGTGCGCCTTGCCCTGCGAGAGCAGGCCCGGGATCTGGTGCGTCTTCCCTTCGCGGATGAGCGAGGAGAGCGCCGGCGTCCCGAAGAGGATCTCGAGCGCCGCGACGCGCCCGCCGCCCTTGCGACGCAGCAACTGTTGGGCGAGCACGCCCTTGATGACGCCCGCGAGGATGCCGCGCACGCCCTCCTGCTGATCGGTCGGGAACACGTTGATGATGCGGTCGATCGTCTTGGCGGCGGAGTTGGTGTGCAGCGTGCCGAAGACGAGCAGGCCGGTCTCGGCGGCCTTGAGCGCCATCTCGATGGTCTCGAGGTCGCGCATCTCGCCCACGAGGATGCAGTCCGGGTCCTCGCGCACGGCGGCCCGCAGCGCCGCGGTGAAGGACTTGGAATGCGGCCCGATCTCGCGCTGGCTCACGAGGGACATGCGGTTCGGGTGGACGAACTCGATGGGGTCCTCGATGGTGACGAAGTGCATGGCGCGCGTGCCGTTCATCTCGTGGATGATGGCGGACAACGTCGTGGACTTGCCCGAGCCGGTCGGGCCGGTGACGAGCACGAGCCCGCCGTCGAGCGACATGAGCTTGCGGACGCTCGGCGGGAGGCCGAGCTGCTCGACCGTCATCAGCTTGGTGGGAATGATGCGGAACACGGCCCCCATCCCGCGCTGTTGGCGGAAGACGTTCACGCGGAACCGCGCGAGCCCGGGCACCTCGTAGGCGAAGTCGACGTCGCCGTCCTCGACGTACGCGCTCCAGAGGTGGGGCGGGGTGATCGGCTTGAGGAAGCCCTCGAAGTCGCGGTCGTCGAGCACCCGGTAGCGCACGGGCTCCATGCGGCCCGAGAGGCGGAAGATCGGGGGCCGGCCCACGGAGAGGTGGAGGTCGGAGGCGCCACGGTCGTTCATCAGCTTGAGGAAGCGGTCGATGCGGTTGACGCTCATGCGCTCAGCCCGCGCTCACGGAGGAACTCGGGGCTGCACAAGGCCTCGAAGGCCTCGGGCTTCTCGGCGCGGCGCCACGCGGCCTCGGGGGTGATGAGGCCGGACTCGACGAGCTCGCCGAGGGCGACGTCCACCGTCTGCATGCCGACGTTGCGTCCGATCTGCATCATGCTCGGGATCTGGAAGGTCTTGTTGTCGCGGATGAGGTTGCCGACGGGGAGCGTGCCCTTGAGCACCTCGTAGACGGCCACGCGCCCCTTGCCGTCTTTTCGTGGCAACAAGGATTGGGAGAGCACGTACTTGAGCGACTCGGAGAGGCCCATCCGCACCTGCGGCTGCTCCTCCGGCGGGAAGCTCTTCACGATGCGATCGACGGTGGCGACGGCGCTGGTGGTGTGGAGCGTGCCGATGACGAGGTGGCCGGTCTCGGCGGCGGTGAGCGCGAGGCGGATCGTCTCGGGGTCCCGCATCTCGCCGACCACGATGACGTCGGGGTCCTCGCGGAGCGCGGCTCGGAGCGCACGCGCGAAGCTGGCGGTGTGGGTGCCGACCTCGCGTTGGTTGACGAGCGCCGACTTCACCGGGTGGACGAACTCGATGGGGTCCTCCAGGGTGATGACGTGGTCCGCCTTGGTCTCGTTGATGAGGTTGACGATGGCGGCCAACGTCGTGCTCTTGCCGCTGCCGGCGGGGCCGCTCACGATGATGATCCCCTGGTGGAAGTCCAGGAGCTCGGTGAGGCGGCCGGGGAGGCGGAGGTCGCCGAAGGTGGGCGGGAGGTTGGGGATGACGCGGAACGACGCGCACCAGCCGCGGCGCTGGTGGAAGGCGTTGACGCGGTAACGCCCGACCTCGGGGATGGCGTGGCAGAAGTCGAGCTCGCCTGCCGCCTCCAACATCCGCTGCTGCTTCTCGGTGAGGAGGGAGAAGAGCGCGTCGCGCGTGGTCTGCGCGGAGAGCGGGCCGACGGTTCCCATGCGCTCGAGCTTGCCGCCGAGGCGCACGAAGGGGGGCTCATCGACGGTGAAGTGGAGGTCGCTTGCGCCTTGTTCACGGATCTGCGCGAGCAGGCGGTCGATGGGCCGCGCGAGCGTGGCGGAGGCGACCGCGCTGGTCCCCTTCTCTGCTTCGCCGACGGTGACCTCGAGCCGCGTCTGCATCTCGCGGCGCACCTCGGAGGCGCGGGTGCGCACCTCCAACGATGGGTCCCGCTCCTTGACCTGCTGGAGGAGCGTCAGCAGGCGAGGGTCTTCGAACTTGGAGAAGGCGCGGATGACCTCGATGCGGACCTCCGCGCGCGGGTCCCGCAACATCGCGGCCAGTGGCTTGAGCGCGCTGGCGGAGCCGACCTGGGCGAGGCCGTCGATGGCGGCCCAGCGGGTGTCCTCGTCCTCGAGCGCCTTGACGAGGTGGGGCACCGCGCGCTCGTCCCGGAGGCGCCCGAGCGCGTCGCACGCGGTGATGCGGAGCCACCAGTCCGGATCGGAGAGGAGCCTGCAGATCGGCTCGACCAGGCGCGCATCCTGGAAGTTCTCGGCGAGGACGAGGGCGGCGGTGCGCACCTCCTCGTCGGTGTGGGAGAGGAGGGTGATCGCGGGCCGGAGGATGGGGTCCCCGAAGGTGCGGAGCGTCTCCAGGATGCGCGTGCGCAGCCAACCGACGAGGTTGCGGCAGAAGAGCAGCACCTCCATCAGGACCTCGTCCGGCGGGCCCGTCTCGAGCAGGAGCTCGACGCAGACGTGGCGCGCGGCGTCGTCGCCGGAGCCGAGGAGGTCCATCATCCGCTTGCGCATCGGGAGCGGATCCTCCTTCGCCGACGCGGCGAGCCAGCTCCGGGCGAGGTCGCGGCTGGTGGCGTCGCCGTTCTGGAGGCGGTCCAGCATCAGGTCCATCACGCGTGCGTCGCGGACGCGCACCACGCTCTCGAGGGCCACCGCGGAGATGCGCGGGTCGGCGTCGCGGGAGAGGACGAGCAGGAGGTCGACGAGCTGCTCCGGCTGGCGATCCTGGAGCAGGCGCTGGAGCGCGGGGATCCGGATGGCGGTCGGGGCCTCCTTGAGCGCGCGTTCGAGGTACCGGGTCCGGAGATCGACGTGGAGGACCAACGCGACCTCCCACCCGAGTCGCTTCTTCTGGGTGGTCTTGTCCGCGAGGAGGTCGTCCACGACCTTCGCCATGACCTCCGGCGCGATGCGGGAGAACAGGCGCGACACGTAGGCCCGCGCCTGCTGCGGCTGTTCGTTCATTCGTTCGACGAGCTGCTGCACGGAGGGGACGTCGGGACGCGCGAGGAACACGTCCACCCCGATCTGACGCACGGCGCTGTCCGCGATCCAGAGGAGCGGGATCGCCTCGGTCGCCTTGAGACCGGACTCGCGGAGCTGGCCGAGCACCTGCTCCTTCTCCTCGGGGGTGCGCCAACTGGAGGTCAGCGCCTTGTCGACGAGGGTGCGCTTGCCGGTCCCGAAAAACTGCATGCGGCAATTATAGACCGCCTCGCGCTCGCGGCGGAAGCCCGGGGGAGGGAACACGCGGGCAAGCCGGGGAGGTCGGAGGCCCCTCCCCGGCGCGCGCCGTGCGCGATCAGCGGCGCCCCGCGCGGCCGGGGCCGCACACGACGTCTACTCGCAGTGGTACGCGTTGTTCCAGGTGTCGAGCGCGGAGGCGTAGCCCACGGCGAGCGCGCCCCCGACGGTGTCCGGCGCGACCCCATACGGGAGGATGCCGCCATCCTCGTAGGTTTCGAGCCAGGAATCCGAGTCCTCGATCACCATCCCGGTGGCTTCGTCGTAGGCGCCGGCCGCGACGTTCAGCTTGGCCGCGAGGAGCTGATGCACGAGGATGAGGCTCGCGTCCCCGGTCGGCGGGAGATCGAAGAGGGCGAGCGCCTCGTCACGCGTGTAGGTCCGAGCGCCGAGGAGCAGGGAGGTGACCGGCCAGGCATCGGGGTGGTTCTTCCAATACCCCTGGGTGAGGGTGCAGTACTCCACCTCCTCGCAGTCCTCGTGGTACGGGTCGCAGGGCGGGTCGGTGTCGCAGTCCGCGTCGGCGTCGGTGTCCGCATCCGTGTCCGCGTCGGTGTCGGCGTCGGTGTCCGCGTCCGTGTCCGCGTCGGTGTCGGCGTCCGTGTCGGCGTCGGTGTCACTGTCCGTGTCGGCGTCCGCGTCGGTGTCCGCGTCCACGTCGGTGTCCGCGTCGGGCTCGTAGGAGGGATCGGTCGCGGGAGTGCTCGACTCCTCGGACGCGGTGCCGGACGGCTCCTTCGACGTGTCGATCGCGAACTCGGAGCACCCCGCGAGCGCACCCAAAGCAAGCAGCATGATCAGCCTCTCCATCTGTCCCCCCGATGTCGGACGTGTCCCGCTCCGCGCGCGGCGCCGGAGTGGCGTCACGAGGAGCGGGACGCGCGCCGTTCGACCCCTCTCACGGCACGCCCTTCAAGGATCGACACAATGTTGCGGATCGGCAAGGTCCGTGACAGCGCCTCGAACGCCGCTAATCGGGCTCGACGGCCGTGGCGGCGAGCGCAATACGCGCGGCGGCGGCCTCGGCCACCTGCTTCTTCCGGCCCGATCCCGGCCCGTAGACGACGCCCGCCACGGTCACCGTGACGTGGTACACGCGGGCGTGATCCGGGCCGCTGTGTCCGTGGTCTTCGTAGAGCGGCAGCGGCAGCTTCCGCGCCTGACACCGCTCCTGGAGCTCGGACTTGGCGTCCTTGAGCATGTCGACGTCGAGGGCGTCAGCCTTCTTCGCGAGCAGCGGGGAGATCGCCGCGCGGGCGGCTTCGAGGCCGCCGTCGACGTAGATCGCCGCGACGAGGGCCTCGAAGGCGTCCGCGAGGACCTTGCTGCCGGGCGCCACCCCGCCGGCGAGGCCGCGCTCCGTGCGCAGGGCGGCGGGGATGCCGAGGTCTCCGGCGAGCTCGGCGCAGTGGGTGCGGTCGACGAGGCGCGCGCGGGCCTTCGAGAGTCCGCCCTCGTCGAGGTCGGGGAAGCGCGTGAGGAGCAGCTGGCTGGCGACCAACTGAAGGACGGCGTCCCCGAGGAACTCGAGCCGCTGGTAGGTCGGGGTGCCGGGGTGTTCGTTTGCGTAGGAGGGGTGTGTCATCGCCTGGTCGAGGAGGGCGGGGTCCTCGAAGGCGTGCAGCTCGCGGAAGGACTTCATGCGACGGGCGCCACCGCGTCGGGGAGGGCCGCGCGGCGGATGATGCCGCCGGCGATGACCTCGTCCCCCGCGTAGAGGACGACGGACTGGCCGGGCGCCACCGCGCGCGCGGGCGCGTGGAAGCGGAGCGTCAGCGGGTCGGTGCCCTCGACGGTGCAGGGGATCAGCGCCCCGCGGTGGCGGATGCGGGCGGTGACGACCTCGCCGGGGGCGGGGGTGCGCAGCCAGCTCACCCCGGTGGCGACGAGGCCCTGCTCGGTCAGGCGCTCGGCGGGGCCGACGACGACGCGGCGGGTGTCGGGCTCGATGCGGAGCACGTAGATCGGAGCGCCGGCGGCGACGCCGAGGCCGCGCCGCTGGCCGACGGTGTAGCGGAAGTAGCCGTCGTGCCGGCCGAGCACGCGCCCGGCCTCGTCGACGATGTCGCCCGCGCCGTCGAGCTCGGGGCGCGCCTCGCGGATGAAGCGCGCGTGGTCGTCGTCCGGGAGGAAGCAGACCTCCATGGACTCGGGCTTCTGCGCGGTGACGAGGCCGAGGCGCTCCGCGTGTGCGCGCACCTCGGGCTTCGTCATGCCGCCGAGCGGGAACAACGTGCGCGCCAGGGCCTCGGGGCGGATGGGCCAGAGGAAGTAGGATTGGTCCTTGTCGAGGTCGGCCGCCATGAAGAGCCGCGCGCCGTCCGTGCGGGCGTAGTGCCCCGTGGCGAGCGCCTCCGCCCCGAGCGCGCGCGCGCGGGCGAGCAGGACCTGGAACTTGAGCACCCCGTTGCACTGCACGCAGGGGTTGGGCGTGAAGCCGCGCACGTAGGCGTCCGCGAGGTCGTCCATCACGGCGGCCTTGAAGGCCTCGCGCAGGTTCATCACGTAGAACGGGATTCCGAGCGCATCCGCGACACGACGCGCATCGAGCGCATCGTCCAGACCGCAGCAGTGCCCGCCGCCGGCCGGGGCCTCCTTGCCCTCCGCCACGTCGTGCAGCTTCATGTGCACGCCGATGACCTCGTGCCCTTGCTCGTGCAGGAGAGCGGCGGCGACGGACGAGTCCACGCCACCGGACATGGCGACCACGATACGCATCCGCGCGGTCTATCGCGAACGCAGCGCCGCCGCCCTCACCCCACCCGCGCCAACACCCGGGCCACGGAGTCGGTCGCGGTGTCCACCTCTGCGTCCGTCGTGTCGGGGCCGAGGGAGAAGCGCACCGCGCTGCCGACGAAGCCCATCGCGCGGAGGACGTGCGAGGGCTCCGGCGAGCCCGACGCGCACGCGCTGCCCGCGGACACGGCGACGCCCTCGAGGTCGAGCGCCATCACCAGATCTGCCGCCTCGATCCCATCGAACGCGACGCATGTGGTGTTGGGGAGCCGGTCCGCCCCCGCCCCGGCCACGCGACCACCGAGCGCGACGAGGCCCGCCTCGAGGCGGTCGCGCCGCGCGGGCCGCATCGCGTCGAGCACGCACGCCGCGGCGGCGCCCATCCCGACGATGCCGGCGACGTTCGGGGTGCCCGCCCGACGCCCGCGCTCCTGCGGCCCGCCGCGGAGGAGCGGCTCAGGGGCCCGGCCCGGCCGCACGAGCAGCGCGCCCACGCCCTGGGGCCCACCGAACTTGTGGGCGGAGAGGGTGACGAAGTCGGCGTCCACGCGCAGGGGGATACGCCCGGGGGCCTGGCTCGCGTCGACGTGGAGGAGCACGCCGGCGCGCCGCGCGAGGGCGGCCAGCTCGGCGATGGGCTCGACGACGCCGGTCTCGTTGTTGGCGAGCATCACGGAGAGCCCGGTGTAGCCCTCCAGCGCGTCCACGAGGCCGTCGAGCACGACGCGGCCCCGGTCGTCGACCGGCACCACGCCATCGCCCCACACGAGCACCGAGGGGTGCTCCACGGCGCTCACGCGCCACCGCCCCCGCGACAGCGCCGTGGTGTTCGCCTCCGTCGCGCCGGACGTGAAGTACACGCCCTCCCGGTGCCACCCGGCGAGCGCCGCCACCTGGCCCCGCGCCCGGTCGACCGCCGCCGCCGCCGCCCGGCCGAGCGCGTGCGCGGAGAACGGGTTGGCCGCGGCGCCGAGCCACGGGATCATCGCCTCGAGGGCGGCGGGCCGGAGCGGCGAGGTCGCGTTGTGGTCGAGGTAGATCACGGCGCGACGAGCGGCGCGAGCGCGCGGAGCTTGGCGGGGCCGATGCCCTTGACGCGGTCGAGGTCCGCGAGGGAGCGGTACGGCCGCCCCGCCACGATGCGCGCGGTGAGCGCGGGGCCGATGCCGGGCAGGCCCTCGAGCTCCTCGGCGGAGGCGTGGTTCAGTGACAGGCGGCCGCCGAACACGCGGGTCGCTGTCGGGGCGAGCGAGCGGGTCGGCACCACCCAGCCGTCCAGGAGCGTCACCGTCGAGCCGTCCACCACGTCCCCGGCGGCCAGCCGCGGCGGCTCGGCCCCGGCGAGGCGCGCGGCGGCGGCGAGATCGTCGGCCTCGTACCAGCACGGCGCGGGCACGCC
>CAJBVW010000051.1 GCA_903959175.1 uncultured Pseudomonadota bacterium
CCCCGGCGTTACCGTAGCCCTCGGAGGAGGCGTAGCCGGCCGACGCGGCGGGGGCCTCGGGCGGCGGCGGCGGCGCGGTGGTGGTGATGGTGGTGGGGGCGGGGGCGCGGGCGGGGGCGCGGCGCGCGTCCTCCGCGGGGGCCTTCGCCTCCTTCTTGTCGGCCTGGGCCTGGAAGAGGCCGCCGGCGCCCACGTCGCGCGTGCCGAGGGTGCCCTGCGCGGGCTCGGCGTCCGCCCCGGCGTCCCCGTCCTTCGCGCCCGCAGCGGCCCCGCTCTGCGGCGCGCCGGGGGCGGTGGGCTCGGCAGCGGTGGGCTCGGCAGCGGGGGGCTCGGCCGCGGGGGGCGGCGCCATCTCGGCGATCGCGGCGGGGGAGGGCGCGCCGGAGGGGGCGGGCGCCGCGGCACTGGGGGCCATGTCGGCCTCGCGGGCGGCCTCGAGCTCGCCGAGGTCGGGCGCGCTCAGCTGGCCCATGTTCGGCACGACGACGAGCGTGGCGGCCGCCGCCGCGAGGGCGAGGCCGATCGTCGGCATCATCCAGGCGCGCGAGGGCTTGCGGCGCGCGGCGGTGCCCGGCGCGGCGACGGCGGCGCCGAGGTCGTCCCGCGCGCGGCCGCCGGTGTGCGTCACGAGGCGCACGGGCTCGTCCGGCACGAAGCGCTCGGTCACTTCGAGCTCGGGCGGCAGCGGCGGGGCCTTCCGCACGGGGACGCGCATCCCCGGGAACTCGACCACCGATCCCGTTGTCGGAGCGGAGACCCCCGGAGCGCCCTGCACCGCCGCCCCTTGAGCAAACGGACCCTCGGTGACGAGGCCCAGGATGTCGTCGATCGACACCCGGGGCGCCGGCGCGCGGTCCGGAGCGAGCGCGTACACCGCGCCGAGCACCTCGGGGTCGAGGTCCTCCGGCGGTTCGGTGCTGGCCGGGCTGTTCAGCCAGGCGGCCAGGCGCTGTGCGCTCTTCTCGTCGTCCACGGCGTTCGATGTCCTCAGTCTTCGGGGGTGTACACCTTGCGGAAGGCCGCACAGGCGCGATGCAGGATCACGTCGAAGTTTCCGACGGTGACCCCCATTCGGGTGGCGCACTCCTCGCGCTCGAGGTCCTCAAGCAGGCGGAGCCGCAGGGCTTCGGCGTAGCGGGGGTTGATCTCCTTGAGGGCGCTCTCGATGGCCGCGCGGCGCTCGTCTCGCTCCATTCCGTCGTCGGGGGCCTGGGTCTCGCCGTGCACCTTGGCCTCGGCCTGAACGGCCTCTTCCAAGCGACGGCTGCGTTGATAGGCCCGCCACACGTCGGTGGCGCGGTTGATCGCGATGCGGCGGATCCAGAAGTAGATGCTCTTGCTTTCCTCCGGTTGGTACTGCCCGATGCGCTCGAGCACGAGGCGGAAGCTGTCGCGGAGCACGTCCTCTGCCAGCTCGCGGACGGGCAGGCGGGGGAGGATGACCTCCCGGAAGAGGCAGTCGCCGTACCACGCGTAGAGCGTGCCAGCGGCCTGCCGATCGCCCTGCTTGAGGAGGGCCACCACGAGGCGTTCGTCGGGGAGGGGAGCGAGCTCTGCTTCGTCAGTCAGGGCGCCTCCTTCATGCACCCCACGCGACAACGGTCGGGCGTTCCCGAATCTTACACGCCGCGCGCGAAGGAGCCGGCCCGCGCCCGATCGAAGTCCCCTCGCGTCGTCCCGGGTGGCGGGTTGGGGCGCCCGCGAAGTAGGATCGCAGCTCCTTCCGGTTGCCCGTGCTCCTGTCGCTCGTCGTCTCCACCGCCCTCGCGCAAGCGGGCCCCACCGCGGGCGTCGCCGGCGGCGTCCTGTTCATGCAGGACACCAACCCGCTGGACCGCGCGTCCGGCGTCGTCGCGCGCCTCGGCGTCTCCATCCTCCCGGTGTTCGACATCGAGGCCTCCGTGGGGCGCATGGAGGGCGACACGCGGGACCTCCGCATCGTCTACTGGCTCATCGACCCGCGGCTGGACACGCTCTACCACCTGACGCCGAACAAGCGCGCGGACGTGTTCTTCGCCATCGGCGCGGGCGTCCAGTACGTGAACGTCATCCGCAAGTCCGAGGCGGAGAACCCCGACTTCAACGACCGCGCCCTCTACAAGAACCCCTCCACCGACTTCGTGATGAACGCGGGCCCGGGCCTCCTCCTCCACCTCGCCGGCCCCTTCCACCTCCGCACGGACCTCCGCTGGTTTGGCACCTTCGGCTCCGACTCCACCGCCGCGCGTTCGGACACGTTCCAGAACCTCGAGTGGACCCTCGGCATCGATTTCCGCCACGAGGAGCCGCCCGACATCGACAGGGACGGCATCAAGAACCGCGTCGACGACTGCCCGGAGGACCCCGAGGACTTCGACGACTTCGAGGACGACGACGGCTGCCCCGAGCTCGACAACGACAAGGACGGCGTCCGCGACGTGCGCGACGAGTGCATCAACGACCCCGAGGACCGTGACGGCTTCGAGGACGGTGACGGCTGCCCCGAGCCCGACAACGACGGCGACGGCATCCGCGACAAGAAGGACCGCTGCCCCGACGTCCCCGAGGACAACGACGGCTTCGAGGACGGCGACGGCTGCCCCGAGCGCGACAACGATCAGGACGGCATCCCCGACAAGCGCGACGAGTGCCCGGACGACGCCGAGACGAAGAACAACTTCGAGGACAAGGACGGCTGCCCCGACGAGATCCCGGTCGAGGTCAAGCGCTTCACCGGCGTGATTGACGGCATCACGTTCGAGACCAACAAGGCTGTCATCCGGACGACCTCGCAGGACACCCTGCTCGACGCCCTCGACGTCCTCGACGACTACCCCGACGTGCGCCTCGAGGTCCAGGGCCACACCGACGACGTGGGGAACGACCAGTTCAACCTGGAGCTCTCGCAGGCACGCGCCGACGCCGTCATCCAGTGGTTCTTCGCGCGCGGCGTGGCCCCGGACCGCCTCACCGCCACCGGCTTCGGCGAGACCGTCCCCATGGCCGACAACAACAGCGACGCCGGCCGCGCCGAGAACCGCCGCGTCGAGTTCCGGCTCCTCGCGGGCGCGGAGGACCCGGCCGAGGAGTAGGCCTCCGCGGCGTGTTCCACGTGGAACGCCGCGCGAACCGTGCGGCGGGCGCTCCCCCGGCCGCCCCTCGCCTCAGGCGCTCAGTAGCAGCGCTCGGTGTCGTCGCAGGTGAAGGACTCGCCGTCGCCGAAGCCGGCCTCGAAGCTGAGCACGAACACGTCGCGGCCGTTGGCGGCCTCGTTGTCGTCCTCCTCCTCCCCGAAGTCGGCGGTGTAGGCGGTGAGCGTCTGGCCCTCGCCCGGCTCGTAGCAGATGGCGCCGCCGAACTCGGACGCGTTGCGGCGGAAGCCGTCGAGCGTCGTCTCGTCGCCCGTGACGGTCACGCTCGAGGAGAGGGCGTAGAGCCCGCCGCCGCGGAAGTAGGCGATGTTGTCCTCGACCCGCGCGCCAACGCCGAAGGCGGTGAGCGGCGAGTTTTCGACAAGGAAGGCGCCGCCGTCCGTCGCCTCGTTTCGGACGTAGGAGCCGCCGTCCACCGCGATCGACGCGGTGGAGGCGTAGACCGCGCCGCCGGAGGCGGCGTCTCCTTCCTCCATCAACAGGTCGAGCAAGGAGAGGGTCGAGCCTTCGGCCCCGTACGCCGCGATGCCCCCGCCGTTCCCGACGGCGCGCGCGTAGGTCGTGTACGTGCGCTCGATGGCGGCGGTGTCCGTCCAGGAGAGCCAGACGGCGCCGCCATCTCCGCCGGCGTAGCAGGCGTCGATAAAGCTGGAGTCGGCGATGGAGACGGTGTCGGCCGTCGCGGCGACCCCGCCGCCGTTCCCCGCGGCGCTGCTCTGCACGAAGGCCCCGGCGGAGATCGTGACGGCGTCGCCCTGCCACGCGACGCTCCCGCCGTCTCCGCCCGCATAGGCGAGGACAAACGTCGTATCTTCGATGACGAGCGTGCCGGCGTCCACCCCGTACACCGCGCCGCCATTTCCGGCCTCGGCGAAGCAGAAGGCGAGCTCCGACCGGGCGATGCTCAGATCCACCGGGCCCTCGACGTAGATGCACCCGCCGCCGTCCACGCCGCTCGGGCCGCTCATGAAGGTGTCCTCGAGGCGGAGCCGGGCGGGCGCGGAGTAGCTCCCGGCGATGGCTCCGCCCCGCTGCGCCGTGCCGTAGTCGAAGGTCACGTAGCGGGCGGTGAAGTCGGCATCGGTCACATAGACCGCGCCGCCGTCCGCCGCGGAGTACCCCTGGGAGAGCGTGAGGTTGACGAGCTCGAGCTCCGCCCGCACGTCGAGGATGCGGGCGTCGTTGCCAGCGCGGAGCACGGTGAGGCCCTCCCCCGCGCCGCCGATCACGGCGCGCCCCTCCACCGTCGCCGTGACCCAGAATTCGCCCTCACACACCGCCCATTCTCCGGAGGAGACGGTCACCGCCGCCATGGCGCCGTCGCTGCCGGCCGCCCAGGTGTCCGTGTGGGAGATCGGGGCGCTGCCGTCCGCCGGCCATTGGGTCACCGTGCCGGCCTCGGCGTCCTCCGTCCAGCCGGTGGGGTCACACGCGTTGGCGCGGCCGTCGCACAGCTCGGCGGAGCCCGGGTAGACGGTGTTGTCGGCGTCGTCGCAGTCGTCGTCACTGCCGACGTAGCCCTCGGGCTGGGCGCAGTCGCCGGAGGTCTCGTCGGGGACACCGTGGCCGTCCCCGTCGGCATCGCGGTACCACACGACGTCGCAGTCGGTCTCGGTGGTGTCGGTGTCGTCGGTGTCGGTGTCGGTGTCCGTGTCGCCGGAGTCGGTGTCGTCGGTGGCGGTGTCGTCCGCGCCCGAGGAGTCGTCGACGGCCGCGGTGTCGTCCTTGTCGCTCGCGGAGGTGCAGCCCGCCGCGAAGAGGGCGAGCGGGGCGAGCAGGAGGACGGAGAGGGGCGCGCGGTACATGGGAGCTCCGGACGAGGAGGGGGGCGCCTCCATCCTAGCCTCGCGTCCGCTCGCGGCGCCACTCGAACCCTGTTTCACTCCTCGCAATCTCCGAAGAGCGCGTATTCGACCGTGACGACTGTGCCGGCCTCGGGGGGGACGTCGAAGACGACCGAGCGGGCGGCGGCGTCGTAGGACCATCCGGTGGTCGCGCCCACGCCGTCGACGGTGACAACGATCGTCTCGGGGACGGGCCACGCAGAGAGGTCGTAGGCGCTGACGAAGGCCGCCTGCGCCGCCGCGATCGCCTCCATCTGCGAGGCCCTCTCCGCCTCGCAGATCGAGAGGTAGAGGCCGCCGGTGGCGACGGTGAGCTCGTACCAGCCGTTCGCGGCGGAGGCGTCCCCGCAGCCCGACGGGTAGTCGCCGGCGATCGCGTGGGCGATGAGGCCCCGGGTGGAGAGGGCCTCGAAGGCGTCGGCGTAGTCGGACCAGTCGCCGTAGGTGGTGTCGGCGTCGTCGGTGACGCGCAGCAGGGCGAGGCGCGCGTCCGCCCGGAGCATCCCGGCGTTGCAACCGCCGAGGTATGCGGCGGAGGTGGCGACGTACATGCGGTCGAGCCCCTGTTCGGCCTCAGTGCCCGGGGCCGCGCCCACCATCGTGGCGAGCGCGGCGGCCTGGGCTTCGCGCGACATCGAGCCGTCGATGAACGGCGTCTCGCCTGCCACGCACCCGGTCGCCGCGACGACGACGGCGAGCTGGTAGTCGAACCCCCCGGCCCCGAGCGCGTCCGCGAGCGCGTCCGCGAGCGCGAGCGCGAGGAGGTCGTCCGCGGCGTGTTCGAGCTCGTCCTCCATGGACGTGGAGCCGTCGAGGGACACGACGACGTCCACGCGGTCGACGGGGGGCGCGACGAAGGTGTCCAGGTTGGATCCGTACAGCTCGGCGGTGCCGATGTAGGTGTAGGTCTGCACCGGCGCGTCGGCGTCGTCCGGGGTGACGGTGAGGCCGGCGGCGATGCCCGCTCCGGAGAGCGGCACGGCGACCTCGGGCGCGTCCGGGTCGGTCGAGCCGACGAGGAGGCGTCCGAACGCGTCCCCCACGGCCACCGGGCTGAACGTCACGAGGAACGTGGTGGTGGCGCCGGGCGCGAGCACGAGGCCACCCTCGGTGACGACGGTGTAGGGCGCGGAGGGGTCCTCGAGGACGGCGCCGCGGATCGCGAGGACGTCGTCGCCCACGTTGCTCACGGTGAGCGTCTCCGTGACGAAGGTGCCGGCGGCCTGTGCGCCGAAGTCGAGCGCGTCTGGCGTGACGACGATCTCGGGGGGCGGGGTCCGGCGCGGCGGGGGTCTTCTCGGGGGCGGTGCAGGCAGCGAGGAAGAGGATCATACGGAGTCGCACGCTCCATCGGGGACGTAGGTGACGACGATCTCCGCGCCCGCCTCGGGGACGTGCTCGTCGTCGAACTCCAGGGCGTTGTCGCCGGAGGCGTAGGCCCAGCCCGTCGTGACGACCTCGCCGTAGACCGTGACGACGATCGTGTCGCCGTCGGGCCACCGGGACAGGTCGAACGAGGTGAGGGGCGCGGAGTCGGCGGTGAGGTCGAGGTCCTCGCCCCAGTCGGTGGCGCAGAGGGAGAGGTAGGCGCCGCCGGTGGAGAGGGCCGCCTCGTACCAGCCGACCGCGGCGGCGTTGTCGCCGCACCCGGAGGGATAGTCGCCGCCGACGGCGTGGAAGCGGACGTCGTCGGGATCGGCCTTGGTCGCCTGGAACGCCGCGACCACGTCCAGCCACGCCTCGCCGGAGGCCTCCCGGTCGTCCGTGACCCCGACGAGCTCGAGGGCGGCGTCCGCGCGGACCAGGCCCGCGTTGCACCCGCCACTGCCGACGTTCTCGGCGCTCGTAGCCGCGGTGAGGAGCGCGAAGCCGGCGTCGGCGTCGAAGCCGGCGTCCCCCGCGAGCATCGCGTCGAGCGCGTCCACGCGGTCGGCCGCGGGCACCGCGGGGTCGATCCAGGCGCGCGGGCCGGCCACGCAGCCGTCGTCCGCCATCACGACGGCGAGGCGCCACTCCACGTCGCTCGCGCCGAGCGCCGCCAGCAAGGTCTCCAGGTTGTCCCTAACGTTCGCGCGGTCGGCGTCCATCGAGTCGGAGCCGTCGAGGGCGACGAGCACGTCGAGCGGGCCGTCGGGGCCGGTCTGGGTGAAGGTCTCCGAGAGGGTGGGGAGCTCGGCGCCTTCGCCGGTGAAGGAAGCCGGGACCGTCGGCTGTACGGGATCGTTTAATTCGACGTAGAGCGTGGCCTCGTCGAGATCGTAGGCGTCGGGGGCGTAGACCACCGTGAGGTCGACGGAGGTGCCCGGCGCGAGCGTCCACGGGAGCGCGCCGGCCGCGCCGAGGTCGACCGTGAAGTTGGCGCCGAGTGTGACGAGGGAGTCGACCACGAGGTCCGCGGTGCCGACGCTCGCGACGGTCAGGGTGATGGTGTCCTCGCAGGTGACGCCGACGTCGCCGAAGTCGTAGGCGCAGGGGCTCACCCAGATCTCGGGCATGGGGCCGGCCGCGGCGGCGCTCCCGGAGAGGGGCACGGCGACCTCCGGCGCGTCGGGGTCGTTCGACGTGACGAGGAGCGCGGCGGCGGCGTCGCCCTCGGCGACGGGGGCGAAGACGACGAGGACGGTGGTGGTGTCGCCCGGCGCGAGCACGAGGTGGCCGTCCGCGACGACGACGTACGGCGCGGAGGCGTCGTCGAGCGCGGCGCCGCTCACGGTGAGGGTGTCGTCGCCCGCGTTGAGGACGGTGAGCGCCTCGGTGACGCTGGTGCCGACGGCCTGCTCGCCGAAGTCGAGCTCGCTCGGGGTCACGACGATGTCGGGGGCGGGGTCCGCGGCGCCGGGTGTCTCCTCGGGGGCGGTGCGGGCGGCGCGCGACGGACGGCCGATCCGCGAAGAGTCTCCGCGCGGGGGGCATAGGTACTACCCATGCCCCCCGCGGGGAGACTCGCGTCGACCTATGCCCCCTCGTAGGAGACAAAAGCGGGGTGCCGAGCCCCTCGCGAGCCTGGAGCAGGAGGAAGACACGCGCGCGCTGCGAGATTCTCGGCGTTCGTTGGTTTGCGTCGCCATCGTTACGCTACTACGTTGGCCCGGTTGTCTCCAACGAAGGGGCATAGCCGCGCGCGTGTCTCCTCGCGGGGGGCATAGGTCGTCTTGCCCCCCCAAAACGGGGGGTACGCGGCAGGCGACCGGAGAGCGGGCGGCCCCGCCGCCCGGCTCGGCGGGACCGATCGCCGCGAGGCGAGCGGGGCCGCCAGCCAAGCCCGAAGGGCGCGCTCGGAGGGGGCCGACGGCGGCGTCCGCGCCGCCGGGCCGCCCAGATCCCGGCCCGGGATCTACGGGTCGAACATCACGCCGCGGCCGAGGATCCACGCGGGGTCCGCCGCGCGCTTGACGGCGCGCCAGCCGCCGATCACCGCGGGCGGGACCATGAGGGCGAGGTGCGCCTTCTTCAGGCGGCCAATGCCGTGTTCCGCGCTCACCGTGCCGCCGAGCGCGACCGCCTTCGTCGCGAGCGCGAGGTAGCGGCGGCGGGCCTCGGCGAGCTCGTCGGCGTCCTTCGGGAGGAAGTTGAGGTGGAGGTGGGAGTCCCCCATGTGGCCGAAGCAGACCGTCGCCATGTCGGGCTGCTCGTAGGCGGTCATCATCTCGGCGAGCGCGGCGGCGGGGACGGCGAAGTCGGTGCCGACCTTCTGCACGCCGTTGCGGGCGATGATCTCGTTGACCGTGGCGGGGAGCGCGTGGCGGACGGTGTGGAGGCGGGCGCGGCCGGCGTCGTCCTCGGCGACGATGGTGTCGTCCAGGAGCGCGTCGTGGGCGGCGAGGGCGTCGAACCACAGCTCGAGCGGGGCGTCACCGTCGTGCTCGATCTCGAGGAGGAGCGCGGCGTCGGCGACGGGCACGGCGGGCACGCGGCCGCGGATGAGGTCGAGCGCGTGGCGGTCGAAGTACTCGATGCACCGCGGGCCCATCGTGCGCGCGACGGCGACGAA
>CAJBVW010000052.1 GCA_903959175.1 uncultured Pseudomonadota bacterium
CGCTCCAGAAGGTGCTCGGCCGCGCGGTGCAGGAGTGGAGCGGCAACGGGCACTGGCTCCAGGTGAGCGGCTTCGCCTGGAAGCACGACTCCGTCGCCGGCACCGGCTCTCACCTCACCTGGGCCGCGACCGGCAAGCCCATCCTGCCCACCGAGCGCATCGTCGCCGTCGTGCCGTCCTTCCTCGCGGATCCGACCACCGGGCAGGACGGCTACACGATGCTCCCCGCCGCGAAGGGCCCGCCGGGGCCCGATTTGAAGGCGCTCGTCCTCACCGCGCTCGCCGCTGCGCCGGACGGCATCGCCCCTGCCGTGGAGGGCCGCATCTGCAACTCCCAGCGGCCGGGGCCCTGCCTGGCGAAGTAGCTCAGCGCCTCCGACGCGCGATCGTCGCGAGCGCCGCGAGCACGAATAGGCCGGAGACGCCGCCGGTGCCGGACGCGCAGCCGCAGGCGGTCAGCTCGACCTTCTCGGGGGACTCGGCGATCGGGTCCACCGGGTCGGGCTGGGCCGCGACGTCGCTGGGCGTGAACGCGTAGGACCAGGCGAACACCTCTTCGTTGCGCGCGGCGCCGGGGACGGCCGCGACCACGAGGTGGAGCCGCTCGTCGCCCACGTCCGTGAGGGCAAGCTCGCCGACGCCGCCCTTCAACGTCAGGGGCACGTAGACCGGGCCGCCCGCTTCGGGCTCGCGCACGAGCGTCACACGCCAATCGGCCGCGCTGCCCTTCGAGCCCTCGGGGGCCCCCTCGAAGCGCACGGTGAGCCCGGCGTCCACGGGGCGCGGGAGCGTGACGACGTTGTAGCCGTACCGGCCGGGGAGGGTGTCCTCGGGCGCGGCCACGACGCCGTCGGTGCCGACGTAGTCGACCTCGGCGACGACGCGATGATCGTCCGATCGGTAGTAGTCGGCGTACCACTCCATCCACTCGCGGTACAGCTCGCCGTCCGCGTAGTCCCAGGTGGCGTTCCGGGCCGCGAAGTCGCCGAAGGCGTCCGCGAAGTCGACCCCTCGCTCCTCCAGCAGGATCGCGAGCGCGTCCTGCGGCGAGTCCGCGTCGAGCGGCTCCGTCCACGAGTCGCGCACGAGCTCCCAGTCCGCCGCGATCTCCGAGACGTACCGCGGGAAGATCATGGCCCCGTACTGGTGGTATTCCTGGAGGGCGCCCGTGTCGGGGTAGTCGAAGAAGGACACGGGGAGGTGCGGGAGGAGCCCGTAGCCGAAGAGGAAGGCCACGTAGTCGTCCTCCTCGGGGAGGACCTCGCCCTCGATCCACATCGCGGTGGCCTCCCAGTACCAGGCGCTGTCGCCCTCGTAGGAGTAGCGCCCGGTCGCGTCCTGGAGCGCGTGGAAGAGCTCGTGGGTGGCCGTACCGCTCGCCCACGCGGCGTCGTCGAGGGTCGCGCGGCTCACGACGATCATCGGATAGTTATCTTCGTCCCTCGTGTAGTAGCCGGACGTGCCGTAGCCGTCGGGCGTGCCGTCGCCGGTGTCGCCGATGTAGACGTTGAAGAGCGTGGACTCGGTGCCGGACGGCACGGGCATCCCCATCTCGCCGATCTCGACGGCCCAGGCGTTCTCGAAGGCGGCGAGGAGGGCCTCGACGGCGTCCTCGTCGACGCGACCGGAGTCGCCCCACTTCACGATGAAGTTGTCGCCTTCCTCCTCGTTCGGGAAGGTGCCGTAGGCGTCGCGCGCGTCCTTCTCGTCGAAGTCGCCGGGGGGCGCCACGTGCATGCGCGGCGCGGGCCCGAGCACGCGGAGCATGGCGGGCGTGCCGCACGGCGGGCGCGCCTCGTCGAGGCCCGGGGGGCTGGTCGCCAAGGCGAGCGGCAGGAGGGAGAACAACATGCGGGTCTCGGGACGGCCGCACGATAGCCGCTGGGGAAGGGGCCCGCGCCGATTCTGACGCACTCTTGGCAGATACCACGGCGCAAAGCCGAACCTCCGCTACCAAGAGCGCGATCCCGTCCGGTCGCGGAGCTCAGTCCGGGGCGGGCAACCAGCGCGCGACCTCGGAGGGGTGCGACAGGTGCGGGCGGTGGCCGCCGGGCACGACGATCGGCTCCATGCCGTGCGCGCGCACCTCCGTGACGGTCCAGGTGACGAAGCGGTCGGTCGCGCCCCACATCCAGGCCGGGCGGCGGCTCGGCGGGGAGGCGGGGAGGCCCCACGCGGCGATGGCGGCGAGGCGATCGGCCAGGGCGTCGCGTGTGGGGATGCGCACGGTATCGAGGAGGGCGCCGTCCGCGCCGTCCTCCTGGAGGGACTGCCGCGCGCGGGGGCCGTAGTATTCGCGGTAGAGGCGCTCGGGGGAGCGACGCAGGATCGCGGCGGCGAGGCGCATGCGGCGGGCGCGCGGGGTGGGGTGGGGGAGGGTGCCGATGGTGGTCAGGCTGCGGACGCGCTCGGGCGGGAGGGCCCATCCGACGAGGCCGCCGAAGCTGGCGCCCACGACGTCCCAGGCGCCGTCGGGCAGATCGCGGGTGACCGCCGCGGCGATGTCGGCGAGGCGCGGCCCGACGTCGGGGAGCGTGACGAGGCGCACGCGCCAACGGGAGAGGCGCGGGACGAGGCGGACGTACTCGGTTGGGTCCCCGCGGATGCCCGGGAGCAGCACGAGGACGGGGCCCTCTCCCGTCTCGAAGCCGCCGGCCTCGAAGCCACCCGGGACGACGCGCCAGCCGAGGGGCGCGTCCGCCGGCCTCACGGCGCCACGACGCGCACCGAGCCGGTCGCCGAGGCCGATCCCGGCGCCCCCATCGCGAGCGACGCGCGCCCCGCCGCGAGGGAGAAGCCGAGCTGGTCGCCCTCCGCGGCGCCGGTCCAGCGGGACGTCGCCACGCCGCCCTCCACCGCGTAGACCGCGCCTTCGACGCCCGCTCCGCTCATCGGGGCGCCCACGTAGAGCACGCCCGCGGCGTCCACCGCGAGGGCGGCGCCGAAGCGGCCGGCGCCGGGGCCGACGGCGGTGGCGTCCGCGAGGGAGGCGGGGAGCGCGGCGGGATCGAGCACGTAGACGAGGCCGGCCCCGGGGGCGCCGACGACGAGGTCCGCGCGGCCGTCCGCGCCCACGTCCGCGAGGAGGAGGGCGAACCCGGCCTCGTCCGTGGCGGTGGCGCGGGCAACGGTGGTCGCGCCGGTGCGGATCACGGCGTCTCCCCTGGCGAAGCCCGCCCACACGGCCCCGGCGCCGTCGAGCGCGAGGGCGTCGGGCCGGCGGTCCCAGTCGAGGGTCTCGCCGGTGTCGCGCTGGGCGCCCGTGGCGGTGCTCGTTACCCACCCGTCTCCGTTCGCCGCGAGCACGCCGCCCGCGCCGGCCCGCTCGAGGAGCACGGTGCCGTCGAGCGCCAGGACGCGCCCGACCCCCGGGGCGCCCACGAGCACGGTGCCGTCCCCGAGGACCGCCAGCGCCGCGCCGAGCGTCGCGCCGGTCGCGCCCGGGACGGACCCTGAGGCGCCGTCCACCCGCCCGTCCGTCGGGCCCGCGGCCACGCCCGCGAAGGGCGCGCCGACGACGAGCCCCGCCGCCGTGATGAGCACCCGGGCGCCGTAGCCCTCGTCCGGCGCGGCGCCGTTGCGGGTGCCCTCCGCGAGCGGATCCACCCCGTCGCAGTCCTGATCGACGCCGTCTTCGGCTGTTTCCGTCGCGCCGGGGAATACGCTGGCGTCGCTCTCGTCACAGTCGGTGGCGGCGGAGACGCCGTCGCCATCGGCGTCCGACGCGTCCTTTCCACCGGGCCCGGACCCGTTGCAGGCCAGCAGGAGCGTGAGCATTCCCATCGGGTCCTCCTTAACGTGTCCGTGCGCGGACCCGACAAAGCCGATAAAGCGTCGCCGCTCCCGAGGTCCCATGTCGACCATCCGCCGTCAGATCAGCATTGCGGCCACGCCCCGCGCCGTCTGGAACGCGCTCACCACGCCCGAAGGCCTGACCGCGTGGCTCGGCTCCGAGGCGCGGGTGGATCCCCGCCAGGGCGGCCGGATCGTGGTCAAGATGCCGGCGGCGGGTGCCACGGTAGAGGAAGCGGGGATGCTCCTGGTCTTCCGCCCGACGGCCAAGCTCGAGATCACCTGGGACAAGTACTCCCCCGGCCCGTGGAAGAACTCGCTGACCCAGTTCCAGGTCGCGCGGGACGGGAAGGAGACCATCCTCAACGTCCAGCACATCGGCCCCACGCTGGAAGACGAGGCCCTCCGCACCTCGGTCGACTCCGCGTGGAAGCGCGCGTTGCTCGCCCTGCGGGACGGCCTCGAGCAGGGCTGATCCCGGCTAGTTGCCGGAGCGCACCGCCCCGGGGGTGTTCCCGGCCGGCTCCTCCAGTCCCTTGCCCTCGAACGGATCCGCCGGCACGACCAGCGGTGCGTTCGGTGCGTGCACGGTCGGCGCGCGTGCGGGCCACCCGGCGGGGCCGAGCGCCGCCTCCACCACGTCGGCCATCAACGTGTGGCCGAGCGGCGTGGGGTGCATCTGGTCGAGGAACAGCGCGTCCGCGCTGCGTCCGCTCGCCCGGAACGCCGTCGGCGCCTCGGCGATCGGGGCGCCCCACCGCGCCGCGACCCCGCGCATCACGTCGCGGTAGGGCTCCCAGGCGGGGTCGGCGGAGAGGGGCTCGACGTCCTCGCGGTTGGCGAGCACGAGGAAGACCACGCCGCCGCCGCGCGCGTACATGCGCGCGCACATCGCGTCGAGGTTCGCGGCGTAGCTCAAGATGTCCACGCGACGGTTGCCCGTGCGACGGTCGCTCCCGCCCACCTGCCAGCCGACCTTGCGCGCGCGCTCGCCCTGCGGCGCGACGCGGAGGGTCCAGTCGAGCCAGCGGAAGAGGGCGGAGGCCTCCAGGCCGAGGCGCAGGGTGTGCGTGGCCGAGGCCCGCCACCCGGCGTAGCTCGCCACGAGATCCCGGTCGGTGAAGCTGTCGAAGTTGTTGTCCGACCAGATGTTCGCGACGACGAGCAGGTCGGGGTCGAGGCTCCACCCGCGCATGTCGAGGAGGTTCAGCGACTGGTAGGTCGAGTAGCCGGGCACCGCCGCGTTCACGACCTCCGCGCCCGCACCCCGCGCCTCCAGGACCGCCGAGAAGACCTCGTTGTCCCTCACCCCGAAGCCGTAGACGCTGGAGTCTCCGAGCGCCAGCGCGCGCACGCCGCGCTTGCCCCCCCGCGCGCCGTCGCGCATCCCGAGCGCGTTGATGTGCACGGGGACGCCCACCTCCTCGTGGTCGCCGGGGCGCAGGCTCCAGAGCAGCCAGGGGTCCCCGGTGAGGAGCACCGAGCCGTCGACGGGCTCGCCCAGCGGGGTTGCCGCGTCGGGGACGATCCGCGTCCGCGCGAGGAGCTCGGCCGAAGCCAGGATCGCGGCCCCGACCACGAGGCCGATGGCCGCCCGTCGCGCGAGGCTCCGGCGCCCGGTGCGCGTCACGGGCCCTTCGCGTCCGGCGCCCGGACCAGCAGCTTCCCGTCCACCACGAGCGTCTGGTTGCGGCCCGACACGGCGCGCGTCTCCGCGCGGAGCTGCACCACACCGAGGTCCTGGGACCGCGACGCCGGCAGCGTCTGCGCGACGGAGCGCGTGATCGCCTGGAGGATCTGCCCCTCGAAGAGCGCGGCGAGCGGGTCGACCAGGCCGGCGCCGGGCGAGTGCGCCAGCTCCTCCACGTTCGAAGGGGTGAGCTCGATGGACCCGCCCTTGACCGTGAGCGCGCCGCGGATCCGGTAGTCGCGCCACCACCCGCGCCCGACGAGGCGCCACAGCCGCAGGTCGAGCGTGAATTCGCTGCCTTCGACGCTCATGGCGAGGGGGTCCGCGTACACGTCCAGCGTGAGCTCGCCCTTCTGGAAGGCGGCGCGGCGCGCGAGGCCGACCAGCGCGGTCTCCGAGATCGCGAGCCGGACGCCCTCGGCCGGGATGTCGATGGCGCCGATGGGCCGCGCGCCAGGCACGTCGGAGAGGGCCTCGATGCGCACCGCGCCGCCCTGGCTCCGCAGCCGGAGGTCCCGCAGCGGGAGCAGCGCGGTGTCGAGGTCTACGATCGTGATCTTGGGGATGCGCGCGGAGAGTTGGTCCGTCAGCCACTCCTGAATCGTCTTCGAGGGGTTGACCTTCAAGCCACCGAAATCCATCACCTTTACCTGTACCGCCGTCACCGCGCGCGGCACCGCCTGGATGATGTGGCCCTCGGCCACCTCGAGCGAGAACACGCCCTGCGCGCCCACGTCGAGCGGCACCGTGCCGGACGCCGTGCCGAGGGACCACGTCGCCTTGCCGACCAGCGTGGCGTCGAAGGAGAGGCAGGACGGGCAGGTGTTGCTCGCCTTGAGCGTGGCGTCCTCCACCGAGAACACCGGGCGAAGGGTGGCCTCCAACCCGAACGCGATGGGCACCACGAGCGGGGCATGCGTGCGCGTGAGCGCGGCCTTGAGCGCGACGCCGACGGCCTCCTGGAAGTCCGGCCCCGCGATCTGGAGCGTCACGTCCGGCTCCCAATTCGTGGGGCGCTCGGTGGCGACTTCGAGCGCGGCGGAGCGCTGGGTCTCGTAGAGGCCGTTCACGTCGGGCGTGCAGGCGAGGAGGGCGAGCAGGAGCATCCGAGCCTGCTAACCAGGGCGGGGCGCGCTCCGGGCGCGATGAAGGGCACGAGTTGTGTATCTACACAGCCGGAACCCGATCCCGGTGCTACGGTCGAGCGCATGTCGGAGACCGCTGATCCTCTCGCCGCCCTGTCCGCCAAGGATCTCCCCACGCGCGCCGCCGGCGCCCGGGACCTTGCCGCCGCGGGCACCCCCGAACACCTGGCCCCGCTCCTGCAGCGCGCCGTGTCGGACCCGTCCCCCGGGGTGCGCCTCGGCGCCGCCGCCGCCGCCGCCGACATCCTGTCGCGCTGGCGCCTCCCGCCCCGCGCCGCCGAGATCGCCGCTTCGAGCCGCACCGCCCTCTGGGAGCTCGTCCGGGTCACCGACCCCGGCGTGAACCCCGGGATCTTCCAGGTGTGCGGCACCCTCGGCGTCCCCGACGCGACGAGCCGCATCCTCGGCGCCATGCGCGACCCGCGCGCCGACGTGCGGCAGGGCGCCTGCGTCGGGCTCTGGCGTCTCTGCGCGAGCGCCGCCGTTAACGGCGACACCGCGCTCGAGGCCCGCGTCGTGGCCCTCTTCGATGACCCCCGGGTGCGCCCCGACACCCTCGGCGAGATCGCGCGCGTGTGCGGCATCGTCGGCTACGCGACTGCGCTCGACGCCGTCCGTCGCCTCGCCGAGAATGGCCTCCGCACGGTCGCCACCCTCGCCGCCGAGGCCCAGCAGCGCCTCGAATGGCCGGTGGCGCTCGCCGGCGTCTGGGCCGACCTCGGGCTCGACGCCGGCGCGGTGGACGCGAGCGCGCAGCTCGGCGGCATCGTGGGCCTCACCGGCTCCAGCGTGATGGTGCGCGCCACCGAGACCGCCGTGAAGAAGGTCGCGGTGAACGTGTCGCCGCGCCGGATCTGGCTCAAGCGCCCCGGCGCGACCGACGCGACCTGGGCCATCCAGATCGGCACCACGACCTACTGGGCCGCCGAGGCCGAAGAGATCGCGGTGTTCGGCGAGCGCCTCCTCGGCGCGTCCGAGTCGGCCGAGCTGTTTGCCCTCGTCGATCCGCTCCTGCCCGACACCGCGGCCTCCGCGCGGCTCCGCGGCGCGGCTCGGCTGCGCGCCAACGACCTCGACGGCGCGCTGGAGTACCTCTCCGCCGCCGTGGAGATGAAGAAGGCCCCGGCGGACGCGTGGTGGTTCCTGGCCGAGGTCCTGCATCGCCTCGATCGCGACGCGGAAGCCCGGCCGCACCTCGAGAAGTACGTCGCCAAGGCGCCGAAGCGGGCGCCGTGGATGGCGGAAGCACGCCGCCGGCTCGAGGGGTAGCCCCCGGCCGGCTCGCCGCTAGTCGAGCCCGAATTCTTCGGCCGCGCTCTTCATCGCGATCTTGGGCTGGTCTTCCTTCCGCAGGATGAACGGCCCGATCACGAGCACGTCCATCTCGGTGCGCATGAAGCAGCGCCAGCCGTCCTCGGGCGAGCACACCATGGGCTCGCCGCGCACGTTCATGCTGGTGTTGATGAGCACGGGCACGCCCGTCTTCTCGCCGAAGGCCTGGATGAGGTCGTAGTAGAGGGCGTCCTGCGCGCGGTTGATCGTCTGGATGCGTGCGGACTTGTCGACGTGGGTGATCGAGGGGAGGGGAGGTTTGTCCTCCCGGACCGGCGCCACGAGCAGCATGTAGGGCGAGGGGCGATCGAGCTGGAACCACTCGGAGACCTGATCCTCGAGCACGGCGGGCGCGAACGGGCGGAACCCCTCGCGCATCTTGATCTTCATGTTGATGATGTCGCGCATCTCGGGGTGGCGCGGATCGCCGAGGATGCTGCGGTGGCCGAGCGCGCGCGGGCCCCACTCCATGCGCCCCTGGAACCAGCCGACCACCTTGCCCGAGGTGAGCAGCTCGACCGACTCGGCGAGCAGCTCGGCGCGCTCGTAGCGGCGGTAGACGGCGCCGGCGGCGTCCAGCGCGGCCTTGACCACGGCCTCGTCGTAGCCGGGCCCGAGGTAGACCGACTCGAGGCGGGGGAGGCGTGGCTTCTCGAGGAGGCCGTTCCACGCGACGAGCGCGGCGCCCATCGCGCCGCCGGCGTCTCCCGCGGAAGGCTGGACGTAGATGTCCTCCACCGGGGCGCGGCGCAGGATCTCGCCGTTGGCGACGCAGTTCAGCGCGACGCCGCCCGCGAGGCAGAGCTTCTTCGCGCCGGTCTCCTTCACCACGGTCGTCGCGAGGCGGACCATCACGTCGTCCACGACGACCTGGAGCGAGCGCGCCACGTCCTTGTGGAACTGCTCGAGCTCGCCCTCCTCGATGGGGCGGCCGGGCCGGCCGAAGAGCTTCTCGAGCTCCTCGTTGTACATGCGCTCGCCGCGATCGAAGGCGAAGTAGCGCATGTCGAGGCGGAACGTGCCGTCCGGCGCGACGTGGATCAGCTTGCGGATCTGGTCGACGTACGCGGGCTCGCCGTACGGGGCCAGGCCCATCACCTTGTACTCGGCGGAGTTCACCTTGAAGCCGAGGTACAGCGTGATGGCGCTGTAGAGGAGCCCGAGGGAGTGGGGGAACCGGGTCTCGCCGGTGAGGGAGATCTTGTTGCCGCGCCCGACGCCCCACGAGGAGCTGGCCCACTCGCCCACGCCGTCCACCGTGAGGATCGCGGCCTCCTCCCAGCCGGAGCAGTAGAACGCGCTCGCGGCGTGGGAGAGGTGGTGCTCGGAGTAGAGCACCGGACCCGCGTAGCCGAGCTCCTTCTTGAGCTCGCTCGGCAGCCGGAGCTGCACTCCCGCGAGGTGCGGCATCTTCCGGATGAACGCCCCGAGTCCGCTCGGGAAGGTGTCGATGAACGTACGCAACGAACGGTCGAGCTTCCGGATGGGCTTGTCGTAGTAGATGATCGCCGAGAGGTCGGACGCCTTGAGTCCGGCCTCGCCGAGCACGTACCGCGTCGCGTCGACCGGGAGGCGCGAGTCGTGCTTCTTGCGGGTGAACGCCTCCTCGGAGGCAGCGGCGACGATGCGGCCTTCCGACACGAGGCACGCCGCGGCATCGTGGTAGAAGCAGGAGATGCCCAGGATGTGCATGCCGCCGATTATGGCGACGCGCGCAGGTCAACAAGGGGGCCAACGCGTCGTGCGCTGCGTTCCCGCGCGCAGGGGCTTGCGGAGGGGGGGCTTCTAAGGCAAACTGCGCGGCTGTTGAGGAGACCACATGCGATTCGCCCTTTCCCTGCTCGTGCTCGCGGCGTGTACCGGTACTGCCGAGGAGTCGAAGTACTCGGAGGAGACCGACCCCACCATCGACCGTGACGTCGAGGTCGACACCGATACGGACACCGATACCGACACGGACACCGATTCGGACACCGACACCGACACCGACACCGACACCGACACGGACACGGACACGGACACGGACACGGACACGGACACCGACACCGACACCGGTTCGTTGTCGCTCTACGACCAGCTCGGCGGCGCCGTGGGCGTCTCCGCGGTGGTGAGCGAATTCATCGCCAACGTGGCGGCGGACTCGAACGTGAACTGGATGTTCGCCGACACCGACATCGTGAACCTCCAGATGATGCTGGAGAACCAGATCTGCGAGGCTACCGGCGGCGGCTGCACCTACACGGGCGGCTCGATGCTCGATGTGCACGCGGACATGGCGATCACCGACGCCCAGTTCATGTTCGTCGTGTCCGATCTCCTCGCCGCGCTCGACACCCTCGGCGTTCCCTACACGGCCAGCACCTTCGACGGTGGGCTCCCGGCCGACCAGCTCATCGGCGCGCTCGCCGCGATGCAGACCGACATCGTCACCGACGCTGCCGGCGACACCGTCGCTTTCAACCAGCTCGGCGGCCGCGCCGCCGTCGAGGCCGTGGTCGACGAGTTCATCGCTGTCGTGGGCGCCGACTCCCGCATCAACGGCTTCTTCGCCACGAGCGACCTCGATGCGCTCAACGGCCTGCTCGTCGAGCAGATCTGCGAGGCCACCGGCGGCTACTGCACCTACTCCGGCCGCTCGATGTGCGAGACCCACGACGGCATGGGCGTCTCCGAGTCCGACTTCGACGCCCTCGTCGGCGATCTCCTCGCGGCGCTCGACACCCTCGGGGTGCCCTACGCGCTCGACGGCTCGGCGGTCATCGACCCGCTTCTTCTCGCCCTCGTCGGCATGGAAGGCGAGATCGTCGATCCCCAGGTGGACTGCCCCTAAGGGGCCGGGCGACCTGGGCGCTCGGCGCTTAGCCGGCGCCCGGTCTACACCTTTTGTACGCGCCGCAGCCGGATCGTGAACCGCGCGCCCCGGCCCTCTTCGCTCTCCACGTCCACGCGCCCCTTGTGCGCCACCACGGCAGCGTGGACGATGGCGAGGCCGAGTCCGCTGCCCTCCGTGCGGCGCGAGACCAGCACATCCGGCCGATAGAACTTCTCGAAGATGCGCTTGCGCTCGTCGCGGGGGATGCCCGGCCCGTCGTCCGCGACGGTGAGCACCACCCAGCGGCGCTCCGCGGCCCCGAGGACCTTGATGTGCACGTCCTCGCCGCCGTATTTGCGCGCGTTGGAGAGGAGGTTGAGCAGGGCGTCGGCCATGGCGTCGGTGTCGACGCGGATGAGGGGGAGATCCTCGGAGACCTCCACGCTCATCTTCGCCTCGCCGTGGAGCTGCTGGGCGCGGAAGGCCTCGAGCGAGACGCGCACGAGGTCGACGGGGCGCACGTCCTCGAGCTCGTAGGTGCGGCGCCCGGCCTCCATGCGCGCCCAGGTGAGCACGCGCTCGATCTTGCGCGTGAGCCGGTCGCTCTCGGTCGCGATGATCTCCAGGCACTCCTTGACCTTCTCGGGATCCTTCACGCGGCCGCTCTGGAGGGTCTCGATGAAGAGGCGGATGCTGGTGAGGGGGGTGCGGAGCTCGTGGCTGATGTTCGAGACGAAGTCCGTCTGGAGGCGCGAGAGCCGCACCTGCTGGACCACCGCGCGGCCCATGAGCACGACGCCCGTGACCGTTGTGCCGGCGAGGAGCAGCACGGTCCAGATGATGGGCGAGCTCGACCCGGGGCCGGGCGCCTCCGGGGCCATGATGGTGATGCGCCACTGCTCGAAGGGCGCTGCCATCGGCCGGTCGAGGGTCGGCTCGGTCTCCGCGAGGTTCTCCGCGAGGTTTCGCCGTAGCCGCTCGAAGGACACGGGCTCGCCTGCCTGCTCGCGCACGGCGGTGCGGAGGCCGTACTCCGCGCGCTCGGAGGGGAACTGGCGGCCGACGATCGCGGGGAGGATCACCGCGTCGATCGCGTCGGGATCGATGCGGTAGACGATCGCGAGGCCCTGCTTGACGCGGGACACGGCCACGGTGGAGAGGCGCCCGGCCTCCTGGATGGAGACGAACGTGACGGGCGTGGTCTCGGAGAGACCGGCGGCGGCGGGCTCGACGGCGCGGGGCGCGGCGGGGTCACCGACGACCCACGCGTTGGTGATGACGACGCTCTTCAGCACGAGCGCGTCGAGGGCGTCCTGGAGCCCCTCCGTGGACTTTCCGGCGAGCGCCTGGCGGAGCTGGGCGTCTTCCTCGGCGAGCTGGGTGATGATCCCCGCTTCGAGCACGCGCGCCTGGATGAGGTAACGATCGCGGAGCCGCGCCTCGGTGGCGTCCCGTTGGTCCTTCAGGCCCGCGACCCCGTAGAACGCGAGCGCGATCGTGGGGCCGAGGACGAGGACGATGAGGAACCAGAAGACGCGCCGCCGCGCGATGGTCTCGCCGATGGGAGGCACGCGTCCGCTTAACCCCACCCGCCGCTTCGCGACGCGTGAGTGGCGTCCCCGCCATGCGCCGAAAACACGAGCGGGGATACACGGATGGCGCGCCGCGAAGCGCGGGGGCGTGGGGGTCCGAGCGGCGGTGGGGCGGCGGGTTAGGTCGAGCGCATGAACCTCGCCACCGTCTTGTCCGACGAGATCCTCCCCCGCGTCGAGAAGCCGAGTCGTTACCTCGGGTCGGAGGTCAACGCGGTTCACAAGGACCTCGCGACGGTCGACCTGCGGCTCGCGCTCTGCTTCCCCGATCTCTACGACATCGGGCTCGGCAACCTCGGGCTGCACATCCTGTACGCGATCCTGAACGGGGTCGAGGGCGTGTGGGCAGAGCGCGTGTACGCGCCGGCGAAGGACATGGAGGCGGCTCTCCGCGCGCGCGGGCTGCCGATGTTCGCGATCGAGTCCAAGGACTCGCTGGACGCGTTCGACGGCATCGGCTTCACGCTCCAGAGCGAGCTCACCTTCACGAACATCCTGAACATCCTCGACCTCGGCGGGATCCCGCTGCGCACGAAGGACCGTCGCGAGACGGATCCGCTCACGTTCGCCGGTGGCCCCGCGGTGTTCAACCCCGAGCCGCTCGCGCCCTTCATGGACTTCTTCGTCATCGGCGACGGCGAGGACATCGTGCTCGAGATCGCCGCTGCGATGCGCGCGCATTCGGGTCGCGACGCGCGGCTCCGGGCGCTCGCCGCCATCGAGGGCGTCTACGTCCCGGCGTTCTACCCCTTCGACACGCTCCCGGACGGCCAGATCCTGCCCTCGCTCGGCGCGCCCCCCATCAAGAAGCGCACCACGAAGGACCTCAACGGCGCGACCTTCCCGGTGAACTACATCGTGCCCTTCACCGAGCAGGTGCACGACCGGATCTCGCTGGAGGTGCTCCGCGGGTGCACGCAGGGGTGCCGCTTCTGCCAGGCCGGCATGACGACGCGCCCGGTGCGCGAGCGCACGATCGAGAACCTCGACTCGCTCATGCAGCGCACGCTGGACGCCACCGGGTACGAGGAGGTGTCGCTCGTGTCGCTCTCGACCTGCGACTACTCGCAGGTGCGCGGCATGGTCGAGACGCTCGCGGCCCGCGCGAAGAAGCAGCACGTCACCGTCAGCCTCCCGTCGCTGCGATTGGACAGCTTCTCCGTGGAGCTCTCCGAGATGGTGGCGGAGACGCGCCGCACCGGCCTGACCTTCGCGCCGGAGGCGGCGAGCCCCCGGCTGCGCGCGGTCATCAACAAGTGGATCCCCGACGAAGAGCTCCTCCAGATGAGCGCGCAGGCGTACGAGCGCGGCTGGTCCCACGTAAAGCTCTACTTCATGATCGGCCTCCCAACCGAGCGGGATGACGACGTTCTCGCCATCGCCGATCTCTGCGAGCGCACCGTCGCGGCCGGCAAGAAGATCAACCGTAGCGCGATGGTGCACACCGGCGTGAGCACGTTCGTGCCGAAGCCGCTGACCCCCTTCCAGTGGGCCGCGCAGGTCGACCTCGAGGAGACGAACCGCAAGCAGAAGATCCTCTACCAGCGCTTCAACAAGAACAAGGCGATCAAGTTCGGCCGACACCACGCGGAGGAGACCTTCCTCGAGGGGCTCGTGAGCCGCTCGGATCGCCGCTCCGCGGACCTCATCGAGGCCGCCTTTCGCAAGGGCTGCCGCTTCGACGCCTGGAGCGAGCACCTCCGCTACGACCTCTGGATGGAGGCCGTCGCGGAGACCGGCTTCGACGTGGCCTTCGCGCTGCGCGAGCGCCGGCTCGACGAGCGCCTCCCGTGGGACCACATCGACATCCACATCCCCAAGAAGTGGTTCCAGGAAGACTGGGCGCGCGCCACGCTGCTCCAGCATGCGCCGGACTGCCGCCACAAGAAGTGCCACAAGTGCGGCGTCATCGACGTGGAGCGCGAGCTCTGCGCGTCGATGCTCCGCGACAACATCGAGGGCGCCAAGCTCGAGAAGAAGTGGGAGCGCACGCCGGTCCCCGAGGTGGTCGAGCCGACCCCGGAGATGCGGCTCCGCTTCCGCGTCGGCCGCACGGGGGACGCCCGCCTCCTGTCGCACCTCGAGATGGCAGACGCCTGGATCCGGTCGTTGCGCCGCGCGAAGGCGCCGGTCTCGTACAGCCGCGGCTTCCACGCGCACGCCCGCGTCAACTTCTCCTCGGCGCTCCCCGTCGGTGAGGAGAGCACGGGCGAGTACATGGACATCGTGCTCGACACGAAGGTCGATCCCCGCGCCCTCTTCGAGGCCCTCCGCGCCACGGTCCCGCCCGGCCTCCTGGTCCTCGGCGTCGGGGAGGTCGAGGTGCACGCGGCCGGCCTGATGGGGGACATCCGGGGCGCCGACTACACGCTCTTCTCGCCGATGCCGCGCGCGGAGCTCCAGGCCGCCGTGGCGAAGGTGCTCGCGGCCGAGACGATCCCGCTCGTGCGGGACGCGAAGCAGGGCACCGTCACGGTGGACGTGCGCGCGATGCTCCGGCACCTCTCGGTGCGCGAAGACGGCGCGGTGGACCTCGGTGTCCGCTCCGTCGACGGCCGGCCGGGGAAAGCCAAGGACTTCATCGCGCTCCTCGGGATGCCGGTCGACGGGACCCGCGTACTCCGGCGGGACGTGTTCGTGGAGGTCGACGGCCGCCTGGTGAGCCCGAGCGCGGGCTGGACCGGCGAGGGGACCGGAGCGGAGGTGGCGCCGTAGCGGCGGGGGCGTCCGCGCCGTTCCCGGTTAGGTGGGGGGCCTCCCGGAGCTCGCCATGTTCGCCCTGACCGAAGAGCAGCAGTCGCTCGTCGAAGCCGCGCGTACCGCGGCCCAGGACATCCTCGCCCCCACGGTGAAGGAGGACGACGAACGCGAGCTCTACCGCAAGGAGCTCTTCCAGAAGCTCGGCGCGGCCGGGCTCTGCGGGGTGCAGACGTCCGAGGCGTACGGCGGGCTCGGCCTCGGGTACGTCGAGTACACGCTCGTGCTCGAGGAGATCGCGAAGGTCGCCCCCGCCTACGCCGTGAGCGTCGCGGTGAGCGGGCTCCCGCAGGTCATCCTCGCGCTCTACGGCAACGAGGCGCAGAAGCAGCGCTGGATGCCGGGCCTCGCGGCCGGAGAGCTCCTCGGCGGCTTCGCGCTCTCGGAGCCGGGCAGCGGCTCCGACGCGGCCTCGCTCCGCACCACCGCGCGCCGCGAAGGCGACTTCTACGTCCTCGACGGCACCAAGTTCTGGATCACGCACGGCGGCTACGCGGACATCTACGTCGTCATGGGGCGCACCGGCGGCCCGGGCGCCAGCGGCGTCAGCGCGTTCCTCGTCCCCGGCGACACCCCGGGCCTCTCCTTCGGCAAGAAGGAGGAGAAGATGGGGCTCCGCGCCTCGCCCACCGTGGAGATGATCCTCGAGGGCGCCCGGATCCCCGCGGAGAACCTGCTGGATCGCGAGGGCGCCGGTTTCCGTGTGGCGATGAGCGCGCTGGACTCGGGCCGCATCACCATCGGGGCGACCTCCGTGGGCATCGCGCAAGCGGCGCTCGACGTGGCCGCCTCCTACGCGTGTACCCGCAAGCAATTTGACACGCCGATCATCGACTTCCAGGGCGTCGGCTTCATGCTCGCGGACATGGCGTGCAAGGTCGAGACCTCCCGCCTGCTCGTCCACAAGGCGGCGTGGTTGAAGGATCAGGGGATGGTGTTCTCCCACATCGCCGCGATGGCGAAGTGCGTCAGCACGGACGCCGCGATGGCCGTCACGACGGACGCCGTGCAGGTGCTCGGCGGCTACGGCTACACGCGCGAATACCCGGTGGAGCGCATGATGCGGGACGCAAAGGTCATGCAGATCGTCGAGGGCACCAACCAGGTGCAGCGCGTCGTCATCGCGCGTCACATGCGGCGCACGCACGGGGGCTGAGAGGGCGGCCCTGGGGTGCGGGGCGTCCGCACCTGGAGCCGTGCTCTTCCGCTCGGGGCGGCGCGCGCCCGCACTTCGACCACCCCCCGGCGTCCACCGGGCCGTCATTTCAGGTATCGTTGCGCTCGCGTCCCGCCCCTGCGGCGAGACGGTCCACTCCGCCCTCCAGGAACGCTTATGAAGGCCTGTCCGAACTGCCAGAGCACCTACGAGGACTGGATCGAGTTCTGCTTCAACGACGGCGTTCCGCTCGTCGCCCAGGAGCCGAAGCCCGCCCCGGCCCTGCCGAAGCCGGTCCCGCCGCCCCAGGCCGCGCCCGCCGGCTCCGCCTTCGACGCCCCCGAGGCCCGCCTCGTCTCGGGCTCCGATCTCCCCGAGCCGGCGAACCTCTCCCGGTTCTCCGTCGCGAACTCCCTCGACGCGCCGGATCCGTCCCTCCGCTTCGGCCGCGCGCCCCTGAAGTCGCCGACGCCCGATCCCGCCGAGCTCGCCGCGCCGACCCCGTTGGCCGCGCCGCTCGCGGACGCCGTGGCGGACCGACCCGAGTCGGATCCCTTCTCAGAGGAAGAGACCTTCATCGCGATGCCGCCGCCGCCGGCGCCGCCGCTCACGCGTGTGGCCGCCGAGCCGACGCTGATCCCCGAGGCCGACACGGGCGCGCCCCCCGTCGCGGCGTCCGCGGCCGGCTCCCTCGACCCCGACGCGATGAGCGACATCGCCTCCGTCCTCCAGGCCCCCGACGCGGCCCCGTCCTCCCCCGTCCGCCCGTACCACGCGCCCCCGCGTGAGGAGAGCGAGGACGCGAAGGCGACGATCCCCATGTACGCGGCCCAGCCCGAGGACCCGCGCGGCCGCTCGGCCCTCGACGATGAGCCCGCGCGCAAGAAGGGCGGCGGCGCCGGCATCGGCGTCGCGCTGATCGCGCTCATGGCCTTCGGCGCCCTCGCGGTGGTCGCCCTGGCCGGCACCTGGTGGACGATGTCCCGCGGCGGGAACGACCCGATGCCCGTCGCCACGGCCCCCGTCGTGACCGCGCCCGCCGTGCTGCCCGCCGCCGCGCCTCCCCCTGCGCCGGTCGAGGTGGCGGCCGCGCCCCCTCCGGTCGAGCCCCCTCTGGTCGAGCCGACCCCGGCCGTGCCCGTCGCCATCGCCCCGCCCGTCGCTGCACCGGTCGCCGTGGCGACCCGGCCCACCACCACCACCACCACGGCCGCCGCCACCACGCGTCCGACCACGACGACCACCGGCGCGGCCGCCAACTCCGCGGCGACGACCCCCGCCACGCGCCCGGCGACCACCGCCGCCACGACCGCGCCCGCTACGTCGGCCGTCACGTCGGACAGCGTGTGGGGCGGCACGCCGACCGCGCCGTCCTCGGGCTTCCTCAAAATCGTGTCGGACCCCGAGGGCGGCACCGTCTACGTGAACGACGTTGCGCGGGGCAAGACCCCCGTCACGGTCGAGCTCTCCTATGGTGCGCATCAGGTCAAGGTGATGCGGCCCGGCTACAAGACCGAGATCCGCGATGTGAACATCCGCATCCGCGAGCTCACCGTGCCCTTCGCCCTCAAGCCCGAGGTCGTGACCGGGCAGGTGAACGTCTACGGGCCGGACGGCTACCGTGTCGTGGTGGACGGCCACGACATGGGCCCGATGCCCGTGACCGTGCAGGTGAGCGAGGGCGTGCGCCAGTTCAAGCTGGTCGCGCCCGACGGGACCTCCTGCAACCTGCCGAAGGAGATCAAGTTCAAGCCCGCCGGCCGTCCGGAGACGATTACGTTGGCGTGCCCCTGAGCCGGGGAGGGGAGATCCGTGGGATCGCCCCTGATTGTTTCTTGAACTGACGCTCGGAGGGTCCGGTGGTTCGCAACGTCGTGGTCGAGATCACGCACCTGCTCCGGAAGCAGGGGGCCGGGATCGGGCGCAAGCGCCTGCTCTCGGGGTTGTCCCGCCTCCGGGACGCGCACGACGTGCTCGTCCGTGGCGCCGAGGCCGGCCGTTGGCCCCACCTCGTCCTCCCGGACGCAGAACAGGTGGCCTCCGCGCACGCGATCGCGGCTGCGCTGCACGCGCGCGCCCCGCGGCTCGCCGTGGTGGGGCAGCCCGGCGCGGTCGCCGCGCTCCGCGCCATCACCGAGGCCCTCGGGGTGCGGGCGCCGCACTGGGTGACCAGCCCCGACGCCGCCACGGTGCCCGGCCTCGACGGGCCCGACGTGGCGTGGCTCGTGCTCGAGGGCCCTGCGTGGGTAGACCATGTGGCGGAGTGGGCCGTGTCGAGCGGACGCGTGGTCGCCGTCGCCGGCGCGGGGGCGCACGAGGCCCCACCTGAGGGCTGGTGGATCTCCGACCCCGTCGCGGGGGACGGCCGCTTCGGCGGGCTCGGCCTCGCCGGGATCGTCTGCGCCGCGTGGGCCGGGGTGGACGTCGGCGCGCTGCTCGCCGGCGCGCGGGACATGGCCGCGGCGTGCACGCGCCCGGCGCTCTTCGAGAACCCCGCGTACACCCTGGCGCTCAGCACCATCTTCGTCGAGCGGGACCTCGGCATCTCCGTCGTCGCACACCTCGCGACCAGCGGCCGCATGGAAGCCTTCTGCTCCTGGATCGTGCGGATGTGGGGCGCCGTGCTCGCGGACACCGTGACGGTCGAGGGGGTCGTGCGCCACACCGGCTCCGCGGGCGTCGCGGGCGTCGTGGGCGACGAGGAGCTGCTCCAGGTCCTGCTGGTCGGCCCCAGGGACAAGCTGGTCGCCATCTGGGACGTGTCTGACGGCGTCCAGGGGCGCGGGGCCGAGGAGTGCGTCGCCCAGGTGAACGCCTTCCAGGACCTCGTGAACCGCGAGAACCTCGCCAACCTGCGCGTCCGCCTCCCCGGCCTGGATGCGCGTACCCTCGGCGCGGCGGTGCTGCTCGCCCAGCACGCGGCGGTGAGCGCCAGCCTGTTCCTGGATCTCGATCCGCTCGGGCTGTCCGCGGTCACGGCCTGGTACGCTGCGCTGGAGCGCGCGCGTGCCGACGTTGACGCGGCGCCGCGCACCGCATAATCGGCGGGGCTTCGGAGGCCCTTTTGGCCGACACCACGAAAGAAGAGTCGGGCGAGACGCCCCCCGTCGAAGCACCCCTGCCGCCCGAGCAGGACACGCTCTTCCGCCTCCAGATGGCGGCGAGCGACTTCATCCTCGGAAACGCCAAGTACGTCGGGTACATCGTGGCGTTGGCCCTGGTGGGCTCGCTCGTCTACGGCGGCGTCACGTCGTGGACCGCCGCGCGCGAGGCGGAGGAGTTCGCGGCCATCTCCCGCATCGACCACAAGATGCCGAAGGTCGAGGAGCTCGCGCGCTTCGGGCTCGCCCCGATGGATGACAAGACCGACGCCACCCGCATGGCCAACGTGGAGGAAGGCGCCCGGCGCTACTCCGCCACCGCGGACGATGCCCACGGCGCCGCCGCCGTCTACGCCTACCTCCGCGCCGCCGAGACCTGGGAGCGCGTCGACAAGGCCGACGAGGCCATGAGCGCCCTGAAGAAGGCGTCCGAGGTCGGCGCGAAGGACCTCCCCGGCTTCGCCGCGGACGCCGCCTACACCGCCGCCCTGCTCGACGCCGGCAAGACGGACCAAGCCCTCGCACTCTACCGCGACATGGCCAACCGCCACGAGGGCTTCTTCGCCGAGCGCTCGCTCCTCCTCCTCGCGGACGCCCAGATCGGCGCCGGCCGCCAGGCTGACGCGAAGATCGCGATCGAAGAGTTCCGCAAGCGCTTCCCGCAGTCGCCGCGCGCGGCCGAGGTCGGCGCGCTCGAAGCACGCGCCGGGAGCGCGGGTTGAGCGTCCTGCTCGCCCAGGGCCTCCTCTTCGAGGCGGCCTTCCGCGCGGTCGGGCTCGACTACGAGGCCCCCTCGCCGGCGGTGCCGGTGTCCGCGCCGACGCTCGAGGCGCCCCCGCTCCTGCTCTGGCAGCGCCAGCTCCCCGGGGCGCCCGCCACCACCGCCACGCGCACCGAGACCGCTGCCCCCGTGGTGGACGGCAAGTACATCTACGTCGGCTACAGCGGCGCGAACGGGCTGCTCGTCCTCGATCGCCGTGACGGCGCCGTGGTCTTCGAGCTTGAGACCCAGGCCCCCGTCGTCTCCGCGCCGGTGCTGACGGACACCTTCGTCTACGTGACGGACGCCGCCGGGTATACCTCGGCCTTCCTCCGCGACCGGCTCGGTCAGGGCCGCCCCGCGTGGACCCACTTCTCCGGCGCCCCCATCCTCTCGTCGCCCACGGTGGAGGACGGCGTCCTCTACGTGACCAACGTGGACGACCTGGTCTACGCCCTCGACGCCCGCACCGGCGAGCTCAAGTGGCGCCACGCCCACAAGCTTGAGACCGTGCGCGTCGCAGAGCTCGAGCTGTTCGGCGCGCCGCGCCCCATCGTGTCGGACGGCATGGTGCTCGTCGGCTTCTCGGACGGCTTCCTCGTCGGCCTCGGCGCGGCGGACGGCTCCCCGCGCTGGTCGGCCTCCATCGGCGAGGGCGTCTACCCCGACCTCATCGCGCCGCCGCAGCCCGTGGGCGCGAGCGTGGTCGTCGGCGGCTACTCCGAGCCCCTCGTGAGCCTCGACCCCGCCAGCCGCTCTGTCCAGTGGCGGCTCGACGTCGGGAGCGCCTCTCCGTTCACCCTCGAGGGCGAGACCCTCTGGCATGGCGGCACGGACGGCGTCTTGCGCCGGATCGACGCGCGCACCGGGAACGTGGTCTGGACCTGGGATTCCGGCACCGGCGGCAGCCTCACCCAGCCCATCCCGACCGCCCAGGGCGTGCTCGTCGCCAGCAGCGAAGGCAGCCTCTACCTCGTCGCGCCGGACACCGGAACGACGCGATGGGCCTTCGATCCTGGCTACCTGCTCACCGGCATCACGGGGGCCCCCGCGGTCGACGGCTCGACGGTCTACGCAGTCAGCAACGGCGGCGTGCTGTACGCGATGAGGGGAGGGGAGGGGAATCGCCCCGTCCAAACTGTCGATTGGGTGTCGCCCAAGGGCTGGTAGCGCTGCGCGCGTGACGATCGCGCCGTCGCGCCCACGCGCCCACGCGCCTACCCGCCCACGCGCCCACGCGCTCAGCGGCACGCGGGGTTGGGCTCGCCCGGGCTCCCGGCGCTGCGGCACCACGCCGCGGCGTCGTCGTTGCCGTCCGCCGTGGCGGCCCCCGGGTCGAGGGACCACACCCAGCCGGGCTGCCAGTCCCAGACGGCGTCGATCGTGACGACGTCCAGCACCAGGCCCTCGACCGTGACCGCGACACGGTCGGAGCTCGGATCCAGCACGATCTCGGCCTCGAAGCCGCAGTCGGACGTGGTGGAGGCGCAGACCGCAGCGCACGCCGCGGGCTCGAGCGTGCCGGACGGCAGCGTGTACGATCCGGCGGCGGTCTCCAGCGTGAAGCCGCCGATCGCCACCGCGCGCGACGTGCCGTTGCAGAGCTCCACCCATGCCGGGGCCTGCGGCGAGAGCTCGGACAGGTAGAGGTCGCCGGGCGCCGCCAGGACCTCGTCGACGCGGCCGTCGCAGTCCTCGTCGCGGCCATCCGGCGCGGTCTCGACGGCTCCTGGGAACACGGTGGCGTCGGTGTCGTCGCAGTCCGTGGCCGTAGAGGCACCGTCCTGGTCACAGTCGTCGTCGCCGACGGGGTCGCAGTCGGCGTCCACGGCGTCGCCGCAGAGGTCCGGCGCGCCGGGATGGACGGTCGGGTCGGTGTCGTCGCAGTCGGTGCCGCCCGCGCCGGGCGCGTAGGCGCCGTCGTCGTCGGCGTCGGTGTCGAGCGGTCCGACAAGGGCGACCTCGGCGCTCGGCGGGCCCACCAGCCGCAGGACGCCGGTGGCGTGCGCCCAGTCGGTCGGGCGGAACCCGAGCTCCAGGGTGGCCGACCCGCCGGCGCCGAGCTCGACGGTGGGCTGGCTGGCGGTGAACGGCGGCTCGACCTCGACCGAGACGACCAGGGCGCGGTCGCCGCCGTTGGTGAGCCGGAGCGGCACCGCGCTGAAGCCGCCGAGCGGCGTGGGCGGGAACGTGACGGCGGTGGCGCTGACGCCGAGGGTCGCGGTGGCGTCGCGCCACGCCACGGCGTCGGGGCCGCAGGCGGCGAGCAGCAGGAACAGGAGCGACCGCATGACGCGCGAGTATAGCGGGCCGCGCGCGGGGCCGACGGATCGAGGGGAAGGGCTCCCTCCACCCGGACCGGAACTTCTGATAAGCGATATTATGTCAAGTAGTCACCCCCCCGAACGGAGCGCCCCCGGTCCCCACCGGTCACTTCCTGCGGTTCGCGGTGTCCGTGGCGGCGCTCGTCCACTCGTCCTTCGACAGGGTGCGCTGCCCGATGGGCTTGCCGGCCTCGTCCTTGTCCGCGGCGTCGATGGCGACGCGCGCGCCGAGCTGCGCCACGAGGTCGGCGTAGTCGGTGCCCCGCGGGAGCGCGGCCTTGTTCACGGCCTGGACCTCGTCGAGGTCGGCCTTCTGGTCGCCCGAGCCGTCTACCTTGCCGAACTGGGCGCCGGCCGCGCCCGCCACGTTCGCGCCGGCCTTGTCGCCGCCGGGCGCGAGCATGGCGAAGATCTGGTTCTCGAACTCCTGGAACTCGGGCCAGTCCACCCGGCCGTCGCCGTCCTTGTCGAACTGGGTCACGAGCTTCTCGGCCACGCCGTCGAGCTTCTTGCCGCGGAACATCTCGCCCTCGGCGAGCCCCAGCCGCTTGTCCAGGTAGGCCCGGACCATCGCCTGGTCGACGGACGAGCCGCCGGTGTTCGTCGCGCCGTCGGGCTGGCCGAGGATGTGGTTCCAGACGCGCCCGATCGGCCCGGAGACCTTCTTCAGGCGGTCCTGCGCGGCGCCGTTGCCGCCCGTCTGGGTGACGGCGGGCGCCGTCACGGGGCCGGTCGTGGTGGTCGCGGGAGCGGCGGTGCCGCCGGTGCTGAGCTGGGTCTTGACGGGCACGCGCGCCTCAGGATGCGCGGATCCTACCACGCGGATCCTTGGCCTAGTGCACGGAGATGGCCACGTCGCCGCGCCGGGGCCGACCCCTCACGGGTCCCCTTCCCCGCGCCCGACGGGACAGAGCGTTCGCAGGCCGCATTCCTCGCACTTCGGGCTGCGCGCTAGGCAGGTGTAGCGCCCGAAGAGCACCGCGCGGTGCCCGAAATCGCTCCACCCGTCCCGCGGCACGAGCTTCATCAGGTGCGCCTCGACCTTCTCGGGCGTCTTCTCCTTGTGCCAGCCCCACCGGCGCGTCACTCGGAACACATGCGTGTCGACGGTGACGCCGCTCTGGATGCCGAACGCCGTGCCGAGCACCACGTTCGCCGTCTTCCGCGCCACGCCGGGTAGCTCGACCAGATCCTCCATGCGCGCCGGGACCTCGCCGCCGTAGCGCTCCGTCAGGATCTTTGACGAAGCGATCGCGTTCTTCGTCTTTTGCCGGAAGAACCCTGTGGGTCGAAGGACGGCCTCCATCTCGGCGGGGTCGGCCGCCGCCATCGCTGAGGCGTCCGGCCAGCGCGCGAAGAGCGTCGGCGTGACCCGGTTCACCATCGCGTCGGTCGACTGCGCGGAGAGCTGTGTCGCGATCAGCAGCTCGAAGGGGTCGCGATAATCCAGCTCGCACCTGGGGACTGGCACCATGGCGCGGAGCGGTTCGAAGTAGGCGGCCGCGCGCACGCGGGAGATCGGGGGTCGAGTTGCCACGCAGCCGTCTATCCGTGCAAGCCGGTGTTGGGAGGCGCATTTGCGGCCGCGTCGCCGGGCCCGTGTTGACGATGCACGCCCGCTCGGCGTACCTTCGCTGCGGAGTACCCTCGCGGATGCTGCTGCTCGGCCCCCTGCTGCCCCTCGCCTCGGCCGCCGTCGTCACGGAGATCCCTCCCTTCCTCCGTGGGGACATCCAGATCTCCTACACCTACGAGCAGCTGTCCGGCTCGCTGGTGGAGCGTACGCCCGAAGGCGACGTGGAGGTCGGGCAACGCACCCTGTCCGACCACATGCTCAGGTACGGCGTGGTGTTCTCCGTCGCGCCTGGCGTCGCCGTCTTCGCCGACCTCCCGCACTACGTGTCCAGCCGCGTCGCGTTCGGCTCCTTCTCCGACATGGTGTACGACCCCGGCACCGGCAGCGGCACCTACGTCGGCACCGCCGCCGGCACCCCGGGCACCTACGTCTCCGGCGCCGGTCTCGGCGGCATCTGGTTCGGCGTGCGCGGCACCCCGTTCTCGGAGGCCTTCACCAGCCGCAACAGCAAGACGACGTGGCTGCTCGAGGGTGCCATCCGCACCGGCGACAAGAGCAACTTCTGGGCCGTGAACGACGAGGGCAAGCGCGGCGCGGGCCCCGGCGGTACGGCCGCGCGCCTGCACACGGCGTTCTCCACCACGATGGGCAGCACCATGCCCTACGTGTCGGGCACCTACGTCGGCGAGGGCAAGCAGACCGTCACGCTCGTGACGCCCAGCGGCACCGCCTACGAAGAGGCCGAGGTCGATCCCGCCAACCACGGCGACATCAAGATCGGCGTCGAGCTCCTCGCGGGGCGCAACCCGGCGAACGGCGCGATCTTCGTCATGGACCTCCACCTCGGCGTCGGGTACGACGCGTGGGCCCAGCTCCCGAGCGGCTTCTACCTGCCCAACGTGCTCGAGGCGAGCGACGGCGGCGTGGTCCAGCAGGCGGAGCAGCTCGAGGCCGGGGGCGGCCTGGGCGCGACCTGGCGGCCCTTCGAGAACATGCAGATCGGCCTCCACGGAGACGTGGGCTACCACCTGCCGCAGCGGATCGAGCACCCCTACCCGGTCTACACCGGCAGCAACACGCTCGACATCACGGTCGGCTCGACGCTTGGCGTGCGCTTCCGCTGAGGCACGCGGGGTCGGAGCGCGCCGGAGTGTCCGCCTGCTTCAGAACGCGGCTTCAGAACGCGTCGTCGATCCATCGGATGGCCCACGGTTCGACGGACGCGTCGACGTAGGCCACGAGGAAGCAGGCTTCCAGCGGCTCACCGGGCATCGCGGCCAGCCACGCCTCCGCCGCGCTCTTGAGGCGCCGGCGCTTGTGGGGTGAGACGGCGTCATCCGAGAGGGGGTCCTCCGGGGCGCGCACCTTCACCTCGACGAAGCGGAGCTTCCCGTCGTGGCCCGCCACGACGTCGATCTCCCCTCCCCCTCCCCGCCAGTTCCGCGCGTGGATGGTCCACCCGCGCGTAAAAAGGCGTTCGGCCACCAGGCTTTCTGCCTGATGGCCGCGCTCCAAGGCCTGCCGGCGGTTGTCCGCCGAGCGGGGCTTAGCGGTTGCTATTGTACGGCGCGTCCTTCAGACGGGCCGACTTACCGCTGCGTTCGCGGAGGAAGTAGAGCTTGGCGCGACGCACACTGTGGCGCACCTTGACCTCGACCTTTTCGATGATCGGGCTGTACACCGGGAAGATGCGCTCGACGCCGACGCCGAAGCTCATCTTGCGCACGGTGAACGTGGCGCTGGCGCCAGCGTTCTTCATGGCGATGACGGTGCCTTCGAAGACCTGGATGCGGACCTTCTCGCCGTCCTTGATCTTGACGTGGACGCGAACGTCGTCCCCGACGATGAACGTCGTGGTCTTGCCCTGGATGGTCTCGGAGTCGATCTGGTCGATCATGTTCATGGCGGGTACACTCGAAGTCGGGCGCAGTTATTGGATGAAGGGCCTGGCGTCAACGCCTACGCGTGCGTTGATCGCCACCTTGGCCCCGATCTCGGTCCTTGGGGGTGTCGAGCGGAACCGCGCTGGCGTTTCCAGTGGTGCCGACCCCCAGCACCTCGTCTCCCGAGAGCAGCACGTAGGCGCCCGTGCATCCCGCCGGCGGGGGCGGGACGGCGCCGGTCTGCTGGAAGCGGCGGGCCTCGATCGGCGAGAGCGTGAGCGCGGGCAGGTGACGGAGACCGTCCCTCGGGGCGGTGACCCACGGCGCGAGGCCGGCGAAGACCTCGTCCCGGGTTCTCCACGGCACGCGCTCGCCGTCGCGCGAGGGGCGCAGGACGCGATCCCAGGCGGGATCCCCCGCGACGATCTCGGAGATGCGCGAGAAGGACACGGCGTTGTCGATGTGGAACAGGCCGCTGCCGAGCCGGCGGAGCTCCTCGAGGTGGCCGACGGTGCCGAGCGCGACGCCGATCTCCTCGGCGAGCACGCGCGCGTACGTGCCGCGGCTGCACCGGATGATGACCCGGACGCGAGGGCCGTCGACGCTGACCAGCTCCATGCCGTCGATGCGGACGGGGCGCGCCTTGACCTCGACGGCCTGGCCCTTGCGGGCGTAGTCGTAGAGGGGGCGGCCGGCGACCTTCACCGCGGAGTAGCGCGGCGGCGTCTGCATCCGTATGCCCAGGAACGTGTCGAGGACGGCCAGCAGCTCCTTCTGCGTGAACGAGGGCACCGGGGCCTCTTCGATCACGGCGCCGGTGGGGTCGCCGGTGTCGGTCAAGACGCCGAGGCGGACGACGGCGTCGTACACCTTCTGGTTCTCGTCCAGGTACTGGATGAGGCGTGTGGCGCTGCCGAGCGCGAGGGGGAGCACGCCGGTGGCGAAGGGGTCGAGCGTGCCGGTGTGGCCGACCTTCTTGAGGCCGGTCACGGCGCGCACCACCGCGACGACGTCATGCGACGTGACGCCGGGCGGCTTGTCGACGACGAGGAACCCGTCGTAGCTCATTCCTCTCCTCCTTCCTGGGCGGCCGGGGCCGCCACGTCTTCCGCCGCCGCGTCTTCTGCCGCCGCGTCTTCTGCCGCCGGAGCCGGCAGCGTCTTGAACAGCGCCTCCATACGCGCGGCGTACTCGACGTTGGGGTCGAGCTCGAACCGGAGCTCGGGCGCGTGGCGGATGCCTAGCGCGCGACCCATGGGCCCGCGGAGGAAGCGCGAAGCGGCCTCGAGGCCCGACTGGATCTGGACGCGGTCACCGGCTCCCGCGAGGGGCAGGTAGCGGATGCGGGCGGTGGAGAGGTCGGCCTTCACCACGACTTCGGTGATGCTGATGGTCCCCACGCGGGGGTCCTTGACCTCTTCACGCAGAAGCCGGGCGAGCTCCGCGTGCATGACGGAAGCGATGCGCTCTGCGCGCCGGCTGGACATCGAAAAGCCCTCCCCACGGAAAGGCGCCGCCCTAACGCGGCGAGGGCGGCTCCGCGTGCTCAGCGAGCGGATCGGCGAACGATCTCCCCCTCGAGCTCCGCGACGCGCTGCTCCAGCGTGGCGATCCGGGCGCGGTCGGCGGCCATCCGGCGGCGGAGGAAGCGCACGAGCGTGGTGTTGCGCTCGTGGAAGGCCGGCGACGACGGTTCGGGTTCTCCCTCAGCCCGAGACACGGGCACAGCGGGGGGCTCGACCTCGCGCAGCTCGTACGCGGGCACGCCTTTGGGCGGATCGTCCTCGGACTCGGGGTCCGGCGACGCCATGCGGGCGCGCTCCGCCGGAGCGGCGGTTCCTGCGGCGTCACCGAGCTCCGCGTCGTCCTCGTCCTCGTCCTGGTACGGCGCGGAGTCCGCCGAGGCCTCGTCGAACGCGGCGTCGTCTTCGTCCTCGCCTTCGTCCGCGCCGGCCTCGATCGCAACGTTGCTGATGTCCTCCCCCATCGAGGGCAGGATCTCCACCATGCCGGCCACGGTGTCCATGTCGAAGAGCGGTACGACGGTGACGGCTTCGGTGAGGCGGTCGCCCTGGAAGGTCTCGGGTATCGGCGTCCGGCCGATGTCGGTCACCTCGGGGGTGTCGTCGCCGTCGTCGTCGTCGCCACCGCCGAAGCGTGGCTGGTGGGCGTTCAGCGAGATCACATCGAACTCGTTGTCGTCGTCCTCATCGTCCTCGCCGGCCTCGATCGCGTCCTCGTCCTCTTCGGATGGCCAGGTCGCCGACGGGCTGGGCAGCGCCGGGCGCGCGGCGCCGGGGAAGCGATCGAGGGCCAGGGAGGCGGAGCCGATGAGGATGGTCTGATCCTCGTCGCCCCCGCGCCCCGCGCCGTGGGCGACCGAGGCCTCGAGGAGCGCGTCGAGGGAGGACGATAGGCGCGGGGCGGGCTGGGCGTCGGCGCGCGACGGCGGCGTGCGCGGGATGGCCACGCGCTCGGCGCGGCTCACGGTCCTGTTCTGGGCCTCGTAGGGCGGCGGGTTGGTGGCCGTCGGCTCCTCGAGGGCAGCTTCGTCCGCGGGGCGAGCCTCCATCCCGCGGAGATCCCGCTGGAGCTCGGCCAGCATCTCGCGGCGCGGCCAGGTCGGCTCGTCGTCCACGCGGGTCGGCTCCGCCTCGATCGTCGCAGGCAGGAGCAGCATCGACAACGTGCCCTCGGCAGACGAGTCGAGGGGGATCCAGCGCTCGTGCGGGAGGCCCTCGAGCCGGGCCTCGTCGAGGCGCGCGAAGGAGTGGCCCTGGCGGTACCGGCCGCCGTCCCAGGCGTGGAGGAAGCGGCTTGTGTTCACTTGCGCGGCGGTCAGCCGCTCCTCGAAGCCGGACGGGCGCGCTGGAGGGTCGACCAGGACGCCGGGCCGGACCACGCGAAGGATGCCTTTGCCCTCGGTCACCTCGAAGCGGATCGAGTACGGGCCTTGCGGCTCGGTCCCGCGCCGGATCCAGATCCGGAAGCGGGCGGCAGGGCTGGTCGGCAACGGGTCGGCCATCCGAGGAACCTCTGTGCCACAGGATACCCTACGCGGACTCCGAAGGCGGCCCGCTGAGGCGGCGGTTGCCGCCCCACGGAGCCCACAGTAGGTGTTCACGACTGGAGATTCTCATGGGTGTGGCGCGAAGCCTCCTGAAAGGCATCAAGGACAAGCTCATGAAGAACTACGGGGAGAAGCTCGTGTCGAACTTGGCGGACACCTCGTCGGACGCCCCGAACAACTTCAACGCGCCGAAGCGGGACCTCTACGACAAGCTCAAGGAAGAGGGCCAGATCGACGCGGGGCGCCAGGATCGGTAGACTGCTCGGCGGAGCTCGAATGACCGCCGACCCCACCGCTCGTAGCCTCGACACCTCGCTCTTAGCCTTCACCGAGGACGACGCAACCGTCCGGATGCTCTGGGCGCTCTTCGCGACGATCCCGGGCGCGCCGCCGGTCTCGTTCTACCGCTCCCTCGACGAGGCGCGGATGCTGGTCTTCCCCGACCTGGACGACGCGGGGATGGAGCGCGCGCAGGCTCTCGCGCACGCGCCGGCCACCCTTCACGCGCTGGCCCTCGCGGACGCGATCGACACCGGAGACGTCGGCATCAGCGTCCTCACCGGTGTTCGTTCGGCGCTCACGTTCTTCTTCGGGGACCGCAGCAAGACCCTCGACACGGACGCGCAGCAGGGCGCCGACGCCGCGCTCAAGCTCGTGGCCATCGCCTGGCTCGCGCACACGCTCATCCCCGGCCCGGTCACCCAGAAGGTGGCGCGCCTCCGGGCCCTGCCGAGCGGCGAGGCGCTCCTGACGTACTACGCCGCGATCGAGCTCGCGCTCCCCTTCGCGGACGACCTCGTGAGCGGCACCGGGAGCCTGATCGCGCGGCTGCTCGAGCGCTATGGGCCCTCGAACAAGGGGCGGATCGACGGCGCGGTCGGGGCCGGCGCCGAGGCCGTCGCGGGCGGCGTGCTGGCGGAGCTCACCGGTCCGATCGACGCGATGGCGCGCTCGCTCTCCGCGCACAGCGCCACCATCGCGGCCTCGGCGAAGCAGTGGCTTCCCCCGGCCGTCGCCACCGCCGGAACCGTCGCCGGGGCCGTCGCCACCGCCGCGGACGCCATGCCCATCTACCGTCTGCTCGGTGCGCGCCTCGCCGCCGAGGTCTGTCTCCAGGAGGGCGCCGCCCGATGAGCCGCTCCCTCGAAGAGGCGCTCGCCGCCCACAAGAAGGGCGACGCGACCGTCCGCGTCGTCAACGGCTTCTTCTCGGTCCTCCCCTTCGCGCCGTCGTGGCGCTACCCCGGCACCCTCGGAGACGCCGCGATCGCCCTCGATCCAGCCCTCGCCGCGCGGGTCGCCCTCCGCGCCGACGCCCTCGCCCGCGAGCCGGGGCCCCAGGGCGCGCTCGCGGCCTTCGACTTTCTCGACAAGGGGGACGCGAGCATCGCGCTCTTCTCGGGGTTGCGCGGCGCGATGAAGGTGGCGCAGGGCGATCGCGCCGGCGCGCTCGAGATGGATCCGCAGCAGGCGGCCGACGCGGGGCTCAAGGCCGCGGGCCTCTCCTACGCGACGTGGAAGCTCTTCGACGGCTCCCCGGACGATCGCGTGCGCGCGCTCCTCGGCACCGAGGCCGGGCGCGCGTTGTTGACCTGGTACGTCGCGAGCGACGTGGTGCTCCCCTTCGCCGACAACCTCGTCGGCGGCGGCACGGACCTCATCACGGACCTCATCGACACCCAGGCCGCGGCGAACGTCGAGCGCCTCGCGGTGATCGCGGGCGCCGAGGTCCAGGAGACCGCCGGCATGCTCGCGCGCCTCGGCGTCACGCTGAAGAGCTTCGCGGGGCA
>CAJBVW010000053.1 GCA_903959175.1 uncultured Pseudomonadota bacterium
CCCCGCCAGGCGTCCGCCCACAACAGCGCGACGAGGGCGAGCGCGCCGCGCGGCCCCCACGGGATGACCGCAGCGGAGGCCGCCAACCCGACGAGGGCGCCGACGAGGAAGCGGTACGGGGTGCCGCTCGCGGCGATGGTGGGGGAGAGGGCCTCGAGGGCCGCGTAGGGCAGGGGAACCGTGCTCCCGGCGCCGAAGGCGAGCACGAGGCACGCGAGCCCGGCGAGGAGCGGGGAGCGCCGCCACCACGCGCCGCCGAGGGCAGCGAGGAGGAGCGGGAGGCCGAGGTAGCCGGAGTGGACGACGCCGTTGGCGAGGCGGGGCGGGGCGCCCGGGGGCGTGAAGAGGTCGCGGAGGAGCACCGCGCGCTTGACGTGACCGCCGGTCGGCGCGGCGTCCACGCTGCCGAAGGGCGCGAAGAGGCGGACCACGGCGTCGAAGGAGGGGGCGTGGTAGCGCGCGGAGAGCCACGCGCCGAGCGCGGCGGCGCCGAGGAGGGCGAGCCACACCCCGCCGATGCGCGCGGCCGCGCGGGGCTCGTGGCGGGCGCGGACCACGGAGCCCGCCGCCCACACGGGCAGGCCGAGGCACGCGGCGAGGGCGACGTGGGGCGCGGCGGCGCCGACGGCGAGGGTCGTGACGGTCAGGACGGGCGCGAGCCACACGCGCCGCTCCGCGACGAGGGCCACCGCCCAGACGAGCGCGGCGCCGCCGATCACGGCCTGCTCGAGCTGGCCGTTCGCGAGCGTGCTGTGGACCCACGGGTTGAACGCCACGGCCGCCCCGAGGACGAAGCGGCTCCACCCGCCGAGGCCGAGCGCGGCGCCGAGGAGCCAGCCGCACACGGCGTTGAAGGCGGGGGTGAGCACGAAGAGGAGGTTGAGGGCGAGCACGGGGCCGACGACGGACGCGAGGAGGTCCGCCGGCCAGAGGAGGGGACGGAAGTCGGCGCCGCCGGCGATGTCGAGCAGGCGCGGGCCGAGCGTGCCGTCCGCGAAGCCGAGCGCGACGCGGTGGCCCTCGGTGAAGGTCGTGTCGGGCACGAGCGCGAGCGGCGTGAGGGGGACGGGCCACACCGCGGCCGCGCCCACGGCGACGGCGGCCACGAGGAGGAGCGGGAGGGCGAGGCGCTCGCTCATGGGACGTCCCACCACGTCACGCTCCCGGCGGTGGTGCCGGCGCCGAGCGCGGCGGTCAGGCACGCGGCCATGCCGGGCGGTGGCGGGCAGTCCCGGTCGTGGCGGTGGAGGACGACGGAGCCGAAGGGCCAGTCCTCGAGGCGCTGCGTGAGGCCCGCGGCGCAGTCCGGCTTGGCCCAGAGGCGCATCGTCTCGCCCTGAAGGCGGGGCACGCGGGCGTAGCCAGCGCGCGGGTCCGCGAGCTCGAGGGGCACGGGGCGGCCGGTGGCGGCGGCCTCGATGAGGTAGTGCGCGGCGCCGGTGGGGCAGGAGGGGCCGGCCATCGGGAGGTCGAGCACAGGACCGGTGCCGACGGCGAGCGCCGCCCGCGAGGGGTCGACCGGGGCGGCCTGGGCGCGGAGGGGGAGGGGGCGGGACGAGGTGGAGACGGCCTCGACGAGCGCGAGGCCGATGACGACGATCGGCCAACGAGGCCGCCACGCGACGGCGGAGGCGGCGACGGCGAGCGCGAGGACCGCGCCCATGACGAGGCGGTAGGCGCTCATGCTCTGGGCGACGGTCGGGGCGATGGCCGCGATGGCCGCCCAGGGGAGCGGGATGGTGACGCCCCCGACGACGATGGCGGAGCCGAGCGACAGCACGACCAGCACCAGCGCGATGCCGACGGCAGGGCGCGCCGCCCGCTCCCGCACCGCGCCCCACGTCGCGGCACCGAGGAGCACGAAGCCGAGGAAGTTCGGGTGGAGCACGGGGAGGTTCGGCGCGGGCGGCGGCGGGAGGAGGAGGCCGCGGAGGGAGGTGACCTCGGGGAGGTCCACGAGGCCGGTCGGGCGCCCCGCGCTGCCCTTCGGCGCGAAGACGTGCACCCCTGCCGAGAACGACGGTGCGTGGTACATCTGCACGGCAAACGCGCCCACCGCCACGACGGCGAGCACGATCTGCCAGCGCGCCCGGTCGCGCCCGCGCACCAGCTCGACCAGCGCCCACGCCCCGACGACGAGGCAGCCCGCGAGCGCCACATGCGGCGCCGCCCAGCCGACGAGCGCGGTGACGACGCCCGGGAGGAGGATGGCTGCACGCGGCGCGGAGGCCTGGGCCGCCCACATGGCGGCGGCGAGCTGGAGGGCGGCGCCGCCGAGGACGGCCTGCTCCACCTGCCCGTTCACGAGCGTCTCGACCACCCACGGGTGGAAGGCGAGCGCGGCCCCGAGGAGCGCGCGGCCGGGGAGATCGCGCCCGAGCACCGCGCCGAGGATCCAGCCGCTCACCAGGTTGAACGCGGGGACCAGCGTGAACGTGAGCGCCAGGGCGAGCGGCGCGCCGAGGAGCGCCCCGAGGAGCGTGCTCGGCCAGAGGAGGGGGCGGAGGTCGGCGCCGAGGGGCCACGCGACGACGTCAGTGTGGAGGCTCGGGAGCACGCCGTGGCGCATCGGCTCGGCCCAGAGCGCGATGCCGAGGAGGTGGCCGTCCGTGAACCGCGTGCGCGCGGCGAGCGCCGTCGGATCGGCCCACACCGGCGCGATCAGCCCGGCGCCGAAGGCAACGGCGAGGAGCAGCAGGCACGGGAGGAGGAGGCGACGCACGCTCCGGTCTCCTACCCCGGCGTCCGGACGGCGGGCCCGGGGAAAGCGCGCGGAGGGGGGCACCGCCTCGGGCGGCGCCTCAGCGCCGCTTGCGCGTCAAGAACGTGTGTGGTCTAGTCCCTGGCGTGCTCCTGGTCCTGTCCGCCTGCGTGGCCCCGGACGCCGACACCGGCGGCCTCGCCCTGCCGATCCTCCCCGACGCCCCCGTCGGCGAGGTCCGCGCGGCGGAGGACGCCTCCACGAGCGCCACCGCGATCCGGACGCTCCCCGAGCAGTGGAGCGACGTGCCCATCGTCATCGGCGCCGGCCCCTCGGGCCTCACCGCCGCGATGGACCTCGGCGACACCCTCGTCCTCGAGGCCGCCGACGTGGTGGGCGGCCGCGCGCGCTACGCCGGAGGGTTCCTCTTCCTCGTGGGCACGGAGGAGCAGGCTGCGCTCGGCATCGAGGACGGCCCCGCGCTCGCCGAGGCCGACTGGGAGGCCCTCACCGGCGCGCCGCCGACGGACGCCACGCGCGCCTTCCTCGCCGCCACGGACGGGGTGCGCGATCGCCTCGTCGGTATGGGCCTCACCTTCACCCTCCAACGGCCCTCGCCCGCCTCGCGCGCCCTCCGCGAGCACGGGCCCACCACCTCCGGCCGCGGCCTCGTCGATGCGCTCGCCGCCAACCTCCCCGCCGGGGTCGAGGTGCGCGTCTCCACCCCCGTGCGCGGCCTCGTGTTCGTGGACGGCGCCGTCGCCGGCGTGCGGACGGACGACGGGTGGATCGGCGCCGACACCGTCGTCATCGCGTCCGGCGGCTTCATGGACCGCGCCGACCTCGTGCAGCTCCACACCGGCTGGTCCGACGGCGGTTGGCGCATGGGCACGACCTACGGCGACGTCGCCGCCGACGGCAGCGCCCTCGACTGGGCCGCGGACGCCCGCCTCGGCACCGCGAACCTCGGCGCCATCGGTACCTACCGCGACCTCCTCGCCCTCCCCGGGGCCGATGGCACCGCCATCCAGCTCGCGTCCAGCGCGGGCCTCCCGTGGGTGTGGGTCGACACCACCGGCACCCGCTTCATCGACGAGTCCGCGACATGGAGCGTCCTGCTCTCCGGCTTCGTCCAGGCCCGCTCAAACGTGTGGGCGGTGACGACGCGCGAGTCCATCGAGGCCGCCGTCTCCGAGGCCGACCTCCCGTTTCTCGTCGAGGGCGACGGCTGGCGCTGCGCCGACGACTGGGAGGCCCTCGGCACCGACCTCGGCGTCGACGCCGCCGCGCTCGTCGAGACGATGGCCACGGTGGACACCATCCGCGCCCGCACCGCCTTCGACGCGCTGGGCCGCCCGAGCACCTCCTTCAGCATGCGCGCCGGCACGCCCTGCGCCTTCCGCCCCGGCAGCGTGGCCGCCAAGAACTTCGGCGGGCTCGCGGTCGACGACGACGGGCGGGTCCTCGACGCCGCCGGCGCCGTGGTCCCCGGGCTCTGGGCCGTCGGCGAGGCCGCGGGCATGGGCGTCCCGGGCATGGGCGGCGCCTGGGGCTTCGACGGGAGCCTCTCCGCCGTCCTGTGGAGCGGGTGGCGCACCGCGGCCGCGATCCGCACGGGGCCCTAAGCGGGCGCCTCGTCGAGGAACTCGAACCGGAGCTGGTCCTTGCTCCGGCTCACGTCGGCCGGGTCGGGGCGGCGCTCGTCCAGCCAGCACACCATCGGGTCCGGCTCCCAGGTGTAGGGCGCCCCGTCGAGCAGCACGCGCCCCTCTTCGAGCGCGGCGTCGATCACCGGCAGCGAGCGCCCGCTTGCGTCCCGCATCAGCGCCTCGAAGCGCGCCTGCCGCGCGGCGTCCACGAACGCGAAGTGGTGCCGCGCCGTCCACGCGGAGTGCAGGTGCATCGGGCGGAAGGCGACGCCCGCCAGCCCGAGGCGCAGCGCCATCCGGCACAACATCTCGCCCGCCTCGCGCGCCATCCCGAGCCCCGGCACCTCCTGCCCGCGCAGGCGCGGCCGGTCCGACGAGAACAGCGCGCGCGGGTTCCGCAGCGTCAGCCAGTGCACGAAGAGGACGGGGCGGTCGTCCACGCGGTCGCGGCACAGGACGGTCTCGACGAGCAGGTGCTCGAAGCCGGCGGCGCTCCCGTAGATGCGCATCCGGTCGCCCAGCTCGCCGCGCTCGAGCGCGACCCGGATGTTCTGGTATCCGAGGCGTTGGAGCTGCGTGATCACGCCGTAGCGGTACATCGCGTACTCGAGCCCGCTCGCCGTGTAGTGGCCGACGAGGCGCGGCTCCCCCTCGTGCCCGCCGAGCACGCCGTCGATGTCGGCCGCGGTGATCCATCCCTCGTCCCACAACTTCTCGGTGTCGAGCCCCGCTGCGATGCCGGCGAACTGCCCCTTGAGGGGGTCGACCCCCTGGGGGACACGCTCCTTGCGGCCTGTCGCGAGGAGGCTGGCGGCCCCGGCGAAGATCCGCCAGGCGTCCGGGTGGTAGCCGCCCGCCGGGAGCCACACGCTGGGCGTCCGCCCGAGGGCGGCGAGCACGCGGGCGTCCCGCTCGAGCGCGCCGTCCAGCGTGAGGCCGAGGCGGCCCAGACGGTCCCCGCTCAACACGTCTCCGCCGGCGAGCACGAAGACGAGTCCGGCCTCGGGGCGCCGCGCGAGGAGGGCGTCGAGGGTCTCGAGGTAGACGCCGTCGCCGGCGCCGGGCGGCAGGACCGTCTCGTCGACGGAGGCGAGCGGGCCCCAGTCCGCGCCCGAGATGGACCCGATCCAGGCGGACTTGTCGCGCGCGAGGCACTCGGCCGTGCCGTCGGGCGGGTGCGCATCGAGGTCGATGACGACCACGCGCTCGTCGAAGCCGGCGTGCCGCAGCGCGGCGACGGCGACGGCGATGTCGTTCACCGCGCAGGACCCGCCGGAGCGCGCGGGCCCGGCGTGGTGGAAGCCGCCGAGGAGGTTGACGGTGGGGCGCCCCTCTTCGAGCGCGGCGCGGGCGGCCTCGAGCGTGCCGCCGCAGGCGAGGCGCACGGTGCGCAGCACCTCGTCGACGTTGATCTCGTCCGGGTCGGCGCCGAAGATCCGCGCGAGGACGTCGGGCTCGGCGAGCGTGCGGAGCAGGGAGTCCTCGTGGGCGCGGGAGAGGTCCTCCCAGCTCACGAGCGGCGGGCTCTTCAGGTCCCGCGTGTGGAGCGCCCCCGTGGAGACGAGGTGCCACGCCACGAAGTCGGCGCGACGCGGCTCCGCGCCCGTGCGCGCCTCGAGGGACGCCAGCGGCATCCGGTAGTCCGGATGGTGCCAGATCGGCAGCGGTCCGCGGACCCAGCGGCTCCAGCGGTTGCGTACGTTCGGAAACATGAGTCCGCGCTGAGTAGGCGCCGATCCGAGCAGGACAAGCGCCTTTCCCAGGGAGATCGGCCGGATCGCCTACGCGCGCCGCTCCTTCGTCACGTCGATCACGTCCAGCACGGCCTTGTAGGAGCCGAAGGGCGGGTAGACGTAGGTGCCGGAGATGCGGGGGTGGTTCATCATCTCCCGCAGCGCCTCGCGCGCGACCTCGATGCCGACGCGCCGCTGGGCCTCCTTGTCGCCGGCCTCCGCGAGGCGGCGGCGGATGGACGCCGGCACCTGCATGCCGGGCACCTCGTTGTGGAGGAACTCGGCGTTCTTCAGGGAGACGAGCGGCATGATGCCGACGAGGAAGGGGACCTTCGGGAGGTCCTTCGTGCGCTCGAAGAAGCGCCAGAGGACCTCGGAGTCGAACACCGGCTGGGAGAAGAAGTACTCTGCGCCCGCCTCGATCTTCTTGCCGAAGCGCCCGACCTCGAGGTCGAGGTCGAAGTGGCCGGGGTTGCAGCCGGCGCCGACGAGCAGGTCCGTCTTGCCGCCGATGGGCTGGCCCGAGAAGTCGAGCCCGCGGTTCATCATCTGGATGAACGAGATGAGGCCGATGGCGTCGATGTCGAAGACGGCCGTGGCGTTCGGGTAGGTGCCCATCTTCGGGGGGTCCCCGGTGATGGCGAGGATGTTCCGCAGCCCGAGCGCGTTGGCGCCGAGCAGGTCCATCTGCATGCCGAGCAGGTTGCGGTCGCGACAGCAGTAGTGGACGACCGACTCCATGCCGCAGTGCTGCCGCACGAGCTGCGCGAGCGAGGCCGGGCCCATGCGCGCGACCGCGCGGGGGCCGTCCGCGATGTTGACGACGTCGATGCCGGCGGCCTGGAGCATCGCCGCGCCCTCGACGGCCTTCACCGCGTCCACGCCGCGGGGCGGGTCGAGCTCGACGCTGACCACCCACTTTCCGCTGTAGAGGCGCTTCCCGAACTCCGACTTCTCGGACGGGTGGGAGACCTGCACCTGCGGCACGCCTGCGGACTTCTCGACGACCTCCGCCACGACCGGGCGGCGCTCCGCCGCGACGGACCGAATGAAGCCGCGCATCTGGCGGATCATGTCGGGCGTGGTGCCGCAGCAGCCGCCGATCACGCTGGCGCCGAGCTGCACGAAGCGCCGGGCGTGCTCCGCCATGTACTCGGGGGCCGCGAGGTAGAGAGTTCGCCCCTCGATCATCTGCGGGAGGCCGGCGTTCGGCATCGCCGCGAGCTTCATGTCGGTCACGCCGACCATGCGCTCGAGCACGTGCTGGACGCCGCGCGGACCGTTCGAGCAGTTCGTGCCGAACACGTCGATCGGCCACTTCGACGCGGTGCGAGCGGCCTCTTCGGGGGCCTCACCCTCGATCTGCGCCTGCCCGGGGCCGACGAGCGTGAACGACATGCACGCGACGATGGGGAGGTCGCACACGGCGCGGACGGCGCGCACCGCCTGCCACAGCTCCGGCATGCGCGCGAAGGTCTCGAGCACGAAGAGGTCGGCGCCCGCGTTCGCGAGGACCTCGGCCTGCTCGCGGAACACGGTGAAGGCCTCGCCGGGGGTCAGCTTGCCGACCGGCGCGAGGAGCCCGCCCGTGGGCCCCATCGACGCGGCCACCCAGCAGCGGCCCTGCGCCTGCTCGCGCGCGACACGGACGCCCGTGGCGTTGATGTCGACGAGGCGGTCCTCGAGGCCGTGCGCGGAGAGACGCAGGCGGTTGGCGCCGAACGTGTTCGTCGTGAGAACGTCGGCACCAGCCTTGCGGTAGGCGGCGTGGATCTCCTTGACCGTGTCGGGCTGGGAGAGGTTCAGCTCGTCGTAACAGCGGTTGATGAAGACGCCGCGCGCGTAGATCTCGGTGCCCATCGCACCGTCGAAGAGGACGACGCGCTCCTGGAGCGCATCACGGAAGGAGGACAGGGGCGACTCCGCTGGGTTCAGGAAGGTACCGGGCCGTCGTGTGCGGCGGCACCGTACTCCGACGAGAGCGTGAGCGCGAGTACGGTCACGTTGTCGCCTCCGCCGCCGCGATTCGCGGCGTCCACGAGGGCGCGACACACGTCCATCGCCTGCGCGGCCACCGTGGCGCCCTTGCGCTCGCGGACGGTGGTGCCGATGAGGTCGGCGATGGCGGCCTCCTCGGGCCCACCGTAGTCGGACAGGCCGTCGGAGCAGAGCACCAGCCACTCGCCGGGAAGGAGCGACACCACGCTCGTCGCGAGCGGCGCGAGGGCGGGGACCCCGTCCGGGTCGAAGTGGCCGCAGTAGCCGACGAGCGGCGTGCCGGAGTCCGTCCACGAGACGTGGCGCCCGGCCACGAAGTCGCGGAGGCGCTCGGACTGGAGGTTCTGGTCGAAGGTGAGGAGGGAGACGCCGTGCCGACCCACGAGGTAGGCGCGGGAGTCTCCGAGGGAGGCGAGGTGGACGCGGTTGCCGCGCGTCAGGGCGACGAGGACGGTCGTGCCCATCGGGATGAAGTCGTCGAGGTCGGGGGCGGCGGCGCGGAGGGCGGCGTCGCAGACGATCTCGTTGGCCCGGGTGAGCGCGCCGGCGATCGCGGCGTTCACCCGCGGCGGCTCGGCGTCCCGGATGGAGTCGCCCCGCTCGGCCCACCACGACCTGAGGCTGCGGATGAGGAGGTTGGACGCGAGGTCTCCGGAGCCGGCGTTACACTGGCTGATGCCGTCCGCCACGCAGAGGAGCGAGAAGGTCGGCTCGCCGGCGAGCAGGAAGGCGTCCTGGTTGACCTGGGTCTGGAGGCTCTTGAGCACGCCGACGTGGGTGTTGAACCCGGCGCACGCGCCCGCCTGGTGGGCCCACGGCGCGGCCCGGCGCATCGCGTGGACGGCCTCGGCCACGTTCAGGCGCTCCCAGAGCGCGAAGCCGTCCGCGGGGCGGAAGGCGCCGTCCGCAGCGAGCCCGTCCGTCGCGACCGCGAGCAGCTCGATGGGGAGGGTGACGCCGAGGCCACCGAGCTGAGGGGCGAGGTCGGACTCGGAGACGTCGCCCGGGGCGGGGAGCGGGCCGAGCACCTGTTCGAGCAGGAGGCGCAGGACGAAGCGGACGTCGTCCCGCCGGCCCTGCGCGGTCGGGGCGCCGCGGGTGCGGAACTGGATGGTGTCCCCGGTGATGCTGACGGCGGCGGGGTCGGGTACGACGCCGAGGCCGCCGAGGTGCACGTCCGCGAGGGCGCGGGCGAGGCGGAGCGCGAAGCCGAACGCGGCAGAGGCGGGGAGGGTGCCGGGGACGGGGAGGGGACGCGCGCGCGCCTGGAGCACCTCGGAGCGATCGACGCCATCCCGCAGGGAGAGCGCGTCGCGGGCGAGGGAGAAACGGTCGTCGGTCTCGACGAGGGGGCGGAGCGCGTCCCACCACGCCTCGAAGCGGGCGGCGGTCGAGAGCCGTCGATCGAGGAGCCAGTCGCGCAGGTCGGCGACGGACGCCGCCGCCTCGAGGTCGACGAGGAGCATGGCGAGGGCGGCGAGGGGCTCCGCCTCGACGAAGGCGCGCGCGCCGTCGGGGTCGCGTACGCTCCGCGCGAGCAGGCCGTTCGGCAGGCAGCGACGGTACGCCGTGGCGAGCGCCGCCTTGCTGACGTGCACGGGGTGGCTGGAACCCTGTCGCTCCCACCGCAACGTCGCGCCGCTCGGGTCCACTTCCTCGACCGTGGCGAAGCCGAAGGCCGGGTGGTGGAGGACGTTACCGACCTGGACAGGCGCGCTGGGAGGAAGGGGCGACATCGATCCGCGTCCTATAACCCCGGCCCCGCGCGCACCGACCCGGCGGCGCGCGGGCGGTTAGGACGCGCGACCCTGGGAGCCCACCGTGGAAGTTCGCGATCCCCTGCACGGCGCCATCGCGGTCGCGCCCGAAGAGATCCCGGTCGTCGATCACCCCTTCGTCCAGCGCCTGCGCGGCATCCGCCAGATGGGCTTCTCGGAGCTGCCGTTTCCGAGCGCCATCCACAGCCGCTACGCGCACTCGCTCGGGGCGATGGAGCTCGCGGGGCGCGCGTTCGACCTCTGCTTCCGACGCGACCCCTTCGTCACCCCGGGCCGCCGCGCGCTCTACCGGCAGCTCGTCCGCGTCGCGGCGCTCTGCCACGACCTCGGCCACGCGCCGTTCTCGCACTGCACCGAGTTCGCGATGCCGCCGCTGCGCGCGCTCGCCATCGACGCGTACGCGCCCGAGCGGGTCGCCGCGCGCCTCGACCACACCGCGAGCCACGAGGACTACACGATCGCGATCCTGACGCGATCCTCACTCGCGGACACCCTCCGCTCCCACTTCGCGTTCGACGGGCGGCACGTCGCCGCGCTGGTCAGCCGCGAGGTCGCCACCCCGGACGACCTCTTCGTGGACGGCGGGCAGGACTACCGCCGCATCCTCTCGCAGCTCATCTCCAGCGAGCTCGACGTCGACCGCCTCGACTACCTCGTCCGCGACTCGTACTTCTCGGGCGCGCGCTACGGCGAGATCGACGTCAACTGGATCCTCTCCAACCTCGAGCAGCACGTGGACGCCGCGGGGAACGTCTCCCTCGCGCTCGATCGGCGCGCGATCTACGCCTTCGACGACTTCATGATCGCCCGCTACCACATGTTCGTGATGGTGTACTTCCACCACAAGTCCGTCGTCTACGAGGAGATGCTCAAGCGGCACTTCACCAGCCCGGCGTGCACGTATCGCTTCCCCGTCGACCCCGAGGACTACCTCGCGATGGACGACGTGCACCTGTACAGCTGGCTCCGCTCCTCGGACGACGCGTGGGCGCGCCGCATCGTCGAGCGCCGCCCGTACCGCCGCGCGCTGGAGATCCACGGCTCCGCGGAGGAGGTCCTCGTCGTCCACGACCTGCTCGATCGCATCGACGCCGCCGGCATCGACCGCCTCGTCGCCGGTAGCACGGGCAAGCTCTCCCGCTACAACGTCATCGGCCAGAAGCGCGAGGGCGCCCCGCCGATCTACGTGCTCGACCGCGCCCCCGGCCGCCCCGAGCGCGCCACCCCGCTGGAGGACGCGACCCGCGTGTTCGAGCGCTACCAGGACGAGCGCCACATCGCGCGCATCTACGTCCCGGAGGAACGCGTGGAGGAGGCGCAGGCGCTGATCCGCGACGCCGAAGCGGAGCGCGCCTGACCCGGGCTCAGACCCAGTAGCCGACGGTCGCGGCGGCCCCGGCCAGCACGAACAGCACGATGCCCGCCCCGCAGCCCATGCAGCCCGACCGCGCGGGCGTGGCGCTCGCCGCAGGGGCGAGCTCCGCCGAGCGCGTGACCTTGATCGGCGCGTGCTTGAGCGACGCGGCGGACTCGGCCTCGTCGAGCGTGTAGTTCTCGCGCTGCTTGCTTGCGTCGCGCATCGCGCGCTCGGCCTCCATGCCGGCGAGCCGGGCCTCCTCGCGCCGCTTCTCCATCTCGAGCCGGGCCGTCTCCGCCTCGAGGCGCTCGCGCTCGGCCTGCGCCGCCAGACGCGCCCGCTCGGCGGCAGCGGCCTCCTCTTGCCGGACCCGCGCGGCCTCCGCCTCGATCCGGTCGTTCTCGGCATCGGCCTCCGCGAGCCGGCGGGCGGCGTCGGCCGCTTCCTCCTCGGCGGCGACCAGCGCGCGCACCTCGGCGAGGGCCTTCGCGAGGCACACCTCGGCGACCAACGACGCCCCGAGCATCCGGTACGCGGAGAGAGCGTCCACGCCGGTCGCCGCGACGCCGGTCACCTTGTCCGCGGTCGCGAGGATCCCCGGGAGGGAGTCCTTCGCGTACGCCGACAACGGCGAAGCGAACGTGGCGGCCTGCCCCGCGAAGCTCTTCAGCGTGACGCCGAGGCGCGCGAGCATGCCGGCGGTCTCCTGGACCTCGGCGCCCGCGATCACCGCGAGGCGCTCGACGTTCGCCGCGGCCTGGGTGTCGATGAGGTCCGTGATGAAGTCCGTGCCGCCGCCGACGAGGTTATCGGCGAAGGGGAGCACTACGTCGCTCGCGACGTACCAGGTGAGCAGGGCGCGCCCCGCCTCGGTGGCGAGCAGGCCGCGCGCGCGGTCATCCGCAGAGCCCTCGAAGAGCTTCCACGTCGCGTAGGAGAGACCCGCGGCCTTGAGCCCCGCGTCGGCCGCCTGCTGCGGATCCATCTCGAGCGCGCCGGCGCGATCGCCCTGCGCCACCTTCATCGCGCCGCGCAACCCCGAGAAG
>CAJBVW010000054.1 GCA_903959175.1 uncultured Pseudomonadota bacterium
CACCATCGCCGCGAGCGGCACCCCGTACCGCTTCCTCGTCGGCGCCCTCGTCGGGTTGGCGGCCTCCGCTGCGGTCATCCCGTGGGGGCCGCGCGGCGCGCTCGCCCTCGTCGCGCTGTTGTGGGCGGACGCCTGGCGGGGGGACCCCCGCGCCCTCCCCCTGGCCACGAACGTCGTCACCGTGGATTCCTCCGCCATCGCCTTGCGCGAAGGCTCGGGCCCCGTGCTAGACCTGCCGGTGTCGGGGCCTCGGTGCAAGGAGGGCGCCACCCACTTCCTGCTCGAAGCCACCGTGCACCATCGGCCCATCCCCGTCGTGATGCGCGCGCAGTGGGAGGCCTGGCCGGCGCCGGGGCTCGGCCGGGCGGCCGATCGCGCCTTCGCGCGGCGGGTGGAGGCCGGGCTGACCGCGTGCGATCCGGCGGTGATCGCCGAGATCCGCGCCGCTGGCTTCACGTCGATCGTGGCGCACGGGCACCGCGACTGCAACCTGAGCGCGGCCGAGACCACGTGCCTCCGGAGCGCCTTCGGGTCGGGCACGGCGGAGGGGAAGGTCGTCTGGTGGGACCTGGAGTAGTCCGCCGCGGGGCTACTGGCCGCGCGGGTGGAACTCCGCGTGCACGCGCTTGAGGCGCTCGCGGGCGACGTGCGTGTAGATCTGGGTGGTGCTGATGTCGGCGTGGCCGAGCATCGCCTGGACGAGCCGGAGGTCGACGTCGTGATCGAGCAGGTGCGTCGCGAAGGCGTGGCGGAGCTTGTGCGGCGACACGTCCGCGCCGCGGATGCCGGCGCGCAGCGCGTAGCCCTTGAGGCGCTCCCAGAAGTTCTGGCGCGTCATCGGCTCCCCGAGGCGGGAGAGGAACAGGGCGCGCTCGCGCAGGTCGGGGTCGAGGCCGACCCGCACCGTGCGGACGTAGTGCGCGATGCGGGCGCCCGCCTGCTCGTGCATCGGGACCAGGCGCTCCTTGCCGCCCTTGCCGCGCACCCGGACGAAGCCGCCGTCGTAGTGCACCGCGGCGTACGGGAGCGTGACCAGCTCGGTGACGCGGAGGCCGGAGCCGTACATCAGCTCGATCATCGCGCCGTCGCGGACGCCGAGCGGGTCGGTGGGGTCGGGCGCGGCGAGGAGGTCGCTCACCTGCCCTTCGGAGAGCACGGACGGGAGCTTGCGCGGCGGCACCTTCCCCTCGACCCGTTTCGATGGGTCGGTCTTCAAGTGGCCTTCCTTCAACAGGAACTTGAAGAGCTGCCGGAACGCGCTCCGGTGCCGCGCGACGCTCCGGAGGTCGAGCGTGTCGGCGAGCGAGGCGACGTAGGCGGTGAGGTGCTCGTGCCGCGCGTCCTCGGGGCGGGTGACGCCGTTGGCCTCCATCCACGCCGCGAAGCGGACGAGGTCGGCGCGGTAGGCCAGGAGCGTGTTCGCCGCGAGGCCGCGCTCGACGCGCGCCCACTGGCAGAACTCGTCGATGGCGCGCGCGAGGTTCACGGGGTCACGCCAGGAGGTCCCGTAGCTGGTAGAGCGCGACCAGGGCGTCCCGCGGGCTCATCGTGTCGGGGTCGAGCCGCGCCATGGCCTCGCGCACGGGGTCCGAGAGCGGGGCCGGGGGCGGCGCGACGGGGACCTCGACCAGGGCGCTCGGCTCCTCGGAGCGGCCGCCGAAGAGGGAGAGCTGGGTGGCCTCGGGCTTCGGACGGCGCTTCTCGAGCTGGGAGAGGAGCGCCTTCGCGCGCTTGACCACGGGCGCCGGGAGGCCCGCGAGCCGCGCGCACTGGATGCCGTAGGAGCCGCTCGCCGGCCCCTCCTTGAGCTTGCGGAGGAAGACGATCTTCTCGCCGTGCTCGGTGACCGCGACGTGGAGGTTGCGCACGTGCGGGCAGGTCTCGGGGAGCGCCGCGAGCTCGTGGTAGTGCGTGGCGAACACGCCCCTGCAGGTGATGCGGTCGTGCAGATCCTCGGCGACCGCCCAGGCGATCGCGAGGCCGTCGTAGGTGGAGGTGCCGCGCCCGATCTCGTCGAGGAGCACGAGCGAGCGGGCCGTGGCGCCGACCAGGATGTTGGCGGTCTCGCTCATCTCGACCATGAAGGTGGACTGGCCGTGCGCCACGTCGTCGCTCGCGCCGACGCGGACGTAGATGCGGTCGCAGAGGCCGATGCGGGCGGAGGCCGCGGGGACGCACGCGCCGATCTGCGCGAGCAGCACGATCTGGGCGATCTGGCGCATGAGCGTGCTCTTGCCCGCCATGTTGGGTCCGGTCAGGAGCACGAGCCGGCCGCGCTCGTCGAGCCGCACGTCGTTCGGGACGAAGCGCTCGTCCTGCAGGGTGGCCTCGACCACGGGGTGCCGCCCGGCCTGGATGTCGAGGACGGTGCTCGTGTCGACCACGGGGCGCACCCACCGGCTCCGCACGGCGAGCTCGGCGAAGGCCGCGAGGACGTCGAGCTCGGCGACCCCCCGCGCGACGGTCTGGAGGCGCGCGACCTCGGCCGCGGCGCGGTCGCGGAGGGCCGCGAACAGCTCGGCTTCGAGCTCGATCCGTCGGCCGTCGGCGCCGGAGACCTGCTCCTCGTACTCCTTGAGCTCGGGCGTGATGTAGCGCTCGCCGCCGGCGATCGTCTGCTTGCGGTGCCACGACGGCGGGACCTTGTGCAGGTTCGCCTTGGTGACCTCGATGTAGTAGCCGAACACACCGTTGTGGCGGATCTTGAGGCTCGACACCCCCGTCTGGTCGCGGAGGGCGCCCTCCATCGCGGCGATCGCGCCCTTCGCGTCGAGCGAGAGGCCGCGGAGGTAGTCAAGCTCGGCGTGGACGCCGGAGCGGATGATGCCGCCCTCGGCCTGGGTGGGCGGCGGCTCGTCGACGAGCCAGCGGTCGAGATCCGCGGCGACGTCCCTGGCGAGATCGTCGGGGAGGCGCGAGGCGAGCGCGCGCGCTGCGCCGCGGTCCGCGTCGAGGCCGGCGAGGACGGTCGCGATCTCGGGGAGGCGCACGAGCGAGGTGCGGAGCGCGCCGAGGTCCCGCGGGGTGACGCTCCCAAGGGAGACGCGCGCGGCGATGCGCTCGAGGTCGGACACCTCCGCGAGCGCGGCGATGACGGCGCGGCGGCCGCCCGGCTCGGCGACGAAGGCGGCGACGGCGTCCTGACGCTCGGCGATGGCCGTCACGTCGAGGAGCGGCGCGCCCATCCACTCGCGGAGAAGGCGGCCGCCCATCGCGGTGCGGGCGGTGTCGAGCAGGCCGAGGAGGGTGCCCTTGCGGCCGGTGCCGCGGAGGGGGCGGAACAGCTCGAGGTTGCGACGCGTGGCCTCGTCCAGGCCGAGGGCGCCGCCAAGCACGTACGCCTTGAGGGTGACGACGTTGGCGAGGCCGGAGCGTAGGTAGGCAGACGCGTAGTCGAGCAGCGCGCCGACGGCGCCGAGGCCCGCGGGGCCGACGCCGTGGTCCGGGCCGAAGCGCGCGGCGATGCCGGGGGCGTCCGCGATGAAGGCCGGGAGGAGCGTGATCGGCGCGGTGCCGAGCGCGGCGCGGATCGCGGGGGTGTCGGTGCCGGCGCCGAGGAGGGCCTCGCGGGGCTCGATGCGGCCGAGCTCGGCGAGCACTTCGTCCACGGTGCGGGGCTCGCATACGCGGAGGTCGCCGGTGGAGGCGTCGAGGAGCGCGACGCCGTAGGGGCCACCCTCGGTGGTGGGCGCGCCGACGGCGACGAGGAAGGCGGACTCGTGGGCGTCCGCCGTCTCGCCGGAGAGGCCGGGGGTGACGACGCGCACGACCTCCCGCTTGACGATCCCCTTCGCGAGCCGCGGATCCTC
>CAJBVW010000055.1 GCA_903959175.1 uncultured Pseudomonadota bacterium
CGAGCGCGCAGCGCGAGCCCAGAGGGCACCGACCGCATCGCCGCCCACGCGGGCGGCGATGGGGACGCGCCCGGATCCCGGTTAGGCCCCCCGCGATGAGCCCCCTCCTCTGCCCCACCCCCGCGCGCTGGCTGGACCGCGCGCTCGGGGACCTCGACACGCTGCTGCTGGACCACGCGCACTGCGAGAAGAAGGCCGCCAGCACCGTGCTCGCGCTGGTGTTCCGCGCGCCCGAGATGGAGCTGTCCGGCGCGCTCTCGCGCATGGCCCGCGAGGAGCTGACGCACTTCGAGATGGCGCTGCGGGAGCTCAAGCGCCGCGGGCTGCCGTACGAGAAGCTGCCGCCGTCCGCCTACGCGGGCCGGCTCGCCGCCGCCTGCCGCAAGCGCCCCGAGTCCGAAGGGCTGCTGGACGCGTTCGTGGCCGGCGCCCTCATCGAGGCCCGCTCGTGCGAGCGGCTCGCGCTCCTGGCCAACGCGGTGGACGATCCGCACCTCCGCGCCTTCTACCACGCGCTCCACCCCGCCGAGGAGCGCCACCATCTGCTGCTCCTCGAGGCCGCCGAACGCTTCGGGGACCCGATGCCGCGGCTCGCGCACCTCGCCGCCGTCGAGGCCGCTATCGTGACCGAGGGCGAGGACATCGTACGGATGCACGCCTGACCGGCGCCCCGGACACCGCACGATCCGGGTAGAGTCCGCCCACCTTCGGAGGCCCATGTCCCGGCTACGCGTCGCCGCCCTCGCCCTGTGTCTCGCGCCGGCCGCGGCCCTCGTCGCGCCGTTCGCCGCCGCGCAGGACGACTACGTGCCGGGCTGGATCGGGTACGAGGGCGTGGAGGGCTTCGCGTGGGGGAGCGACGCGATGCCGCTCGACGCGGTGCCGCGCCCGCGCGACTTCATCCTGCCGGACAGCCACTACATCGGCGCCAACAAGCAGGACAAACCCGACGATCTCGAGATCCGTGGCCCCGCCGGCGAGCGCCGCTTCGTGCGGTACGCGCGCGGGCAACTGGTGGACGCGTGGTGGGTGGTGCCCGGCAAGATCGAGGTCGACCCTCTCGTTTCGGGCGCCAAGCCCGAGTGGACCGGCGTGGTGCTCGGCCCCGGCGAGGGGGACGGCTACCTCGCCTACGGCGTCGCGCGGAGCTGGACCGTCGGCACCCGCACGCTGCTCCACTGGAAGGACCGCCTCGGCAAGGTCGAGGTGCTGGCGAGCCGCGCCCAGCCGACGCTCCAGTACGGGATCGGCCGCGCCGCCCCGCTCGAGCCGCGCGGCGACACCGGCGCGAAGGCCACGATCACCGGTGACTTCAAGAAGGAGGCCAGGCTCTACGCCGGGCAGGTCGCGAGCTGCTTCGACACCAGCCCGAAGCCCGTAATCGCGACGATCGCGCTCCGGCTCGACGCGCGCGGGCAGCCCAGCCGCATCCGGATCACCGCCGACCAGCCCACGTTCGACCTCGAGGACTGCGTCGCCGCCGCGCTCATGGAGCTCGTGGGCGCGCCCAACGCGTCCGGCACGCTGGAGCTGATGCGCTTCCAGTAGCGCTCACTCCTCGAGGTAGCCGAGCGCCTTGAGCCCCTCCCGGGTGTCGTCGCTCATGCGCGAGTCGCGCCAGGGGGGCGCCGCGGCGTCCCACCCCTCGACGAGGGCGGTGAGGTCGGCGAGGGCGATGTCCGGGTCCGACACATCGCCTGATACATCTGGCGACACATCGCCTGATACATCTGGCGACACATCTGGCGACACATCTGGCGACACATCTGGCGACACATCGGCGAACACACGGCTCATCGTCGGCGGCTCGTTCAGCCACGGCGCGGTGAGCATCATCCAGCCGCCGCTCACCACCCCGCGCTCGAAAACGAGGTTGTTCCACTGCTTCATGCGCGGAACCGCGTGCGGCTGCGTCGCCTCCAGGAACACCGGCGCCGGCGCCCCCGCCCCGCCCGTCCACAGCGGCGCGAGGTCACGGCCGGTGCCGAGGCTCCCCGACACCTGCGCCAACCCGAGCACGGTGGCGGCCACGTTGGACAGCGCCACGGGCGTGTGGACCACGCGCGCGGCCACCCCGGGGC
>CAJBVW010000056.1 GCA_903959175.1 uncultured Pseudomonadota bacterium
CCCCGTCCCCTTCGTCACCGTACAGCTCCCCGTGTTCGACGAGCGCGACGTGGTGGAGCGGCTGGTGGACGCCGTCGCCGGCCTCGACTGGCCCGCCGACCGCCTCCAGATCCAGCTCCTCGACGACTCCACGGACGACACGGCGGCGCGCGCCGCCCCGGCCCTCGCCCGCGCGCGGGCCCGCGGTATCGACGCGAGCTGTCTCCACCGCGACGATCGCGTGGGCTGGAAGGCCGGCGCGCTGGCCGCGGGTCTCCATTCCGCGCGCGGCGAGCTGGTCGCGGTGTTCGACGCCGACTTCGTCCCCGCGCCCGACTTCCTGCGTCGGCTCGTGCCCGCGTTCGCCGATCCCGGCGTCGGCATGGTGCAGGCGCGCTGGGGCCACCTCAACGCCGACGCCTCCGCGCTCACCGCGGCGCAGGCCACCCTGCTCGACGGCCACTTCGTCATCGAGCACACCGCGCGCAACCGCAGCGGCCGGTGGTTCAACTTCAACGGCACCGCCGGCGTGTGGCGGCGCGCGTGCATCGCCGCCGCCGGCGGCTGGCAGCACGACACCCTCACGGAGGACCTCGACCTCTCCTACCGCGCCCAGCTCGGCGGCTGGCGCTTCGTGTACGTACTCGACCATGTCGTCCCGGCCGAGGTCCCCGAGTCCCTGGCGGCCTTCCGCGGCCAGCAGCACCGATGGGCCAAGGGCTCGGTCGAGGTCGCGCGCAAGCTCAGCGCCCGGATCTGGCGGGCGGCGGACATTCCGGTGGCGACGCGCATCGAGGCCTCCTTCCACCTCTGGGCGAACTTCGCGTGGCCGGTCGCGCTGGCGTTGGCCCTGGTCTTCCCGCCGCTCGTCCTCCTCGGGGGCGCGGGCACGGCCAGCGCCTGGGTGTACCTCCCGGTCTTCCTCGTCTCCACTGGCGCGAACCTCCTCTTCTACGCGGTGGCGGCCCCCCGCCGGCTCGCGGCCCTCCCGGCGGCCACGCTCCTCGGGATCGGCATGGCGGTCAATCAGACGTTCGCGGTGGTCGAGGCCCTGGTCGGGCACCGCACCGCGTTCGTCCGTACGCCGAAAACCGGCGGTGGCCCAGGAAGTTACGGAAGCTCGGCGTCCGCGCCCGTCCCCTTCGAGCTCGCCCTCGCCGCCCTCCACCTCGGCACCGCGGGGTGGGCCGCGTCCGAGGGCGTGTGGGGGAGCCTCCCGTTCCTCCTCCTCTTCGGCGGGGGTTTCGCGTGGACGGGCCTCGCCGGGCTGAGGGACATCCTCCGCCGCGCCCCGTTGCCCCTCGTCAGCCCGGTCGAAGCACCGGTCATCGGAAAGTAGATGGACATCTCGCGCGGGGTCTCCGAGGGCTACAAGATCTGGATCGCGCTAGGCGGCGTATCCCTGGCGTTGGCCTGGCGTTTCCTGCCAGCCAGGGCCGCGCGCGGCCTGCTCGTCGTGCTCACCGTGATCGCGGGGCTCAACTACGCGCGTTGGGGCCCCAAGGTCCCCTTCGAGCAGGTCGACACCTACGACCTCCTCCACTACTACGTCAACGCCCGCTACTTCGACGAGCTCGGCTACTACGACCTCTACCCCTGCTTGATCCTCGCGGATCACGAGGCGAACGGCCCGTACTACGACGAGGGCAGCAAGTACATGGCGCAGGACGACGCCGGCCACGCCATGCGCCCCATCGAGCACGGTCTCGCGCGCGGGCAGGTGGTCAAGGCCGAGAAGTTCACGCCGGAGTCCTGGGTGCAGTTCCGCAAGGACGCGACGTACATCCAGCGGAACATCAAGGGCCTGAACGACGAGCTCTGGCGGCAGCTCCTCCAGGACCACGGCTTCAACGGCACGACCGTCTGGACCATGATCGCCCGGCCGATCGCGTCGCTTGCGCCGGTCGAGTCCGTCAAGTGGCTCTGCCAGATCGACATCGTGCTGCTGACCGGCGGCCTCGCCGCGATCGGATGGGCCTACGGCTGGCCCGCGGCGGCGTGGGGCGCGTTCTTCCTGTTCGTCAGCTACTCCGGGCGGTGGCCGACCTATTCCTGGGCGTTCCTCCGATACGATTACATCGCGGCCCTCCTCGGCGGCATGGCGCTCCTCAAGCGCGGGTACCCCTTCTGGGCCGGCGTGATGACCGCGTGGTCGGCGACCCTGCGGCTCTTCCCCGCGATGTGGATGTACGGCCCTGGCGCGAAGGGCCTCTTCGGCCTCCTCCACCCCAAGCGCGGAGAGCGCGTCTTCCATCGCCAGCTACTCGTGATGCTCGGCGGCTTCCTCGTCGGCGTGGCGGTGCTCCAGGGCGCCGCGATCGCCACCCTCGGCATGGAGCCCGTCCGCACCCACTTCGAGAACATGGAGGACCACAACAGCTCCGAGCAGCTCTCCTCGCGTCGCATCGGCCTCGCGTTGGCCATCCCCTTCGAGGGGGATCTGCTGCCCAAGGCCATCACCAAGGCGATGAAGAAGGAGGTCGAGGACCAGAAGCCCCTCCGCTTCGGCATCGCGGCCGTGGTGCTCCTCGTCCTCGGCTGGGGCCTGCGCCGCGCCCGCGACGACGAGGCCTACGCCTTCGGGTTCCTCCCGTTCTTCCTGCTCACGACGGCCAGCTACTACTACTACGTCGCGCGCATCACGCTCATCGTGCTGCACGCCTCCGACCTCCGGAAACCGAAGCACGCCTTCGGCCTCGGCTGGCTCCTTGGGCTCGAGGCGTTCTGCAACTGGTCGGAGACCGTGCACGCCGAGCACCGCGTATTCCTCGTCGGCTACCTCGCGTGGGGGCTCGCGGCCTACTCTGTCGTGATGGCGCTCTGGTACGTCTGGGACGCGCGCGCGGCCGGGGCGCAGGGCCCCGTCGTCGAGGCGTCGGCGGCGTGATCCCCCTCTCTACGCGCCTGGCCGCCGTACGCACCCGGGGCGACATCAAGGGCTTCGCCGAGGCCGTGGAGCGCGACGACCCCCTGCGGGCCGAGCTCGTCGCGTTCGTGACCGCCCGCGGCGTGGAGGTCGAGCCGGAGATGTCGGTCAAGCGCCTCGTACGCGCCGCGCTCGGCCGCTCGGACGACGCGCAGGTGCGCAAGAATCCCATCCACCGCGACGAAGCGTTCACCTGCGCCCACTGCGGCGCCGCGGTCCCGCCGGGCGGGGCGCCGGTGCGCGACCACTGCCCGCGCTGCCTCCGCGGCCTCCACGTCGACGTGATCCCGGGAGACCGCGCCGCCGGCTGCGGGGGCGTGCTCGACCCGGTGGGCTTCGAGCGCCGCCCCGAAGTGGTCATCCAGTACCGCTGCCGGCGCTGCATCCACACGTTCCAGGTGCGCGCGCATCCCGACGACAAGGTGCCGCCCTCGCTCGATCCCCGCGAGCTCCCGGGGCCTCAGGGCGCGTAGCGCGGCAACCGGGCGAACGGGTCGGTGACGACCAGGCTGTCCGCAGGCGCGAGCGCTTCCGCCGCCTCCGACGTGGCGTCGATGCCGCACGCGCGGAGGGGGGCGGGATCGCGCACGCCGGTGACCACGAGCGGGTGGCGCCGCAGCGTGGCGGCGATCATGACCGCGCGCTGGGTGCCGCCGCCCACGGGTGCGTCCCCGTCGAGGAGCGCGCCCCACGGAGCCCGGCCCGCCGCGAGCACGGCCGCGAACGCCCGCTCTCCGTCGCCCTCGCCCATGCCCTCGGGGCACGCGGCGTCGAGGTAGAGCGTGGCGCCGGCGACGAGCGGCGGGTCGTCCGAGAGGCCGAGGTAGGTCGCGGCGCGGCTCGCCTGGTAGAAGTTCACCGCCTTCTTTGTCGGAACGCGCAGGATCGCGGCGGGGTGGCGGCGCGGCACGTCCAACCAGCAGTCCAGCGAAGCGGCGGCGCGCGCGAGCGTGGCGCGGGGCTCGCCGGCGAACCACCGCCCCCCAGCGAGCAGCAGCACCCAGCGGCACCCGGCGGCCTCGCCGAGCCCGTCGATCGCGGCGCGGAAGGGGTTCCCCTCGAGGCGACCGAGGCGCACGCCGGGCGCGGTGACCCGGTCGCGATGGTGCAGGGCGTCGATGGTCGCGCGCGCGCCGAGCCCGACGGCGACGGCCTTGTGGCCCCCCGAGAACCCGGCGTACTGATGCAGCTCGACGATGCCGACGCCGAGCAGCACGTCGGCGTCGGCCACGGCGCGCGAGATGCCGCCGGGGATCCCGTCCACGATCGCGGTGGGGACGGTGTCGTCGGGGTCGTGCTGGTGGAGCGGGAAGGGGCTGCCGGGCAGCTCGTCGGCCCGCATCGCGCGGTGGAGCCCGAGGCCGACCACCGCACGCACGTCCCCGGCGACCCAGGGACGCAACGCGTGGAGGGCCGCGTTCACGTCGAGCGGCCGCGTGCCGTCGGGGACCGCGATGCGGACGCGCCCGCCGGACGGGGGAGGGGAGGCCAGGAGCGCGTCGGCGAGCGTCATGGCGCAGGCCTATCGTGGGCGCGGCGGCGCCTACAGGGCGGCGGGGCCCGGCCGCGTGAGGCGGGCCCACCCTTCAGCGAGAAGCGCGAGGTAGAACGGAGTGTATACGAGGATACGCGTCCCCACCCACTCGGTCCACGCGGAGGTGGCGGGATCGTAGGTGGAGAGCACGACGTACGCTCCGGGCGCGGTGACCGCGAGCACGATCCAGGCGCGCGACCCGTTCAGCAGCGCGGCGGCGAGCGGCCACGCCACGTACCAGGGGTGGACGGTCGGCGAGAGGATCACGAACGCGCCCGTGGTCCAGAGCGCGACGCGCGCGCGGTCTCGACTTCGGAGCAGGATCCCGGCGACGACCGCGGCCCCGACGACCTGGAGGGCCGTGCGCGCCCCGGGCCCCGCTACGGCCTCCGCGAGGGGGTGGAGCGACCCGTTGAACGCCCAGGATGCGCGGTAGGTCTCGAAGCCGTCCACGCGGACGAAGGGGAGGGTGACCGCGAGGGTCAGGAGCCCCCAGAAGGGCCAGCGGCGCGGCCGGTCGAGGACGAGGAGCACCCCGGGGAGCAGCTTCACCATCGCGCCGGCCCACGCCCAGGCGCCCGCGGCGAGGGGGCGGCGGCTCACGACGGCCGCGACGAGGCAGGCGACGCCGATGCCCTCGAGGTGCCCGCTCACCGCGGCCTCCAACGCGGGGAGCGGGAGGAGCGCCCACAACCAGCCCGCGGTGGGGCGCTCCCGCGCGAGCATCCATGCGGTCCCGACGTCGCAGGCGCTGGCCAGCAGCCGCCACGCGAGCACGCCCCCGCCCGAGAGGAGCACGAAGAGCAGCTGCGCGATCGGCGGGTAGATACTGGGGACGTGGCGGTGGTTGACGTTCGCCCACACCGCGTCCCGCAGCGCGGCGAGCTCCGGCGCGTCCGGCGCCGAGACGAAGGGGTTGTGGCCCGCCCGCCACACCTCGCCCTCCCACACGTAGCGCCACACGTCGTCCGAGAGCGTCGGCGTCACCAGGAGGAGCGGCAGGCGCACGAGCACCGCCGCGATGACGACGCGCGCAGGGGAGGGGAGGTCCGGCGCGGTGAGCGCCACGATCCCTCCCCACGCGAGCACGATGGCGACGAACGGGAGGGCGTGCGCCCGCGGATCCCCGAGGGTGGCGACGGCGAGTGCGCCGAGGAGCGCGGCGGCGAGGGCGGCTGCTGGGACGGGACGCCCGTACACGAGGCTCCGGGGGAGGGGGGCGCCCGGACGGGGGCCTCTGGGTCGGTAACCATCGGCGCCGGCTTCGGCCCGCGGGATGCGACGCCGTCGACGCGTCCGGCGGCGAGTCGTCCCGGGTGGCCACCGTTGACAGCGACCGGACGAGGCTCTAAAGAGCGCGCCTCGGGTAGTCCATGTCTGTTGGTCGAAGCGCGCTCCTCGCCTCGCTGCTCCTGCTCCCGCTCGTCTTCGGCGGCTGCGTGCCGAAGAAGCCGCTGGACGACACCGACACTCCCACCGATATGAACCCGCCGAGCGTCCGCCTCCAGGTGGCTGCGATCGACCCGGCCCAGGCGCCGGCGGATCGTGCGCTGGACGCGGAGATCTTCGGCAGCGGCTTCGAGAGCGGCGCCAAGGTCAGCTTCAGCGGCGCCGCCGCCACGACCGTCCGCTTCGTCGACGAGAACTCGCTCCGGGTCGGCGTCCCCGCGATGCCCATCGGCAGCTACGACGTGATCGTCACCAACCCGGACGGCACCAAGGCCACCTTGCGGAAGGGCCTCACGCTCACGGAAGGTGCGGCTTCCACCGCGGGTTGTGCCTCGGTGACCCTGGCTTTTGACCTCGACAGCTCCGTGCTCGCGTCCAGCACTCGCGCCGAGCTCGACCGCCTTGCCCCCTGCCTGCGCGAGGGCACCGCCACCGTGCGGATCGAGGGCCACTGCGACGAGCGCGGCACCACCGAGTACAACATCGCGCTCGGGCAGCGTCGCGCTGACGCCGTCCAGCGTTACCTCGTGGGCCTCGGGGTGACGCCCGCACGCCTGCGCACGGTCTCCTACGGGGAGGAGCGCCTGATCGACCGGTCCGGCACCGAGTCCGCCCACGCCAGGAACCGTCGCGTCGAGATCCTCGTCCGGGAGTGACCGTGTTCCTCGCCCCCCTTCTCCTCGCCTGCGTGCTCGACCGCACCGGGCAGTCGGCCACCGACACGATGCGGCGGGAGCTCGCCGATCACGGGCGCCGCGTCCGTGAGCTCGAGGTCGTCTCCGAGGACATGTCGCGTCGCGTCGGCCAGATGGAAGAGGTCACGCGCGCCCGCGGCCAGGAGGAGATCCTCAAGATGGAGACGATGGAGCAGCTCCGTCAGGAGGTCGCGCGGATCCGCGGCGACTTCGAGGTGCTCCAGCACGAGTACGGCACCTACGAGCAGGCCGGCATCGGCTACCAGCAGGACTCCGACTACCGGATGTCCTACGTCGAGTCCCGCATCGGCCAGCTCGAGAAGTCGCTCGGCGTGAAGGTGCCCCCGCCGCCCGCGCGGGATCCCTCGACCGGCGGCATCGTCGCCCCCCCGACGACCCCCACCGGCCCCACCGGCCCCACCACCGACCCCGAGCCTCCCGTCGCGTCCACGCCGGAGGAAGTGTTCGCCCTCATCGGCAAGAACCTCGAGGACGGCAACGGCGGCGTGGCGCGGGCGATCGCCAAGCGCTTCATCCAGGACAACCCCACCAGCGACCGCGTCGCCGAGGCCCACTACCGCGTGGCCGAGTCCTGGCAGAACGAGGCCGACTACAAGGCGGCCGCCGCCGCGTTCCTCGTCGTGTCCGACAAGTACCCGCAGAGCACCTGGGCTCCGTGGTCCGTCCTCCGCATCGGGGAGTGCTTCGCGGCCCTCGGCGACAAGGACAACGCGAAGCTGTTCTGGACGGACGTGATCCAGCGCTATCCCAAGAGCAAAGCCGCGAAGGAAGCCAAGACCCAGCTCGGGAAGTAGGCGGCCGGGTTCGGTTTTGGGGAACCGACCGGGCGGGCGGAATGCGCCTGAAGTCGGTCACGGACGGTCACCCCGCTTGCGCCGGGGACGCCGGACGATTATCCGGGTCTCCCAACCTCCCTTCCCATGGAGCGTCCCCCCGGGCGCTCTTTTTTTTGCCTGCCGTCGGCTCCTCTCGGCACACTTCACCCCCTCGGCCCGTCTCCATGTCGCAGCTCCGCACCGTCATCGACACGCTCCGCGCCCTGATCGAACCCGTGGCCGAACGCCAGGGCTGCGACCTCGTGGCGATCGAGCTCGTGGGCGGGCTCGCTGGCAAGCGGGTGCTCCGCGTCTCCATCGACAAGGTCGGGGGCGCGACGATCTCGGACTGTACGAAGGTCTCGCGGGCGCTCTCGCCGGTGCTCGACGCCGACGACCTCATCCCGAGCGCCTACGACCTCGAGGTGTCCACGCCGGGGATGGAGCGTCCGCTCCAGCGCGAGAAGGACTTCGCGTACTTCGCCGGATGCGAGGCGCGGATCAAGCTGTACGGGATGGATGGACGTCGCCGGCTCAAGGTGCGCCTGCTCGGCGCGTCCGATGGGCAGGTACGCGTGAACGTCGAGGGCGAGGGGGAGCGCATCCTCCCGCTCGACGACATCGAGCGCGCCAATCTCGTCCTGGATTTGGACCAGTTCGCCCGCCTTGGGCAGGGCCTGCATCCCGTTGAATCCGATGCCGAAGGAGAAACGCCATGATCAGCGAACTTGCACGCGACCTCGAAGCGGTCGCCCGCGAGAAGAACATCCCCAAGGACTCTCTGATCGAGGTCCTCGAGCAGGCGATGGTGGCGGCCGGCCGCAAGAAGTACGGCATGCAGAAGGACTTCGAGGCCCAGTGGAACGATGAGCTCGGCGAAGTCGAGCTGTTTGAGTTCCGCACGGTCTCCGAGGAGGTCGAGGACGACGACATCGAGATCGACCTCGCCAGCGCCCGCAAGCTGGACTCCGAGTGCGAGATCGGCGACAGCCTCGGCATCAAGCTCGACATCGAGGGCCTGGGCCGCATCGCCGCGCAGACGGCGAAGCAGGTGATCATCCAGAAGATCCGCGACGCCGAGCGCGAGATGACCTTCTCCGAGTTCAAGGACCGGAAGGGCGAGATCATCACCGGCATCGTCCGCCGCTTCGAGAAGGGGAACATCATCGTCGACCTCGGCCGCGCCGAGGCGATCCTCCCCAAGCGCGAGCAGGTGGCCACGGAGACCTACCGCCAGGGTGACCGCATCCAGGCGTACGTGGTGGACATCACCCGCGCCACCAAGACCCCCCAGGTCGTGCTCTCCCGCACGCATCCCGGCCTCCTCATGAAGCTCTTCGAGCTCGAGGTCCCGGAGGTCGCGGAAGGGATCGTCCGCATCGAGGCCTGCGCCCGCGAGCCCGGCTTCCGCGCCAAGATCGCGGTCAGCTCGGTGGACGGTGACGTGGATCCCGTGGGCGCCTGCGTCGGCATGAAGGGCAGCCGTGTCCAGGCCGTCGTCGGCGAGCTCCGCGGCGAAGCCATCGACATCATCCCCTACCACCCGGACCCGGCGCGCTTCATCGTGCACGCCATCGCCCCGGCGAGCGTCTCGCGCGTCTACATCGACGAGCATGCGCACGCGATGGAGCTGGTGGTGCCCGACGATCAGCTCTCCAAGGCCATCGGCCGTCGCGGGCAGAACGTGCGGCTCGCCGCCCAGCTCACCGGCTGGCGCATCGACATCTTCAGCGAGTCCAAGCACTCGGAGATGAACGATCAGGCGCGCGACGAGCTCTCCCGGGTCGAGGCGCTCTCGCCGGACCAGGTGGAGACCCTCATCCGCCACGGCTTCCGGAGCTGCCGCGAGGTGGCGGACGCCGAGCCCTACGAGCTCGCGGGCATCCTCAACCTCGAGGAGGCCGAGGCGGACGTTGTGATCGCCGCTGGCGAGCGCGCGCTCGAGGGCCTCATCCTCGAAGAGGCCGATCGGCGTAAGGCCGCGGCGGAGCTGCCGCCGAGTGCCGACGAAATCTAAGCGTCCCAAGCGCCCTCCTCCCCCGCCGGGGGAGGGGCCGGTGCGTACCTGCGTGGTGACCCGCGAGTCGGGCCCCCCGGAGGCGCTCGTGCGCGTCCTCGTCGGCCCGGATGGGCGGATCGAGGTCGATTACGGTGCGCGCCTGGGTGGGCGCGGCGCGTGGCTCATGCCGCGCAAGGACGTGATCGCGACCGCCGAGGCGAAGCCCGGCCTGCTCGCGCGCATGCTCCACGTCGAGACCTGCGACACCGCCGGGCTCCTCGACCGGGTGCGCGCCGCGAACGAACGAACGGCGGGCGAGCTCCTCTCGCTCGCCGCGCGCTCCGGTGCCCTCGCGAGCGGAGGCGATCAGGCCACCGCCGCGGTGCGCGCAGGAGAGGTCGTCGGGCTCGCCGTCGCGAGCGATGCATCCCCCTCCAGCGTCGACGCCGTGCGCGGCGATCGCGATCTTCCGATCTGGACTCTCCCCTGGGATCGCGAAGCCCTCGGGCGTCGGATCGGTAAGGGTCCTCGTGCGATCGTGGGTTTACGCGGGGCGGCGGTGACGCGCGCGCTCGCGGAGCAGTTGCGGAGGATGCAGGACCTGCGTTAGGGGGCCCGGCGAGGACCGGCCGCGGCGTCGGGCCCTTTCGAGCGAGGCGGAGCGCGCGCCCCGTCGCCGCGATGGGTCGGGGCTTTTCTCCGGCTGAACCGGGATGCGTGCGTATCCTCTGCGGGTTGCGAGCCCGTTCCTACAAGGTACTGAATGTCGACGAAAGATCTGATGGATCGCCTCGAGAGAACCGGCCCCGGCGCTAAGCCGGCGCAGCGGGCCCCTGAGCCGCAGCAGAAGGCCGCTGACCCGAAGGCGAGCGAGACGCGGGTGGGTCAGGGTGTCGTGCGTCGCAGGACGCAGACCCCCGAACCGCCCCCTCCGCCGGTGCGCGCACCCGGCACCGTCATTCGTCGGCCGGGTCCCGCGCGTGAAGAGCCGGCGCCGCGTGCAGCGGCCCCTGCCCCGACGTCGGCACCGGTGCGCCCGGCGGTCGTGGCCCCGGCCCCGCAGGCCGCCGCGCCCTCCTCCTCTGCGCGCCCCTCGGCGCCGAGCGGCCTCCCGCCGCGCGGTACGCCGGTCCCGCTGCCGAACCGGAACCCGGTCGCTCCGGCCGCCGTCGAGCCCGAAGTGGCGGCGCCGCAGGCCCAGGTTGTCGAGGCGCCCGTCGCCGAGATGGTCGAGGCCGCCCCGCCCGAGCGTTCCGCTCCGGTCGCCGCCCAGGTCGTGCACGTCGAGGCGGCTCCCGAGCCGGCCGTCGTCCACGCCACGGTGGAAGGCGCGCCGGTCGAAGCGCGCGTCGAGCCCACCGCTCCGGTGGAGCCGGCCGCCGCGGAAGTCGCCCCGGCGCCCGTCGAGCCCCCTCCCCGCGCCGAGCCCACGCTCGAGCGCGCGGTCATCATCGACCGCCCGGGTGGCTACGGTCGCCTCCCGTCCGCCGCGCCCGTGGGTACGGCGGCCGCACGCGCCGCGATGGGTCGCCTTCCGGACACCCCCATCCTCCCCGGGCTCGGCCGCGCGGTCGTGTCGTTGCCCGCGGGCTACGACCCCACCGACCCGACCGGCGCTCGTCGCCGCGCCCGTGAGCAGGCAGCCGCCGGTACCCGCAGCTGGGGTCCCGGCGCGGATCGCCGTCCCGGCGCTCCCGGTCCCGGCCGCGTCGATGCGGGCGCTCCGGCTCCCGCCTCCGACGATCGCCGCCCCAAGAAGGGTCCGAACGCCCGGCGCAGCGAGCACGTTCCGATGCCGGACTCCCGCTCCCGCAAGCCGAAGGGCCGCGGTGGCAAGGACATGCGCTCGGTTCGCCCGGTGCAGACCGTCAAGCACCGCGTCCGCATCGAAGGCGAGATCACCGTCGCCAACCTCGCCCACGAGATGGGCGTCAAGGCGGCCGAGCTCATCAAGCTCCTCATGTCGATGGGCCAGCCCGCGACCGTGAACCAGACGATCGACTTCGACACCGCCTCCCTCCTCGCGTCGGAGCTCGGGCACGAAGTCGTCAACATCGCGTTCAACGAGTCCGAGCACCTCTTCGACGAAGAGGAAGAGGGCTCCGATCTGCCGAACCGTGCGCCGGTCGTCACGATCATGGGCCACGTCGACCACGGCAAGACCACCCTCCTCGACACCATCCGCAAGGCCAAGGTCGCGGCGGGCGAGGCCGGCGGCATCACCCAGCACATCGGCGCCTACACCGTGAAGCGTGGGGACAGCCCCATCACCTTCATCGACACCCCGGGCCACGCCGCGTTCAGCGCGATGCGCGCCCGCGGCGCCAAGGCCACGGACATCATCATCCTCGTCGTCGCCGCCGACGACGGCGTGATGCCCCAGACGATCGAGGCCATCAGCCACGCCAAGGCCTCTGGCGTCCCGATCATGGTCGCGGTCAACAAGATGGACAAGCCGGGCGTCCAGCCCGAGCGCGTCACCCGTCAGCTCATGGAGCACGGGCTCGTCTCCGAAGAGTACGGCGGCGACACGATCTTCGTGCCGGTGTCCGCGCTCAAGGGCACGGGCGTCAACGACCTCCTCGACAACATCCTCGTCGTCGCCGAAGTCGCGGACCTCCGCGCGAACCCCGATCGTCATGCCGAGGGCGTGGTGCTCGAGTCTCGCCTCGAGGTCGGCCGCGGCGCCGTCGCCTCGCTCCTCGTCCAGACGGGTACGCTCAAGCAGGGCGACACCATCGTCATCGGCTCGACCTGGGGCCGCGTGCGCTCCATGTCGGACGATCGCGGGCAGAAGCTCAAGGAAGCGGGTCCCTCCACGCCGGTCGAGATCTTCGGCCTGCAGGACGTTCCGAACGCGGGCGACGAGTTCGCCGTCGTCGAGACCGAGAAGGATGCGCGCGCCCTCGTCGAGCACCGTAGCGCGCTCAAGAGCGCGCACGTTGCCAACAACCAGCGCGCTCGCCTCACGCTCGAGGATCTCTACAAGAACGGTGGCGAGGCCCCCGAGGTCCTCAAGATCGTCCTCAAGGCCGACGTGAGCGGTTCGCTCGAAGCGCTCAAGGGCGCGCTCGAGGGGCTGGTGGTCGCCGGTACGACGCTGAAGATCCTCCACTCTGCGATCGGCCCGGTCAACGAGTCTGACGTGAACCTCGCGGCTCCGGACAGCGGGCTCATCATCGCGTTCGACGTGAAGTCCGACGTGAAGGCGCGCCAGGCGGCCGACCAGTACGGCGTCGAGATCAAGAAGTTCGAGATCATCTACAACGTGATCGACGACATCAAGGCCCGCATGCAGGGCCTCCTCGCGCCGATCTACGAAGAGCAGAAGGTCGGCGAAGCCGAGGTCCGCGCCCTCTTCAAGATCCCGAAGCTCGGCGTCATCGCCGGCTGCATGGTCCTGGACGGCAAGGTCAACCGTGGCGCCGCCGCCAAGGTGTTCCGCAACGGGAAGCAGATCGCCGAGGGTAAGGTCACGAGCCTCAAGCGCTTCAAGGAAGACGTGCGCGAAGTCGAGAAGGGCTTCGAGTGCGGTATCGGCGTCGACGGCGCGAACGACATCCAGGAAGGCGACAAGATCGCCCTCTACACGCGGGTCGAGGTCGCCCGCCCGGTCTAGCCCATGATGATGTACCTCCCGGCGCCCGACGAGTCGCTGCTGGTTGGGGTGCTTCGCCTGGTGCTCCGCATCCCCGGCAGTCGGTCCCTCAAGGACCGGCGCCGGGTCGTTGCGTCTCTGCGCGACCGGGTGACCGTGCGTCACCGGGCCGCGTTCGCGGAGGTCGGTCACCTCGAGGCGCACGACGCCGCGGTGGTGGCGATCACCGTGGTCGGGAACGAGGCGCGGCAGCTCCGCGCGCGGCTGGACACCATCCGCTCCGACATCGAGCTCACGGCCGAGGCGCACGTCTCCAGCGTGAACGTCTGGATCCTCCCCATGAACGGGCACGACGCCTCTTGACCCGTCCAGGCTTGACCGCGACTGGTTAGAAGAGGTGGATGCAGGACACGCGCCCGCGGGCCAACAACCAGCTTCCCCTGACCCGCAATCACCTCTACGCGCTCGGGGTGCTGTCGCTGTCGATGGCGTTCCTGGCGTACTTCGTGGGGTACCAGACCGGGCGTGGCAAGGTGGTCGCGCCGCCGCCTCCCCCGGTCGCGAAGTTCGTGCCCGACGAGGTCGCCCGGGGCGATCTCGAGGTCCTCCTGGCGGGCGTGGAGCACGCGACCGCGGGCAGCGCGCCGATGGGGTTTCCGGCCGAACTGCCCCGGGCCGACGAGAAGGTCGAGCCGCCCGTCGCGGTGGAGGGGGCCGTGCCCGGTGACCCGCCCGTCGTCGCGGCGCCGCCGCCCCCGCCGAACCCGTTCCCCTCCGAGGCGCGCCCCGGCGCCGTCGCGCTCACGGGGAGCACGGCCGCCGTGCCCGCGGCCTCCGCGGACATCCCCACCTCGGGCTGGGCCATCCAGGTCGGCGAGCTCGGGGTGGAGGCGGACGCCGACCGCTACGTGGAGACCCTCCGTGCCGCCGAACTATCGGCGTACAAGGTGGTCGCGCTCGTTGACGGGGCCTGGGTCTGGCGCGTGCGTGTCGGTGGCTACTCCAGCAAGGAGGGCGCCGCGGCGAGCGTCGCGGGCGTCGCGAGCAAGGCGGGCGCCGCCGAGGCCTCGGTCATCCGCGCGCCCTGAGTTGCCTTTCCCCGGCGGAAACCGGTGCCCGGCTTGACAGGAGAGCCTCGTCAGCGGATCCTTGCGCGGCTGCAGGAGCACGTAGATGCTGGTCGGGTGGTTGAGCCTGTCGATGTCGGTCGCGATGGCCCAGGAAGGGACCACCAGCATGGGGGGCGCCCCAGGCGCGCCGGACTTCTACGTGATCCAGAACGGGGACACGCTGTGGGACATCTCCACGCGGTTCCTCGGTGACGCTTACGTGTGGCCGGAGCTCTGGTCGGTGAACGAGTACATCACCAACCCGCACTGGATCTACCCGGGGAACAAGATCTACTTCCGCCTCGGGGACGCGCTGAACCCGCCCTCCGCCGGGCTGGACGACAAGGGCGCGCAGGCCGACGGCTACACGCCGCCCAAGGCCGTGGAGTCCTCGTCCGAGGCCGCGTGCGACTTCCCGAGCCTGTACGAGCGGCGGTACGAGGGCGTGAAGCTCTCCGCGCCCGGCGTGCTCGCGGACGACGACACGCTTGAGATCCGCGGCAAGGTTTACGGCTCGGAGGTGGTCGGGCGCGAGATCGGCGAGGGCGCCATCGTGTACCTCGACCTCTCGGACGACTCCGACGTCGAGTGCGGAAGCTTGCTCGCCCTGTACCGCCGGCAGCCCGGCAAGGTCCGCGGCGACGACGGCCCCGTCGGTCATGTCTACCGCGTGCTGGGCGTGGCCCAGGTGCTCCGGGTGGACGACGACATCGCCACCGCGACGATCCGGGACGTCTGGTCGGAGATCGAGCGCGGCGACCTCGTCGGCACGCCGGTCGACGTGGACCTCCAGGTCGACGTCGCCTCGCCCCAGGGCGACGTGGACGCCAAGATCATCGCGCGCCTCACGACCGAGCAGCGCCTCGCCTCCACGGGCGAGACCGTGTTCCTCAACCGCGGCACGGATGACGGCGTTGATGTCGGCTCTTCGCTGTTCATGGTCGAGCGGCGCGACGGTATGCACCCCGACGCCAAGGACGATCCCCGCCTCCCCGAGCGCGTTGTCGGTCGCGTGGTGATCGTGCGCGCGGACGCCGAGGTCGCCACAGCCGTCGTGGTGGACGCGTCGCGGGACGTTCAGGTCGGACAGCGCCTCGTGATGACCCCGAACGCCGAGTAGCGGCTTGTCCTGCTCCGCGCGGTGACTACACCTGCGCGGACCCCGGCCGCACCTCCCGCAAGGGAGTCGAGGTCATGACATCGTTGGAAACTCCGTGGCCCGGGCTGGCAGCACTCTCCGTGCGGTTGGACCTTTGGCCGGTTGTGCGCGCCTGGGCCGAGCGCCCGCGCGTCTCGCTGTTCGGGGCGGGGGGCGCGCTCGGCGCGAGCGCGCTCTACGGGGAGCTGCGCTCCGCGGGGCTGTCCGAGCGGGACGCCGAGCGCGTGCTGGGGGCCGCGGCGTGGCGCACGGCGCGCCCCGGCGTGCGCTTCGTACACGCGGGGGACCTCGAGTGGCCCTCGTCGCTCGTGGACCTCCCCTGCGGGCCGGTGGCGCTCGCGGTCGAGGGGGACGCCGCGCTCCTCGCGCGCGTGACCGTCGGCATCGTGGGGGCACGCGCGTGCACCGCGTATGGCCGCGAGTGGGCCGCGCGCCTCTCCGGGGCCGTGGTGGCCGCCGGAGGGGTGGTCGTCTCGGGGCTGGCCGCGGGCATCGACCTCGCGGCGCACGGCGCGGCGGGGGGCGCTACCGTGGCCGTGCTCGGGCAGGGGCTGGACGCCCCCATGCCCGCCTGGCAACAGAGAGCGCGCGACCGGCTGCTCGCGGAGGGCGGGTGCGTGGTGTCCGAGCTGCCGCCGGAGGGCCGCGCGACGCCGTTCACCTTCCCGATCCGCAACCGCATCATCGCGGGGCTCGTCCGGGCGGTGGCGGTCGTCGAGGCGGGGGAGAGGAGCGGGGCGCGGAACACGGCGTCCCACGCGCTGCGCTACGGGCGCGACGTCATGGCGCTGCCGGGCCCGCTCGGGGCCCCGGCGTCGGTCGGTTGCCTCGATCTCATCGAGCAGGGCGCCACCGTCATCCGGGGCCCGCACACGCTGCTCGAGGTGGCAGGGCTCGCGGGCAGCACTTCGGCGGCGCCTCCAGGGGCCGGCGTGCCCGTCGATCCGCTGCTGGCCGCGCTCGCCGCGGCGGTCACCCCCGAGGACCTGGCCTCGCGGACGGGCCTCGCGTTCCCGGACGTGATGGCGCGGCTGGGAATGCTGGAATTGACGGGGCGGGTGATCCGGTTACCGGGGCGCCGCTACAGGGTCCGCACCGAATGAGTCGCTCCCCGATCCAACACCTCGAGCTCGAACCCCGCGCGGGGGACTTCCTCGAGATGCTCCGCGACCTCGGCCACCTGGACGAGCCCGCGGTCGAACGGCTCACCGAGAAGCTCGTCGCGCAGCCGCGCGCGGGCCGCGTCGTCACCTATGAGGAGCTCCGCCGAGCCGCGGCGATCCTCCTGTTCGACGCGGAGTCCGGCATGCGCTCGGACTCCAAGGAGCTCCTCACCCAGGAGTGGGCGCGGCTCTTCAGCTGACGGAGCGGGCCCGCTCCGCGCCATCGCGCCGGGGCGGGCTGTACCCAGCTCAGGCGGGCAGGAGCTCGGCCACGCGCTGGATGGCGCGGATGGTGCCGTCTGGGTGGCGGGAGGAGACGCGCGTCGCCGCGAGCGCAGCGGCAGCGGCGATGTCCTCCGCGATGATGGCGTAGCTCTGTGGACCCTGAGCGGTCTCGACCATCACGAGGAAGGCGGTGGCGACTGCGGCCACGGATGCCACTCCCGTCGGCGCGTCGACTTCGGCGGGGCGAGGCTTCTTCGCGGAGCGTGGCGTGGCGGCCGGCGCTGCGACCACCGGCTCAAGGACCACTGGCTTGGGGGCGACGACAGCGACGGGCTTGAGGGGCGGCGCGGCGGTGCGGGCTTCGGGCGGCGCCTCGTCCGCCTGCCAAGCCGGCGCGATCTGGCGGCGCTGACGGTAGGTGCGGACGTTCTCGGCGGTGACGCCGGCGAGCTTCGCGATCTCGGCGTCCGAGACGTGGCCGAGGCGGCCGAGGTAGGGGTCGAGCGCCGAGCGACGCCCGCGGAAGGAGCGGCTGGCGGCCGGTTCGGCCTCCGCCTTCACGGCCGGAGGTGTGCCCTTGTGGCCCTGGTAGGCCGGGATGCCCAGCTTCTTCCGGTAGTTGACTACCAGGGTACGGGACACCTGGGCGAGGTCCGCGATCTTCTGATCCGGGACCTTCCCGAGGCGGTTCCGGTAGGCAGCGAGGACGGATTTCTCAGGCACATCAACCTCTGGCGGCACAGTACCCTATCCTTGTTTTGTTGTTCCACAAAAAGCGTCGTTATCGGGTGCACTTTGCAGAACCTAAAATCAAGTGTTCAAAGAGTGATACTAAATACTTTCGATGGCCTCTCTTGCGCCCGGTGCGTGGGACTCTCGTTTGCGCCATGCTGCCTCGGGTAGCGATACATCCCCTCGTTTTCGAGGCCGTAGTGGTGTCCAATGTATTGGATACCACTACGTCAAAGGCAGTAGGGGCGCCGGCCCAGACGGGCGTGGCTCACTGTCAGCGTCGGTGCCGCGGGCCTGACCCAGATGAACGCGAAACGCCCGCTGCCGGGGGGCAGCGGGCGTTTCGGTGGCTCGCGGCGAACCGAGCTTAGAGCGTGGTGACCGTGCCGTCCGGCCAGTCGATCTCGGCGAACGGCTCGTACAGGCCCTCGGAATTCACGTTGCGGGTTTCGGTCCAGGCGAGGATGCCGCCGACGTAGATGTTCATCGTGACGTCGTTGTTCCCGTTGTAGGCTGAGCCCGGGTAGTCGTGAACGTAGGCCGTGAACACGCCGTCCTCGGGGTCGTCGATGTTGATGTTCTCGGGGCCGGTGCCGGGGATGTCGTCGATGTCGAGGACGGGGTCGTCGTCGGCGTCACCGCGGACGCCCCAATCGAGGGAAGACCAGCTGGAGGCCGAACAGTTGCCGTAGTAGCAATCGTTGTTGCTCATCAGCTCGCCGCTCGGGCTCGATCCGGTGGGGCGGACGAGGTGGAGGTCCATGTCGTCGCCGCCGTGAACCCAGTAGATCTCGATCCAGAGGTCGCCGCTCGGGATGGCCTCGAGGGTCGCGGTGCAGGGCTCGGAGCGGTCACCGAGCTCGTTGGTGACGACGAGCTCGGCCTCGTAGGTGCCGACGAGGTCGGGGACGAAGCCGCTGCGGTTGGCGGTGCCGGCGGGCATGCGCGCGGAGGAGCCGCTCGGCTTCGTCACGAGGGTCCAAGCGTAGTTGGTGATCGCGAGGCCCGAGGGATCGTAGGAGGCGCTTCCAACCCAGGTGGCATCCTCGTGGATGGCCTCGACGGGGTTCGGCGTCGCCTCGCAGACGGCGATGGGGAGGTCACCCGCGCCAGAGCCGTTGAGGGTGGCGGTCTCGTCGCCGTCGGGGTCGTTGCTGCTCACCACGAGCTGGTCGCTGTAGACCGAGCTGTTGTCGGGCAGGAAGGTGACGGTGACGGTACGCTCGTCGCCCGGCTCGATGACGAGGGGGAGGTCGTCGGAGAGGGAGTAGGTGAACACGGACTCGGAGAGGCTCAGGGAGCTGACCTCGAGCGTCGCGCCGCCGGTGTTGCGGAGGGCGAAGTCCTGGGTGGCGGACTCGCCGAGCGCGATGTACCCGAAGTTGTGCTCGGAGGGGGAGATCTCGAGGTCGGGCACGAGCCCGCCGCCGTTGAGTGTCACGATGTGGGGGGAGTCCGCGTCATCGCTCACGACGGAGGCCTCGCCGAAGTCCTCGGCGCCGGTGGCGGTGTAGGTGACCACCACGTCCATCGACTCGCCGACCTCGAGCCGGCCCGCGCTGAAGCTGGTCACGGCGAACTCGGCGCCGTCGATCCGGACCTCGGTCACGGAGGCGGTCACGTCCCCGATGCTGGTGATGGTGAAGGCCTGCGCGATCTCCTCGCCCGCCTCACCGGTGCCGAAGTACAGCTCGGTCGGATCAACCTCGATCTGCGGCCCACCGTCATCGACCGGCTCGTACTTGTTGAGGTCGTAGTCGGGGGTGCACGCGAGGGCGAACAGCGGAAAGAGAAGGATCGACTTACGCATCCATGCCTCCGGAGCGGAGCGCGGGGAAGGGGCCCCGTGCGGCGCGCAGCGTAGCATGAGATGGGCCGGGCGGGTTGCGGAATCAAGCCCCTGGACCCCCTTTTTGCGGTGGGACAGCGGTGCCCCGGTGGGGCGCGCGCACCCCACCCCGCGCCCCCCGGCGTGGGCTCACCGGGTGTAGACGAGGTCCGCCGTGTAGGACTCGGTGGTCAGCACCACGAGACCGAAGCCGTCCGCGAACTGGAGCTCCCAGGCGTCGAGCGGGCCGTCTCCCTCGAGGACGAACGCGACCGTCTGCGGGAAGAGGCCGAAGTAGGTAGGTACGTCCGTGGCGCGCCGCGCCGTGACCGTCCAACCGTTGGTCTGCTTGGCGGCGCCGTCCGCGAGCACGGAGCCCGTCACCCAGAGCGGGACAGCGGGTTCGATCTCGTCCAACGCCCCCTCTTCGTCCTCGAAGCCGCAGATGGCGAGGCCCAGGCCGTCCTCGAAGAGCACCGCTCCCACGGGGGCCGCGCCGTCCCACGAGGCGCCGAGGCGGAGCTCCATCCGCCAGTCCCCGCACGCCCCGCCGCGCTCGTAGCGGGTGAGGAGGAGCGCGTCCGGGTCGAGCGCGGAGGCCTGCTCGGGATCGGCGTACGCCTCCGCGGTGAGGTGCCGATAGGCGAGGAAGCTACCGTCTTCCACGGGGAACAGCCCGGAGGTGTCGATCCCGGCACCCCCCGCGCCGCCGCCGGGGCCGCAGGCGGCGAGCAGGACGGCGCCGAACATGAGAGGCGGGAGGCGGAAGGGAGGCAGGCGGGCACCGTGCATCCCCGTAGTGGTATCATGCGGCCGGAGGTGGCGAGTGCCCCCGCGGTTCCCGGCCAAGATGCACCTGCTCCTTCTCCCGCTGGCGGTCCTGACGGTCGCGTGCTCCGACTACGACGTCGCGCGCAACGTGAGCGAGGACGTGTTCGTTCAGGAGGATGGCAACCTCACGGTCGACCTTCTCTGGGTCATGGACGACTCCGGCACCATGTCGGAGGAGCAGGCGAACGTGGTCGCCAACCTCGGCTCCTTCGTGACCGTCCTCGACGGTTTCGGGGCCGATTGGCAAGTGGGCGTCACCACCACGAACGTCGACGCCGAGGCCGGCGCCCTGGTCGCTCCGGTGCTCGCGGCGGGCGCGGACGACGTGACGATCGCCTTCGCGGACGCTGTCGACGTGGGGACCACCGGGAGTCGGGACGAGCAGGGTCTGCTCGCGCTCGAACTCGCGACCAGCGAGCCGCTCCTCAGCGGCGACAACGCAGGGCTCGTGCGCGGGGACGCCGACCTCGCGGTGGTGATCCTCTCGGACGAGGACGACCACTCCCCCGGAGAGGTCGGCGCCTACCAGGATCACCTGGTCGGGCTCAAGGGCCAGGGGAACGTGCGCGTCTCCGCCGTCGTCGGGGAGCTCCCCGCGGGGTGCGCGTCTCCCTACGCCGCCGCCGATCCGGGCGAGCGCTACCTGAGCCTCGCGAACGTCTCGGGGGGCCTCGTCGACTCGATCTGTCGCGACGACTTCTCCGAGACGATGAAGCAGCTGGCGCTCAACGCCCTCGGGCTGGTCGACACCTTCGCGCTCTCGCAGGTCCCGGAGCCCGCGAGCCTCGAGGTCCGGCGGAGCGGCGTGCTGCTGTACCAGCGCGACGAGAACGGCTGGCGCTACGACGCCGGGAAGAACGCGATCGTGCTCGACGGCTACGCGGTCCCGGGCCCGGGGGAGGGCCTCGAGGTCCGCTACTACGCGTGGCAGGGCAACATCGAGGAGGTCGAGTGATGCGGGTCCTGATCCTGTCGGCGCTCCTTGGGTGTGGCAACGACATCGGCGTGACCAAACAGGCGCAGTGCGACGGCCTCGTCCAGCAGCAGGAAGCGACGGTCGACGCCCCTTTCGATGTCGATGGGGACGGCGCCTTCGACGGGACGAACCCCGATTGTCAGGCCACCTATGCCGCCGCGGACCTCGACTGTGACGACGCAGACGCCGCCATCCATCCCGGTGCGGCCGAGCTCGCGTGCTCGGGCGTGGACGAGGATTGCGACGCCTCGACGCCCGACGGCGCAGACGTCGATGCGGACGGCTACACCGCCTGCGAGGACTGCGCGGACTCGGTCGCCACGGTGAACCCCGGCGCCCTCGAGATCGCCTGCAACGACACGGACGACGACTGTGACGAGGCGACCGTCGACGGCGCCGATGTCGACGGTGACGGGTACACCGCCTGTGACGACTGCGCCGACGCGTTGTTCGACATCAACCCGGGCATCGTCGAGGTGGCGTGTAACGGCACGGACGACGACTGCGACCCCGCCACCCCGGACGGGGGTGACATCGACATCGACGGCGACGGCAACTCCGCCTGCACCGACTGTGACGACTCCGACGCCTCCGTCGGCGGGGACTCCACGGTCGACCGCGACGCCGACGGATGGAACGAGTGCGACGACTGCGACGACACGCAGTCCGCCGCCTTCCCGGGCGGGACCGAGGTGTGCGACACCCCGCTCGACGAGGACTGCGACGGCGAGGTCGACGACGGCTGTGTGTCCGACTACACCGGCACCTGGGAGCTGGACGACACCATCGCCTACTCCTGCACCTTCGGTGTGGTGACGATCGACTTCGACCGCGTGTTGATCGAGGATTCGGCGCCCGACGTGAGCGTGGACGCCCTCGGGAGCGGCGCCCAGCCGGGCACGATGGACGGCACCTTCTCGACGGCGACGACCTTCTCCACCGAGCAGATCGTCCGCGGGAGCTGCACCGAGGTGTACGCGTTCAGCGCGACCTTCACCTCGGCCAACACCTTCGACGGCACCTTCACCGCCGACTTCGTGGGGAGCGGGTGCTTCGATTGCACCGACCAGACATGGACCTTCACGGGGTCGCGCTGACATGCGCCAGGTGACCGTCGAGGAGGCGCGGGAGATGCTCCAGGGCGACAACCCGCCGCAGCTCGTGGACTGCCGCCAGCCCTGGGAGCACGACCACTGCCGCATCGCCGGCGACGTGCTGATGCCACTCGGCGACCTGCTGGACAACGTCGGGGACCTCGACCGCGCGCGCCCGGTGTTGGTCTACTGTCACGCCGGCGTGCGCTCCATCAACGCCGCGGTGATGCTCGAGCACGAGGGCTTCGAGACGATGAGCATGCGCGGCGGGATCGAGGCGTGGAGCCTGCGCATCGACCCCACCGTCCCGCGGTACTGACGGCGTCCGCGTGACCGACGGCGCGCTGGAGGAGGCCGTGCTGCGCGCGTTGCGGCCGGTCGGCGTGCGGGAGCGTGCGCGCGTCACGTTGGGTGGAGGGTACACGCCGATGCAAGTCTGGGAGCGCCTGGACGAGGTTACACGGGCCGCGATCCGCCCGAGTGACGCGGAGCCCATCGTCAGCGCGAGGCACGCGATGGAGCGTGTACAGCAGGTGCTGCAGGCCCTCGTGGGGGCGGGGAGGGCGCGTCATCGGCGGGTGGGGATGAGCGTCATGATCAACACGAAGGGACCCCGTGACGTGCTCGTCGACGTGTTCCGCGCACGATAGGCCTTGTCCGGGCCAACAGCCGTGTAATGCTGTGCGTCCGGAGTATCGATGAACCCACTCGCCGAGCCGGAGGCGGTCGCTCTGCTGTTGAAGCACACGTCCGGCTTCGTCCACGTCTACACCGACGGCTCGTCGGTTTGGTCGCCTGACCCTCCGAATGCAAGCGTGTATTGGGACCCCGGGGATGTGCCGGAGTCCGTCGCCTGTCAACGGCGCACGTATCAGCAGGCGCGGGTGGCGTTCTCGCTCGCGCTCAAGCGGCTGCGCGCGCGGGGCCTCCAACTCGGTTGAGGCCGCGGCGTCAGCGGAAGCAGGGGATCGGCGCGCCGTCCGCGCCGGGTTGTGGCGTACAACCAGCCCCGTAGCGCCGCCGTACGTTCGTCGCGTTGCGCTCCACGCCCTCGAAGAGGGAGGTCATGGAGGAGCGGGTGTAGCTGTCCACCGCGCCGTCGGGGATGGCGCCCCCGAGGGTCGCGCGTGCCTGGTAGACCGCCAGCGTGTCGCCCGTGTCGAGGGGCACCAGGAGCCAGCCGCCCTCGTTCACGGAGACGGTCTCCGCGGCGTCGAAGCGCTCGGCGTCGGTGCGGGCGCGGGCGTCGTCGAGGAGGTCGGTGCGGAGCGTCCAGGTGCGCTCCCACACGCCCGAGGCGGCGAGGCGCGCGTTGTTGGTCAGGCCGATGACCCAGTGGCGATCGTTGAGCGGCCAGGGGAGATCCAGGCGTTGGTAGAGCCGCTTGGGAGAGGCCCAGGCGCCCTGCAAGGCGACCTCGGTGAGGCTCTCGATCTCCGCGGAGAGGCGGTCGTCCGTGAGGGAGAGCCAGGCCTCCTCCCGCGTCGCGTCGAGGACGCCGACGCCGAGGACGGTGGCGGTGTCGCCAGCGATCGTGCGCCGCGCGACCTTGCCTGCGGCCACCTCCTCCCAGACCCGCGCGTCGAGGGGTGGGGGAGGGAAGGCGGCCTGCGTGGAGATGGCGGGGGCGACGGCGGCCCACACGGCGGCGAGTGTGGTTGCGGTCACGATGGAATCCCCTCCCTCTTCGGACCCTATCCCTAGCACGATCGCCGGGCGCGGGCCGGAACGAAGGGGGCCCCGCCGGCCGTCGAAGCGGCGAGCGGGGCCCCGGGTCCGTCGGTCGGGCGCTACTCCCGATCGCCCTGGTCGTAGCCCTCTTCCCCGCGGCCGGGGAGGGGAGTGCGCTTGCCGGCGAGGTCGAAGGCGTAGGTGTCGAACGTCGTCGCGATCACGACGCCCTCTTCCCCCCGCGCCCACGACGCGCCCTGCACACCCGCGACGAGCTCGTCGAGCCGCGCCTGCCCGACCACCTCGCCGGAGTCGAGGTCGAACGCCACGGCGTGGGTGTCGAAGTAGGCGAAGTCGTAGCCGGTCACCACGAGGTAGCCGGGCTGGCCCTCCGTCCCCTTCACGTAGGCGAGCGGCCCGCCCACGAGGCCCTGCTGGCCGTGCCCTTCGTCCTTCTTGCCCTCGCCCGCCATCGGGCGCCGGTCGGCCTGGCCCTCCATCGCGGCGTCCTGCAGCTTCGCCTCGAAGAGCGAGTCGCCGTTCTGACCGTCCATCACCATGACCTCGCCGTCGGTGGTGGTGAACGCGAGGTCCATCTTCCCGTCGCCGTTGATGTCGGCGAGCTTCTGCCCGAAGAGCGAGCCGGCGAACGCGCCGAACGGCGAGTCCTCCATGCCGGGCAGCTGGGGCGCCTCCTTGCCCCGCAGGTCCGCCCGCCAGCGCTCCTTCCCGTCCTGCGCGGCGAGCACGGTCACGTGGCCGTCCTTGTCGTCGCTGCGCCCGCCGTAGGCGACGCCGTCGTCGATGATCTCGAGCCACGCCGAGTCGTCGGTGTCGGACGTGATGTCCCAGGTGAGGTTGCCCTCGCCGTCGAGCAGCGCGACGTGGAACGGGCCGTCCCGGCCGAGGTCGCCGTACGCGATCTCGTCGGAGCCGTCGCCGTCGATGTCGCCCACCGCGATCTGCGCGATGTCGCAGCTCGAGACCTCCGTGTTCCAGAGCGCGTTGCCGTCGCGGTCGTAGGCCATGACGCCGCACTGCTCGCCGGCGCTCGGCTCCAGGGTGCCGCGCTCCTCGCGGTTCGGGTCGCGGTTCTCCAGGCCGCGCGCCTCGTCGAGGCGGAACGTGAAGTCCGCGACCACGATCTCCTTGGCGCCGTCGCCGTCCAGGTCGGCGAGCTTCGCGCGCGCCAGGCCGTTCTGGGTGGTGGTCGCGAAGAGCTTGTTGCCGTCGGCGTCGTAGGCTTCGAGGATGCCGGCGTCCGCGCCGCGCCACGCGTACCCGCTCACGACGAAGTAGCCGGGGTTGTCACCCTCGGGGCCCGCGATCGCGATGCCGGTGATCGTCGCCGCACCGGCGCTGTCGAGCTCCGCGTCGAACATGCGCTCGCCGTTGCCGCCGGTCACCACGAGGTGCCCGAACACGTCGCCGGTGATGATCTCGTCCTTGCCGTCGCCGTCGAGGTCACCCGTCGCCATGTCGTGGTTCATGCTGCCGGCCGCCCAGGTGCCGATCATGCGCCCCGTGTCCGGCGCGACCCCGGTCACGACCGCGTCGCCGCCGGCGATGTAGAGGCGGGGCTCCGCGTCGGGGCCCTGGCCCTCGATCCTGGCGTAGCCGCGCGCGGGGATGCGCCCCCCGGCGCGCCAGAGCTCCTCGGGGCCGTTCGCGCCGATCCGCCACGCGACGGTGGGGGCGACACCGGGCTCGTCGCCGGCGTAGCCGAGGCCGGTGAGCAGCTCCTTCGCGCCGTCGCCGTCGAGGTCCATCGCCTCGACCGTGTAGGCGCGCGCGCCGAGCGGGGCGTTCCAGAGCGCCTCCCCCTTCGCGGAGTAGCCGTAGAGCGTGGACCCCTGGTCGTCGTGGGCGTTGACGAGGAGGTCGTTCTTCTCGTCGGCGTTCATGTCCACCGCGCGCACCGTGTCGATGCGGCCATCGACGGAGATCTCGGCGGTGACGTTGCCCGTGTCGTCGAGCAGCGTCAGGCCCTTCTCCGTGGTGAGGACGATCTCGTCCTGGCGGTCGCCGTCGAGGTCCGCGAAGAGCGCCGTCGTGATGTTGGCGTCCACGTTGGCCTCGAAGAGCTTGTCGCCGCCGGCGCCGTAGGCCGCGATGTTGCCGCCGGCCTCGCTGGGGTCGGCGTCCTTCGCGTCGCTCGAGGCCTTGGTCTCCTTCGACTCCTCGCCGATGGCGTCCTTCATGCCGTCGTGCATGGCGGCGAGCGCGTTCATCTCGTCGGGGCAGATGTCGCCCTTCTCGGCGGCGGCCCCCTCGATCAGCAGGAGCTCCCGGCCCCGCGTCGCGTCGAGGTTGCCGTACGCGACGATCGACGGGGTGAAGTCGACGTCCGCCTCCCACACCGGCTTGCCGTCCTTGCCGGAGTAGGCGGTCTTCCCGCCGCTCGGGAAGTAGTCCACGACGCCGTCCCGATCGGCGTCGAAGAGGGCGAGCTCGCACGCGTTGCCCTCGCTGCCGAGGTCCTGCGTGTAGAGGAGCTCGCCGGTCTTCGCGTCGAGCTGGTGGACCCGATCGGCGCTGTCGAGGACGAACACCACGCCCTCGGCCGCCCGCATGTCGCGGACGTGCACGCCGAAGAACTGCAGGCGCGCCCCCGCCTCGTCGGCCTTGTCCTTGCCCTGGTCCTTGTCCTTGCCCTGGTCCTCCGCGAGGGGCGGCCGGCCGTAGCCCTGGCGCTCACCCGGCTTCTCGCTCGTCGGCATCGCCTTTGCGGGCGGCAGATCGTAGGTCCAGAGCGGCTTTTCGTCCGCTCCCACCGCGACGACGGACTGGCCGCCGTAGAGGAGCTCGTCCGTGCCGTCGCCGTTCAGGTCGGCGCCCTTGAAGGACCAGGCGGCGCCGTACCCCTTGTCGACGAAGCGGGGGACGAAGGCGCCTTCCGCCTGGATCGTCTCGAGCCTCGGGTCGATCGCGCCGGGCTCGCGTCCGGTTCCCTCTCCCGCCTCACCACGCCCCGCTCCGATCGGGCCAGCCGCCGCGCTCGGGCTCGCCCAGGGCAAGTCGTTCCCGCAGGCGGTCAGGCCCCCGAGCAGCAGAAGCCATCCCCACCGCGGGGTCGGTTGGCACCTCGTGGACATCCTACGCATCGCGTTCCTCCCATCAGGACCCCTTCGACCCTCGGGGTGGATGGACGATTCCGAGCGTTTCGACTGGTGGATCTCCCTGGCGACGGAGGCGCGGCGGCCCTGCGTACGGCTTTACAAGGCCGTGCCCGGTCGATAAAGGCCCGGCCCCGCGTACACGCCGGTTCCGCCTGTTGGCGCCCGGCCCCGGAGCAGCATGGCGACCCTGACCCTCCCCGAGATCCCCAAGGACTACGACGCCCCCGCCATCGAGGCGCGTTGCCGCACCCTCTGGGAGGAGAGCGGGATCTACCGCTACGATCCCGACGCCCCCGGAGAGGTCTTCTCGGTCGACACCCCGCCGCCCTACGTCAGCGCGGCGCACCTGCACGTCGGCCACGCGATGTCGTACACGCAGGCCGAGATCATCATCCGCTACCAGCGCATGAAGGGCCGCAAGGTCTTCTACCCGATGGGGTTCGACGACAACGGGCTCCCGACCGAGCGGTACGTCGAGAAGACGTACAACATCAACAAGCGCCTCACCACGCGCGCCGACTTCCGCAAGCTCTGCCTGGAGGAGACCCGCAAGGGCGCCGCCCAGTACGAGGAGCTCTGGCGCGGGCTCGGCCTGTCGGTGGACTGGACGCTCCGCTACTCGACGATCGACGATCACTGCCGCAAGACCGCGCAGAAGTCCTTCCTCGACCTGTTCAAGAAGGGGCGCGTCTACCGCTCCAACGAGCCGGTGTTGTGGGACGTGTACTACGAGACCGCCCTCGCCCAGGCCGACCTCGACTCGATGGCGCGCAAGGGCAAGCTGCACGACGTCGCCTTCACCGCCAAGGCCGACGGCGCCGAGCTCGTCATCTCGACGACCCGTCCCGAGCTCATCCCGGCGTGCGTGGCGCTCTACCACCACCCCGAGGACGCCCGGTACACTCACCTGAAGGGCACCACCGCGATCGTGCCGCTCTTCGGGCACGAGGTCCCCATCCTCCCGGACGAGACGGTCGACCCCGCCTTCGGCACCGGCCTGATGATGGTCTGCACCTTCGGTGACGGCGAGGACGTGCGCAAGTGGAAGCGCGACAAGCTCGCCACCCGCCTCGTCATCGGCGCGGACGGCAAGATGTTGCCCGCGGCCGGGCCCTTCGCGGGCCTCACCGCCGAGCTCGCCCGCAACGCGATCGTGGTCGCCCTGGTCGAGGGCGGCTTCCACCGCAAGTCGATCACGGTCGAGCAGAACGTGTCGATCGCGGAGCGCTCCGGCGTGCCGGTCGAGTTCAACATGGCGCCCCAGTGGTTCATCCGCGTGCTCGACATCAAGCCGCAGATGCTCGCCCGCAGCGCGGAGATCAACTGGAACCCGCCGTGGATGAAGGTGCGCCTGGATCACTGGATCGAGGGGCTCAAGTACGACTGGAACATCTCGCGCCAGCGCTTCTACGGCGTGCCGTTCCCGCTCTGGTACTGCGTGGGCTGCGGCGAGCCGACCCTCGCGGACGAGGCCTCCCTCCCCGTCGATCCCGTCGAGGACGCCTGCCCGATCGCCGCGTGCGCCCACTGCGGCGGCACCGAGTTCCGCGGCGAGTCCGACGTGATGGACACCTGGATGACGTCGTCCCTGACGCCGCTCATCAACGCGAACTGGGCGGAGTCCCCCGGCCGGAAGGGCGGGATGGAGCTCCACCCGATGACCGTGCGCGTGCAGGCGTTCGAGATCATCCGGACCTGGCTGTTCTACACGCTCATCAAGAGCGACGCCCACCTCGACACCCTTCCCTGGAAGGACGTCATGATCTCCGGGTGGGGCCTCAACGAGAACGGCAAGAAGATCAGCAAGTCGGACCTCGAGAAGTACACCGACAAGGACGGCTACAACCGCTACGAGCCGTTCGGCGTGATCAACAAGTTCGGGGCGGACGCGCTGCGCTACTGGGCGGCGGGCAGCCACCTCGGCCACGACATGCGCTTCAATGAGAAGGACGTGAAGGACGGCCGCAAGCTGGCGGTCAAGCTCTGGAACGCCGCGCGCTTCGTGCTCATGCAGATCGAGGGCTTCGATCCCGAGGCGACGCGCCCGACCTTCTCGGAGCGCCAGCCCGAGGATCGGTGGTTGCTCACCGAGCTGAACAAGATCGTCCCCGTCGTGTCCGAGGGCTTCGAGACCTACAACTACGCGGTCGCCCGCGAGTCGGTGGACCGCTTCTTCTGGGCCACGTTCTGCGACGACTACCTCGAGATGGTGAAGCACCGCTTCTGGAAGCCGGAGCTCTACACCGAGGCGGCCCGCGTGTCCGCGCGCGCCACGCTCTGGGAGGCGCTCCGCGTCATCCTGGGGTTGTACGCGCCCTTCGTGCCGTTCACCACGGAGGACCTCTACCAGGCCATCTACCGGCCGGTCGAGGGTACCGTCTCGTTGCACGTCACGAAGTTCCCGGAGTTCGACGCCGAACGTACGGCCGAGGTGCCCGAGATGCTCGTCGTCGGCGGCATCCTCCGCGCGGTGCGCCAGCTCCGCACCGAGGCGCGCCTCTCGCAGACGCGCGCGCTCGAGGCCGTCGTGGTCGATCTCTCGGCGGCGTCCGACACGCTCAAGGCGACGGTCGCGGCGATGAAGGCCTCGATCCAGGCGGTGTCTCGCGCGGGTGAGGTCCGGATCGACGCCGCGACCTACGCCACCGAGGTCGAGGGGCTCACCGTCGGGATCGTCGCGGGCGAGCTGCCCGAGAAGACGCCGGCGCCGGCGCCGACCGCGTAGTGGGGGAGGGGCCCTCCCTCGTGAGAGGGCCCCGCTTGTGTTGGGGCATGCGCCCCGAGTGTGTTGGGTCAGGTCCGCCCGATGTAGATGGTGTGGCGCGGCCCCTTGCCCTCGGCGCGCGCGCGGACGCGGTGCGATTCGGTGCGGAAGCCGGCCTTGTGCAGGCGCTTCTCGAACTCGGGCGCCTCGTAGGCGGACCACACGGCGAGGACGCCGCCGCGTCGCAAGGCCATGCGTGCACGCTGGAGGCCCTTGACGGTGTAGATGGCGTCGTTGTCGGGCTGGGTGAAGGCGTCGGGGCCGTTGTCGACGTCGAGGAGGATGCTGTCCCAACTGTTCGGTGTGGTGCGGAGGACCTCGCGCACGTCTTCCACGCGGAGGATGGCGCGGGGGTCCTCCAGGGGGTGGCCGGCGAGGGGGCCGAGCGGGCCGCGGTTCCACTCGACCACGGCGGGCACGAGCTCGGAGACGGTGACGCGGCCGCCCGGGGGCAGCACGCCGAGGGCGGCGCGGAGGGTGAAGCCCATGCCGAGGCCGCCGACGAGGATCGTTGCGTCCGGACGGTCAGCGGGGCGTGCGAGGGCCGCCATCGCCTCTTCCGAGCCGTGCATGCGGCTGGACATGAGGTCCTTCCCGCCGGCGCGGATGACGAGCTCGTCCCCGCGTCGGTCGAGGGTGAGCGGCGTGCCGTCCGGGGTGGCGGACGTGTCGAGGGTGACCCAGGGCAGCATGCGGATCCGGCGAGGCGCCCATCGTAGTCGCTCGCCCCCACGCGCGCCCGCGGTCGGACTGCGGGCCCCGACGGTGCCGGGGCCCGCGTCCTCTCACTCCTTGTCTCGGTCCCCGCCGCTCTCGGCGCGTTTGCCGGCCTCGATGAGCTCGCGTACACGTTGGCCGCCCTTGTGGCCGATCTCCGCGTACCCCTGGGAGCCGAGCTCCTCCCTGCGCTTCTCACCGCCCATCCGCCCGGCTTCCCGGACCGTCATCGAGCCACGATCTTCGTCGCTCTTGGGCGCGGTTGCCCCCTTGTCTTGATCCTTGGCCATGCGTTCCTCCGTGTGTTGGCCCGGCTCGCAGGAGGGCGAGCCGGCGTCGGGCGCTCAGCGTTCGTCTTCGCCGCTTCCGCCCTTCTTCCGTCCCTCGGCTTCCTTGCCCTCTTCGATCAGCTCCTTGACGCGTTGTCCGCCCTTGTGGCCGATCTGCGCGTAGCCCTCCGAGCCGAGCTGCTCCTTGCGCGCCTCGCCGCCCATGCGGCCGATCTCCGCGTAGCCCGCGTGTCCGAGCTGCTCCTTGCGGGTCTCCCCGCCCTTCTTCCCGATCTCCGAGAAGAATTCGGAGCCGCGTTCCCGCGCGACGGTCTCCCCGCCCTTGCGCCCGATCTCGGCGTAGCCCTCCGAGCCGAGCTCCTCGCGGCGCTTCTCCCCGCCGAGGCGTCCGGCCTCGCGCACCGTCATGTCCCCGGTGCTCCGTCCCTTCTTGTCCGTTGGCATTGCTCCTCCCCTCCGGCCAGCCATCCAGCGGCACGGCCTCTCCGTACCTTGGGTAGTCATGACCCGGACGTGTTCAACGTGGACGCCAGCCGTGCGACACACCTCGTGACGAACGCGCGGTTTGCTGCCGGGCGCCGCGTGGCCACCGGCCCGGCTACACTCGTGGCGGAGGTGCCGTTGTTGCTCGCCCCCTTCCTGCTGCTGTCCGCCGCCTGCACGTCGCCGGGGGAGGGCGCCGACTCGGCCGCCTCCGACTCGGGTGACACCGACTCGACCGACACCGACGCGCTGTCCGGGCCCTCCGGCGCCGCGCGCCTCGAGCCCAGCTGTGCCCCGGACGACGGCCGCGCGGTGCGCCTCATCGTCGGGATGGAGGAGCCGGGGTGCGACGGGGCGTTCTCGTCGGTCGCGCACGTCCGCATCACCCTGTGGGAGGGCGTCGGCTGGCCGCTCGCCGAGGGCACCTACCCCTTCGACTCGGGCTCGGGGACGGCCTGGTACGCGCGCGAGGCCGGGGATCCCGAGGAGTCGGGCCGGAGCGGGACGGTGACCGTCAGCGCCACCTCGGACGGCACGACGGCCGGGACCTACAGCGTCGACCTCGGGGGGGGCGAGGTCGTGGAGGGCACGTTCGAGGCCGTGACGTGCGAGACGGGGGAGGTCTGCGGGTGAGGGAGCGGAACCTGAGGAGCCACGGCCCCGGCGCGATCCGGGCCATCCCCCTTGACGAATGGCCCCCCGGTGAGCATGCTGGGGGTGGATTCGGCGTCGTGGCTTCCGCGGCGCTCCTTCCCTACCGGGGGCGTACCGGTTTCGACGGGGTTCTGAATAGCCGAAGGGCGTGGCAAGGTGCGGGTCGCCTCTATCGATCCAAATGTAAGCTGCCAACAACAGCAACCACTTCAGCGAGGCCCTCGCGGCTTAGTTGAGGTCCCAGAGGCATAGCGACCACTGGGTGTCCGGATGAGCGTGATCGAACTCTTCTGGGCATATTTCAGATCCGCAGCAGACCCGGGGCCGAGCACCCGCCGGGCGAGCGAAGACTCAACAGGGGGCTCTGACGGTGATCAAAGATCACGACACTCGCCGATGAGCTTTCGGCAGGCCACGTATCTCTGACTCTTGAAGGGGCTTCGGACGCGGGTTCGACTCCCGCCGCCTCCACCATTTTTTCGGAAAGCGTCCAACGAAAGGACCTTTCCAGCGACCCGGTGTCCAGCAGGGACACGCGGGGGACACGCGGGATCGCGGCGCGGCCTCGGAGCATATCCGAGGTCGCGACGCTCCTCGTCGTCCATCATGATGAGGCGCATCGGGCCCGTGGTCTGGTCGTCGCCGTCGAAGCGCACGTCAGCGGGGGCGGCGGCCGGGCGACTCACCGCCGGGATGTGCTCCACGGCGGCCTTGAGCGGCAGCGCGTCCGGGTCGATGTAGACCCCGCGCAGGCCGAGGCTGTGGCCGACGAGGAACTCGACGGCGTCCGAGTCGGCGCCGGCGCGCTTGAGCTCGGAGACGAAGCCCTTGCGGAAGGCGTGGTGGGGGCGGCCCTCCCAGGCTTCCTTGCGGACGCCGGAGCGCTCCCAGCCACGCTCGAGGTCGCGGGCCCGGGCCATGCGCTCGCGCGCCTTGGCGCGTTTGGAGGTGATCATCCACTCGTCCTCGCGCTCCCAGTCGCGGAGGATCGCGACGAGGTGCGGGGAGATCGGCACGATGCGGCCCCGCTGTTCCTGGCGGCTCTTGCCCAGCTCGCCGCGGATGGTGAGGCGGCCCCGGCCGAGGTCGACGTCGGCCCATCGGAGGCCCATGGCCTGCTGGCAGCGGAGCCCGGTGAAGCGCAGGACAATCGCGAGGCGCTGGTGCCACCCGTCGAGCGCGCCGATGACCGTGTCCATCTCGGCCCAGGTCGGTGCGACGGTGGGGCTGGCGGCCTCGCGGGCCATGCGAAGGGTGCGCGGGGCGGGGATCTCGGCGCCGGACTCGTCGTTGTCGTACATCCACTTCCACGCGAGCTGGCCGACCTCGACGATCTTCCGGCGAGTGGCGTCCGAGCGGTCGCGCCCATGGAGCCCGCCGTGCTTGAGGTCGCCGTACCAGTCCGAGAGCATGCGGCGGGTGAGAATGGACGGAGGCAACGGCGCGCCTTTGCCGTGGACTTTGTCCAGGTAGCGCAGCCAGAGGTCGAGCCCGAGCGCGTAGCGGACGGCGGTCCCGGGACGGAGCACGCGCGCGCACTCCTCGGCGTAGTCCTTCAGGAGCGTTCGGATATCCGTTTGCGGACGAGCGTCGCGAGGCTCCCATCGCCGTCCGAGGGCGAAGGCGTCTTCGACCTCGCGGATGAGCGCTTGGGCGGCGGCCTTGGTGGGGCACTGCCGGCTCCGCGCCTTGCCATCGGGATCACGCCAGCGCACACGCCACTCGCCGTTTCGTTTGTCGAGGCTCGCCATCGGTTCAGCTCCATCCACCAGGGGTCCAGCTTCTCGGCCAGCCAGCGGTAGTCCGGGCGGCCGGCGTTCCCCACGTTGATCCACGGGGACGCGATGTGGTCGGGGTTCTCCGCCATGCGGGCGCGGAGGGTCTTGGGGTCGACGCGCAGGTGCGCGAGCACCTCCCGGTGCCGGAGCCATGTTGACGTAATGTGCGCGGCCTGGGGGGCTGGCGGGACGTCGTGGCGGCGGGCGGGGAGGGACATGAGGGCTACGCGGTAAAGCGACTGGCGGCGGCGAGGATCTCCGCCGCGCCCTCGTTCAGCTCGAGGTTCTCGCGGCGGAGACGACGAACGGCGTTGAGAAGCTCCGCGTTCTCGGCGCGGAGTCGCGTGGCCTCGGTCTCTACTTCCTTCGCGCGCCGGCCCTTGGAGCGGGCGGCCTCCTCCGCGGACCTGGCGTCGCGCTGGGCGTCACGCACGGCGGTCTGGGCGGTGCCGAGCATCGCCGAGAGCTCGGCGATGCGGGACTGGAGCAGGGCGACGGTGGTGCTCGCGGAGGCGCAGGTGGGACACGGGGCGGCGTAGGTCGGCGTCGCGACCGGCCGCTCGCGCCGAACCGGGACGCCGTGCGGGCGCGCCTTGGTGATCGTGGCCGGGCCCTGGACCACGAGCTGTTTGCTCGGGGCCGCGCTCGCCGCCTCCTCGTCGTCGTCGTCCTTCCAACCGGACGTCTCGTCGGCGGGCGCGTCGGCCTCGGGCCACACGCGCGTCGTGATGCCGCGGATCGGCGCTCGATCAACGTTCCACAGACGGATCCGCAGCCGAACGTCGGAGCCGGCACCGAGGGCGCCGACCGCGACGCCATCGAGCCACTCGCGCGCGTCCAAGGCGTCGTCGATCGGCTGGCTGCCGATCTGGGCCTCCTTCCGGTCCCCGCCCACCCGCGCGACCGTGAGGTAGGCGCCTTCGAGGTTCACGCCCTCGACGATCAGCTCGGTGATCGGGGTCTCATCTTGCCATCGCATCGGAAGCTCCTTGCCGAATGGGCGTGGGCCCTTCCGACGAGGTATCTTTCCTCATGCTTCCGCTCGTGTCAACCCTAATAGGGCGCAAAACTCATGGATAGGTCTGCCTCGCGTCGTCGCGGTCCCCGGATGGTTCCTGCCAAGGGCCTGGAATTCCGGGAAGAATCCGTGGTCCTCATGCATCGGCTGTACGGACGCATGATCGCGACCATCCGCACGAGCCTGGACGCCTCCCAGCAGCAGCTTGCCGAGGCCACGCACATGCCCCCCTCGACCATCAGCAAGCTGGAGAACGGGAGCATCATCGTCGGCATCTACCACCTCGACGCGCTGGCGGGAGCGTTCAACCAGCTCGGAACCGAGGTGCTCGGCGCCGATCCGGCGTGGCGCGGGTGGGAGCTCCACGAGCTCGCCGACGAGATCAGCCTCTCCATGGAGAAGGAGGGCTACGTGACGATGTGGTCCTCTCCCGACGACGCCGGCAAGGAGATGGTCCCGGACCGGAAGCTCGGGGCGCTGGTGCGGGCGCACTGGCCGGAGGGGGCGCGGAAGAGGATTGGGTGGTGAGCGGGGACTACGGCTCCGCGCGGATCCGCGCGGATCCGCGCGATCTGCGGAGGTGCGGAGGGGCGCGGAGGGGTGCGGAGCGGCGCGGAGGAGTGCGGAGCGGCGCGTATGAGCGCGGTACGGTGCGGTGGGATCGGCCGAGCGGACGCGACTGCGATTGCCTGCGTGCTCATCAGCCGAGAGGCGCCGAGCGCCCCCCAGAGTGCGTCTACCCCTTGGCCTTCCGAGCTGCGTACACCTTGTCGAGGTGCGCCTCGAGGTCGATCCGCTTCACCGGGCGTCGGCCGGGGTACGCCAGCGCGTCGGCCTTGAGCGTCGCGATGCTCGTCGGGTTGTTCGCGTAGCCGCGCGTGGTGATGTAGTGGTGCACGAAGCTCGATACCTCGTGCGGCTCGGTGAGCGCGACCCACTGCTGGTCGATGGGTCCGCGGATGCTGGAGTTGTCGTTGTCGGGCCAGGGCATGGTTGCCTCGCTGATGGTGAAGTTGAGCCGGGATGGTCTCGGCCCTCACTTCAGCACAGCCCGTGCCAGCCAAAAATACTGGTTCTACCTTTCACCACACCATCGTTCGCAGAAGACGCTTCACATGTGCAGACTACTCTGCGTCGGCCGAGTCGATCCCCAACTGCCGCATCCAGTCCGTCACCGACTGCCGGCCGATCCCGATCAGCTCCCCCGCCTCGACTTTTCGCCCGCGCGTCTGCCGCAGCGCACGAACCAGGTAGTGCCGTCGCACATCGTCCACGAGCTCCTTGACCTGGAGGCCGTCGCCCAGGGGCCGCTCGAGGATGCCGTCGCCGCTCGCCTTTGGTACGGACAGGAGCTCCACGTCGTCCGCCTCGATGGTGGTCCCAGTGGACCAGATGGTGGCGCGCACGAGCGTGTTCTGGAGCTCGCGGACGTTCCCGGGCCAGTCGTGCTCGGTCAGCTTCTTCCTCGCGCCGTTCGACAAGCGACGGCGCTGGTACCCCGGTCGCCCCGCGGCCTTCTCGTTGATCTGCTCCAGCAGCGTGTCGATCATCACCTGGAGGTCAGCCTTCCGTTCCCGAAGCGCTGGAATCCGCAGGATCGCCACAGCCAGGCGGTAGTAGAGGTCCTCGCGGAACGTGCCGTCCGCGACCATCCGAGCGAGGTCCCGGTGCGTGGCGGCGACGACCCGCACATCGACCCGGCGCGTGGTCTGAGCGCCAACGGGCTGCACCTCCCCTCGCTCCAGCACCCGAAGCAGCTTCGACTGCGCGCTCAAGGGCAGCTCGCCGATCTCGTCCAAGAACAGGGTGGACCCATTGGCCGCCTCGAACGCGCCGACATGGTCCTTGTCCGCACCGGTGAAGGCCCCTCTCATGTGGCCGAACAGCGTAGACTCGACCAGGTCCTTTGGAATGGCGCCGCAGTTCCTTAGGTGCAGGGTCTTGCCGGCACGAGGGCTGGCGTCATGCATCCCTCGAGCGAACAGCTCTTTCCCTGTGCCAGACTCCCCGAAGATCAGGACCGGCACCTCCCGCTCGGCCACCCGTCCCGCCCGCGTGATCAGCGCCTCCATCGCCTTCGACCGGTAGACGATGTCCCCGAACGCCCCGCTGGCCCTGCCGGCACCGAGGTCGGCCAACACGCGGTCGGAGGCGCGCAATGCGTCGGGAAGGAACTCCGTGAACACGTCGAAGGGCACGGTGGCCTCGACGACGCCCGCCTCGACGGAGGAGTTCGTGAGTCGCGCGCGATGCGGCCCTCGCCCAGCGAGGATCCAGACCGCAGTCATCGCCGGGGTGCCGGAGCTCAGGTTGAACGTCGGCTCGGTCTCCTCGGTGAGCGTCTCCTCCAGGACCTTCCTCACGCCCGCGTAGATCTGGCCGAAGTGCATGGGCTGGTCGAGGGGCACATCGCGGCAGTCGACTGAGACGCCCGCCCGCTCTCGGAGCCAAGTCACGTAGGCGTCCAGACTGGCCGCGTCGAACAGATCGCTCCCCGCCTTGGGGTCGCGAAGCAGTACCGCGCCACGCAGGTCGAGCCGCGCATCGAGTAGGGTCGCCGCCAGGGCGCCGGTCTGACCGGCGCGCGCCAGCTTGATGTCCGCGGCGCCGATCCAGCTGTAGAGGACGTTGCTCATACGGGCTCCGCAGAGAATACTGCCATAGGGCAGAGCAAGCTGCCTCTATCGGGCGCGAGAAACACGTCAAGAACCGCGGACCTAGGAAGGATGACTGGTTGGACCGCACCTTTCCACGCAGCGTTCAGCGCTGGCACGGATCCTGCTAACGGTGGGCGAGCGCCGAACGTCCTCAGGGCCGGCTCGGCGCCGCCCCCCCACCCGCTCCCGTCCCCTCGCGCCAACCTCTCCGAGTTCACGATGCCCTCCCCCCTCAACCCGCAGCCAGCCACAACCCGGTACACTCCGCCGGGCGCAGCCGTGCCGCCGAGGTGCATCATGAATTCGCTCAACTTCGAGTTCCTGCGCCCACGGCGCCCCGCGATGGCGGACCTTGGCGGCTTTGCCGAACGCTACGCCTGGTCCGACCCCCCGTCGTCCCTCCTGAAGCTGCGCTCGCTGCTCGAGGAGATGGTCGCGTGCATCTACGCGGAGCAGCGCCTGCCGCAGCCCGAGCGCGCCGGCCTGAACGATCTGTTGCTCGAAGCTGTGTTCGAGGACCTCGTGCCCAAGGTCGTGCGCGAGAAGATGCACGCCCTCCGCCTCCGGGGGAACAAGGCCGCGCACGGGGAGGCAGTGCGGCGGGAGACGATCGAGCCGCTGCTGCGCCACGCACACGACGTCGCCTCGTGGTTCTTCATCACCATCGATGGCGGCCGACTTCCCGCGGTCGGCACCTTCGCGGTTCCGCCGTTGGTCCCGCCCGACGAGCAGACCAAGGGCGAGCTCAAGCGTGAGAAGAAGGCCCTGGCCGAGGAGCTGGCCCGGCAAGAAGCGCGTCTTCGGCAGGTCCTCGTCGAGCTGGAACAGGAGCGCGCGAAGCACGACTCGGAGAGCCGCGCCGCCAAAGAAGCCCTCTCCGAGCTCAAGGCGAGCGGCGAACGCGCAGCGGCCGACCTCAAGTTCAGCGAGGCCGAGACCCGGCGGTTCCTGATCGACACCGCCCTGGTGGACGCCGGTTGGAGCGTTGGCGCAAAGGGTGTCGACACCGACCAGGTCGGCCAGGAGGTGCTGCTCCACGGGATCCCGAACAACGCTACCGGTGATGGCTACGCCGACTACGTGCTCTGGGGCGCCGACGGCCTCCCTCTCGCGGTCGTGGAGGCCAAGAAGACCGCCAAGAGCGCCGAGCAGGGGCGCACCCAGTCGTGGACCTACGCCAACGCGCTCGAGCGGAAACACGGGCGGCGACCTGTGATGTTCTACACCAACGGGATGGACATCTGGATCTGGGACGACGGTGCGCCCAGCGCGGGCTCACCGCCAACCCCGAGGAAGATCTACGGCTTCTACTCGAAGGACAGCTTGGAGTACCTCCTGTTTCAGCGCAGCAACAAGGAGCAGCTGGAGCTCGTCGAGCCGAACAAGGACATTGCAGGCCGGATGTACCAGATCGAGGCGATCAAGCGGGTGACCGAGCGTTTCAGCGAGGGGCACCGAAGGGCCCTCGTTGCCCAGGCTACGGGGACGGGCAAGACCCGCGTAGCGGTGTCGCTCTGCGACGTGCTCACCCGCGCGAAGTGGGCGAAGCGGATCCTGTTCTTGTGCGACCGCCGCGAGCTGCGCAAGCAGGCCGACGGGGTCTTCAAAGAGTTCCTGCCGGGCGAGCCGCGCATGATGGTCTCGTCGGCGACGTCGGCGGACCGCGACAAGCGCGTGTACCTCGCGACCTACCCGGCCATGATGCAGTGCTTCGAGAGCTTCGACGTTGGCTTCTTCGACCTCATCATCGCCGACGAGTCCCACCGGAGCATCTACAACAAGTACCGCGACCTGTTTCGGTACTTCGACGCCCTCCAGGTCGGCCTCACCGCCACCCCGGTGCGCCTCCTCGACCGCAACACCTACAGCCTCTTCGGCTGCGAGGACAAGGACCCGACCTTCAACTACACGCTGGACGAGGCCATCAAGAACGACCCACCCTACCTGGTGCCCCCGAGGGTGGTGAAGGTCACGACGAAGTTCCAGCGCGATGGCATCCACTACAGCAAGATGACGGACGACCAAAAGCAACAGCTCGAGGCGCAGGCCGCGGACGCCGCCAACTTCGAGCATGAAGCGTCGGATCTCGACAACCGCATCTTCAACAAGGACACGACCCGCGCCATCCTGCGGAACCTGATGGAGAACGGCATTCGGGACGCCCAGGGGAGCCTGCCCGGGAAGACCATCATCTTCGCACGGAGCCACAAGCACGCGGTCCACATGGGGGAGGTCTTCACCGAGCTCTACCCGAAGTACGGCGGGCACTTCTGCCGGGTGATCGACAACTACGATCCCAAGGCCGAGCAGCTCATCGGCGACTTCAAGGATCCGGGCAACCCGCTGCGCATCGCCATCAGCGTGGACATGCTCGACACCGGCATCGACGTGCCCGAGGTGGTCAACCTCGTCTTCGCGAAGCCCATCCAGTCGTACGTGAAGTTCTGGCAGATGATCGGGCGCGGCACCCGCTTGTGCCGCGACCTGTTCGGGCCGGGCAAGGACAAGACCGAGTTCCTGATCTTCGACCACTGGGGCAACTTCGACTACTTCGACGAGGAGTACGTGGAGGTGCAGCCTCCGCGCGAGGTCTCGCTCATGGAGCGGGTGTTCGTCGCCCGGGTGACCGTAGCGGCGACGGCCCTGGAGAAGATGGAGGAGGAGGTCTTCCAGCTCGTGATCGGGCTCATTGCTGCGGACATTCGCACCCTCCAGACCTCCCGAGCGATCGACGTGCGGGATCGCTGGCGCGACCTCCAGACCCTCGGCGCCCAGGCGACGTTGGAGCAGTTCGCCGCCGCCACCCGCGCGGCGCTGATCGACACCGTCGGCCCCCTCATGCGCTGGGCGGACATCCGCGACGATGAGGACGCCTACCGGTTCGACCTGCTCGTGGCCGAGCTCCAGACCGAGCTGCTTCGTGCCTCCGGCCGGTTTGCCGACTTGAAGGGCCGACTGCTGAGCGAGGTGGACGCCCTCCAGAAGAACCTCAACCCGGTGAAGGCCAAGGCCGAGACGATCAAGCGCGTGCACACGACGGAGTTCTGGGCGGGCGTCACCGCACTCGCGCTCGATGAGGTTCGGGCCGAGCTCCGAAGTATCATGAAGCACAAGGTGCGCGTGCGGCCGCCCGGACTGGACCCGCGTACTATCGACGTGAAGGACGGTGGCGAGGAGCGCCACCACCACGTTCCGACGTTCGAAGGGCAGGAGCTGATCGCCTACCGGCAGCGCGTCGAGGGCGTGCTCAAGGAGCACTTCCAGGACAATCCCATCCTTGCGCGCATCCGGGGGGGCGAAGGGGTCTCCGACGCGGACCTGGAAGCCCTCTCGCGGATGGTGCTCCACATCGACCCGCAGATCGATCTGAAGCACCTCCCGGTCCAGATCAACACCAAGGGCGACCTGCATCGCGCCCTCCGAAGCATCGTCGGCCTCGACGCGGGCGCGGTGGACCGGGCCTTCACGGCGTTCACGCACAACCACCTGGAGCTGACCTCGACGCAGTACCGGTTCCTGGCCATGCTCAAGGCTCACATCTGCGCGAACGGCGGGCTGGAGATCGAGCGGCTGTACGAGCCGCCGTTCACCACGCTGGACCCCAACGGCATCGACGGCATCTTCAAGGACGACGAGGCGGTCATCACCGAGCTGCTCGACATCGTCATCCGCTTCAACCTCCCCAATGTTTCCACCGGAACAGCATCATGATCACCGGCCCCCTCAAGAACGATATCGACAAGCTCTGGGAGGCGTTCTGGACGGGCGGGATCACCAACCCGTTGACCGTCATCGAGCAGATCTCCTTCCTCATGTTCCTGCGTCTGTTGGACATCAACGAGACACGGAACGAGAAGCAGGCTCGCCGCACGGGCAAGGCCGCGAAGTCGGTGTTCGGTCCCAGCGAGCAAGACCTGCGCTGGTCACACTTCAAGCAGCTCAGCGCGGAGGCGAAGCTTCCGCTCGTCCGCGATCGGGTGTTCAAACACCTGCGCGAGCTGGGCACCACCGAGCGGCAGGGTGGGCTGTTCGACGACGCACGCCGCTCCACTTGGCAGGAGTACATGGCGGACGCGCAGATGATGATCCAGCGCCCGAGCCTGCTGAGCCAGGCGATCGACATGGTGGACGCCCTGCCGCTCGACCGCGGTGACACCAAGGGCGACCTTTACGAATACGTGCTGAGCCAGCTTAAAACCGCCGGGATCAATGGGCAGTTTCGGACGCCGCGGCACGTGATTCGGTTGATGGTCGAGCTGTTGGCCCCCAGGCCGGACGAGACCATCGCCGACCCCGCTTGCGGCACGTCCGGCTTTCTCGTGGGCGCGATGCAGTATCTGTTGGAGAAGCACACGTCTGTCGAGTCGCGGGTGGACCTCGGAGCGGACGAGCACGGGAATCCCCAATACATCTACGGTGGGGACGGGCTGGAGCCCTACCGGGACCACATCCAGAACCGGATGTTCCACGGCTTCGACTTCGACGTGACGATGCTGCGTATCGCGGCGATGAACCTGATGCTCCACGGGGTCGAGAACCCCGAGATCCACTACCGGGATACTCTGTCGAACTCGTTCCCGGAGAAGTTCCCTCAGTACGCGGAGGACTACTTCGACGTGATCCTCGCCAATCCGCCCTTCAAGGGGAGCCTGGACTACGCTGACGTGCACGGGTCGCTGCTCCGGAAGGTCAAGACGAAGAAGACCGAGCTGCTGTTCATCGCCCTCATCCTCCGGATGCTGAAGAAGGGTGGGCGGAGCGCCACCATCGTTCCTGACGGCGTGCTGTTCGGCTCGTCCACCGCCCATGTTGCGCTCCGGCAACACCTGATCGACGAGAATCAGCTCGAGGCGGTGATCTCGTTGCCATCCGGGGTCTTCAAGCCCTACGCTGGGGTCTCCACGGCGATCCTCGTGTTCTCCAAGGGGGGAAGGACGGAGAACGTCTTCTTCTACGATGTCCAGCGCGATGGGTATTCCCTGGACGACAAACGCACGCCCGCAAGCGAGCGCACGGGACCGCTCGGGCCGTTGAAGGACAACGACCTGCCCGCCGTGGTGGCGGCTTGGGCTGGACGTGACGCAAGCACGCTCACAGATCGCGCGGCGCCTTGCTTCATGGTGCCGCGAGCGGACATCGAGGGGAACAAGTACGACCTGTCGATCAATCGGTACAAGAGAGTGGTGCGCGTGGCACAGGTTCACGAGGATCCGAGAGTCATTCTGGGTCGTATTCGTGCTATCGAGAGCGACATTCTCGTCAGCCTCGACGAACTCGACGGGATGCTGCGATGAGTTTCGTCCGATCTCAGCTCGGCGCGACTCCCCCGGGGTGGCGAACTCTCTCGTTCGAAGAGGCATTCGAGGATGCCACCGGCGGCAACGCGAAGGTACAAACAAGCGAGTATCTAACTGCCGGATGCCTCCCGGTCATCGACCAGGGGCAATCCGAGATTGCCGGCTACGTAGACGGACCGGAGCTCGCCTGTAAGGCAAAGCTGCCTTGTGTCATCTTCGGAGATCACACGCGCGCTCTGAAGTGGGTGAACACCCCATTCGTGCTCGGCGCGGATGGCGTCAAAGTGCTGGTCCCGCGCGATGGTGTGGACCCGCGCTTCGCGTTTCACTACCTTCAGACGGTTCGGCTTCCGGAGGACTTGGGCTACAGCAGACACTTCAAGTACCTCAAGGAAATCGTCGTCCCTGCCCCCCCCCTCCCCGAGCAGCGCCGCATCGCCGCCATCCTCGACAAGGCCGACGCCATCCGCCGCAAGCGGCAGGAGGCCATCACGCTGACCGATGAACTGCTGCGGTCGGCGTTCCTGGAGATGTTTGGGGATCCAGGCTCGAATCCGAGGGGGTGGCGGACGCCCACCATCGATGATTTCTGCGTGACGGGGAGCGGGGGAACGCCGTCAAGGACGAACCTGGACCGCTACTACGGGGGCTCAATCCCTTGGGTAAAATCCGGTGAACTGCGGGAGACGGTGATCCTTTCCACAGAGGAGACCATTACAGAAGAGGCGATCCGCGAAAGCAGCGTCAAGTGGATTCCCAGCGGGGCACTGTTGGTGGCCATGTATGGAGCCACGGTGGGAAGGATCGCGCAGCTGGGCATCAGGGCGACGAGCAATCAAGCCGTTTGCCACATCGTTCCCGACCCGACGGTAGCACACACCGACTTCATGTTTGTCGGACTTCAGGCTCAGGTTCCGGTGTGGCTTGGACAAGCCGTCGGCGGTGCCCAGCCCAACATCAGCCAAGGAATCATCAGGGCTACGACCATTCCGCTCCCGCCCCTGCGTGAACAGATGAAGTTCGTAGAATACGCAAAGAAGGCCCGCTTGCTCCTGAAGCATTTGAAGACGGCTGCGAACGAGGACGCTGCGCTGAGCGATTCTCTCACCCACCGCGCCTTCTCAGGGGAACTCTGATCATGCTGCGCCGCATTGAACTGGAAAACTTCAAGGGCGTCGGTCCCCGGATCGACCTCGACCTCAAGCCCGTCACGTTGCTGTTCGGCCCGAACAGCGCGGGCAAGAGCACGGTATTGCATGCCCTCCACCTCCTCCACGGGCTCCTGGAGCACGGCAGTCCAGACGTAGAGCACTCGCGGATCGGCGGGCGCGGGCTCGACCTGGGGGGCTTCCAGACCTTCGTGCACAACCGTGACACGAGCCGGCCCGTCCGGATCGCGCTGGAGTTCGACCCCGATGTTGGGGACGTGCTAAACGTCCTCGACGAGCCGATAGATACCGATGGCTACCCAGCGGTCGAGACCAGCCTGCACCTCGACTACAGCGAGCATGTCCGGCACATCCGGGTCGAGATCGAGATCCGCTGGAGCGAGCTGGCCGAGGCGCCCATCGTGCTCCGCTACGCCTTGGGGATCGACCATGAAACCCTGTGCGTCGTGGAGGCCACGGAGGATGGTGCGAGCACCTGGGTGACCGCGATCAACGGGGCGCATCCGTGCCTCGACACCGAGTCCGACGAGCGCGGGCCAGAGGAGCAGGCCGATCACGAGGAGATGTTTAAACACCTCCGCCACATGCAGTTCCCCTGCCTGCCCGGACGTCGTTCGGCGCTCCCGTGGGGGAATCGTCTGCCGGGCTTCGACCTCGAGAGTTTCGGCGACGATCTCATGCAGCTCCGCGTCGGCCGCTTGCTCCAGGCCTCGGTAGCGCTGCTGAAGTTGTTGCTGGATCGGTTCCGGTACGTGGGGCCGATCCGGCAATGTCCGCCCAGGGCATACCAGCCCCCGCGCCGGCGGGACGAAGGCCGCTGGGCGGACGGCCTGGGCGCCTGGGATGCCATGTCCGCGAACCCCACGCTTCGGGGGGAGGTCAGCGACTGGCTCCGCCTGCCGGAGCGGTGCGGCACCGGGTACCGCGTTGAGGAGTTCGAGTATCGAGAAGTTCCTAGCTATGCTTGGACTCATGTGTACGTCGCTTCGGCAATGGGTGAACTCGTCAAGACATTCCCAGACTTCGATCGCGCGCCACGTAGGAGCCGCCTGGTGATGGTGGACGAGGCCAAGCAACTGGAACTCGCTCCATGTGAACTCGGCGAGGGCATCAGCCAGGTGGTCCCCGTGATTGCGGCGGCATTGGCGACCGAGAACGACGGCCCTGATGGCAAACGCATCGCCACCCGGCTGGTGGCCATCGAACAGCCGGAGCTGCACATCCACCCCCGCGTGCAGGTCGCGCTCGGCGACCTATTCCTCGCGAACATGGGCGAGCGTCAGTTCTTGCTGGAGACGCACAGCGAGCACCTCGTCCTGCGGATGCTCCGGCGCATCCGGGAGACGACCGAGGGCTCGCTTCCTCCCGAAGGGCAGCGGTGCACGGTGGATGACGTGGCGGTGCTGTACATCCACCAGCTGGAGGGGGCGGTCGCGGTGAAGAATCTCGGGATCTCGCCGGACGGGGACTTCCTTGAAGACTGGCCCGGAGGCTTCTTCGAGGAGCGCGCCAGGGAGATCTTCTAAGATGCTCCGCGAGTACGCCGTCGAACCCAGACTCATCGCCGACTACGCCTCGGCCCGCTACTTCCTGGAGAAGTTCGGGTGCGACCGCGGACGGGTCCTGGCTCAGTTTCCGAAGAGTTGGCTGAGGATGGTCTACGACTCGCTCCGCTGCAAGCCGGTAGAAAAGGCCCGGGTTGAGGAGCTGCTGGCGCGGGTGAAGTCCACAGGACTGGCGAGAAGACCTGGTTCATCCTTCGACCCAAACCGCGGCTGGCTGGATCAGGCGGTGGAAGAGGATGCACGAGCGGCAAGCATGGCTTTCGAAGCGATCCTCGCTGACGGCGCGGAGAGACCACCGAAGGTGGTGAACGGCCACGTCTTCGACGAAACCGACCACCGCTGGGCGGTGGCCACCGACCGCATCGTCGCCCGTACCGCGAAGGACATGGCCGACGCTATCCACCCGCTCCTCGACATCTCCACGCACGTGCGGTTCATCGATCCCTATTTCTATGGTGTCGGACGGGATCGCACGCTGCCGATCCTGGAGTTCATCGCCCGGGCCACGTCGAACCCGCGGAGCCAACGCGCACCGCTGCTGGAGATCCATGCAGCGAACCCCAACGAGAGGTCTTCCGCGCTCGTCGAGGAGGCCCTTCGCCAGTTTTCGGCCAGACTTCCAGCCGATGTGTCCGTGACATTCACGCAGTGGGGGGAACGCCCAGGCGGCGACCAGTTCCACAACCGCTACGTGCTCACCGATGTCGGTGGGGTCGAGTTTGGCACCGGCCTTGACCAGAAGCCCGGGCAGGCCACGGACCGGGTCTCGCTGCTGTGGGAAGCGACGAGGAAGCTTCTCTGGGCGCGGTTCGACGCGACGAGCACGGCGTACGTGATGGACGGGCCCACGAGGGCGTTGAAGCGATGACCCGGCACCTTGGACGCGAAGACAGTCGCCCGACGCTGGGGATCGCGGAGGTGTCGTTGCCCCCGATCACCAGGACCAAGGGTCGCGGCGCCCGCAATCACATCAGCGACCGCCACCGAGCACATTCACCTTCCCCGTACGCGAGTTCCCAGAGATGACCGCCCTTCCCCTCCCCATCATCTCCGCCTGGGATCCCCGCGCGACCTCGTCCGGGAGCCTCGACCCTCTCGGCGCTCTCCGCGCCTACACCGCCATCGCGACGACCCTCCTGCCGGGCGCGACAACGATCACCACGCGGCCCCGGTACCTCTCGTGGGTCTGCGCGGGCCTCCGCCTTCTCGATGAGCTTCCGGATGCGCCCCGCGGGGGTCAGGCCGGGCGAGCGCGGCGTAAGCGAATCCTGCCCTGGGAGAGGCTCGTCGCGCTGGCCACGGGCTGGTACGCGAAGGCAGGAAAGGTGGGCATCGAGCACCCGTGCTGGCAGGCGCTGCGCGGGGTGAGCTACGTGCGTACCGCCGTCTCCGAGAAGAAGACCAGCTTCGACTTCGGGATGCTCAAAAACCAGGCAGGCGTCGGCGGGGTCGGCACCTACTGGGTCACGCTGGTCCAGGGCGGCCTCGTCGAGGACGCGTCTGCCCGCCTGACAGCCCGCGGCGAGGCGCTCGCCGACGCCTACCTGAGCACGAAGGGCACGCCACCGCCGGCGAAGCTGCTCGCGGCTCTGGCCGGCGTGAAGGGGGCGATGAGCGTCGAGGAGCTCACCGCGTGGGGCGCGGTTGGCAGCTTGGATGCCTCCGTCGCCGGAGGACCCGAGCGTCGCCACCTCCTCGATGCACTGCTCGAGTCGGAGACGCATCGTCGGATGGCGACGGCGCTGGGCGGGGCGCCGCGGGCGCACTCGCGGGACGACTGCTTCATGGAGCTGCAGGAGCGACTCGCTGCGAGCCACGACGAGCTCGCGGCGACGCTCGCGACCATCGTCGCCGTGACCCGTCCGTTCGAGGCGCTCCATGCGGCGCTGCTCGACCGTTTCGACCGGCTTCGGTCGGCGGACACGAACGGGCGCCCCGTTGCCAGCGATATCGCTGCGGGGCTGGCGGGCGCCCCCGGGGCGATCGGGGACCTTGCAGTGGCCCTGAGGGCGGCGCTGGACGAAAATCCAGGCTTACCGCGGGGGGTGGCGTCGCCGGTGCGCCAGTTCCTGGTCGCGGTGGAGCCTGTCTGTCAGGCGAAGGATGCACCCTCCCTGATGGTGGCGCTCTTGAAGCATCACGAGCGCGTGCAGAGCGGCAAGAGCGATCCTTCCCGACAGCCCAAGCTGCCATGGGTGGAGCTGCGACCGCGTGAAATCCTAGTTTCGCCCAGGTTTGCGCTCGACGCGCTCCCGGTGCCGCGCCCAGCTGGGGCGTTTACTCATCCCTATCGGGTGGAGCCCTTCGCCGGGATGCTCACCGAGCTCGACGGCTGGAGGACCGCTTGAAGCGCCTCCTGGAACTCTGGGCGCCGCCCGCGGGCCACCGCCTCGCCAGCGTGATCGCCACCACGTACGAGTGCCAGGCGGATTTCGTCGAGGAGGAAATCCTCCCCGTCGCGCTCGACTTGAAGACGCCCCCCGCGCGTGGGCGTGACTTCCGCCTCGAGCTGGAGCGCGCACTCCAGGACGTCGAGGTCACGCTGTTCCTGCACCCGGACCGGTACACGCCCGGCCTGCGACGAAGCCCGCGAATCGACCTCGTGCCGCTCCCCGAGCGGCGGGTGGCGAAGCTGCACGCGAAGGTGTCTCTCCTCCGGTTCGTGCCAGACGGCACCGCGAACTACGAGAGCCAGATCGTTCGGCTCATCGTCGGCTCCGCGAACCTCACGAGCTCCGGCTACCGGAGCAACATCGAGGTCGCGATCGCGCTCGATGACGCGCCCGGTTCGGATGCGGTAGTGGCCACGGCGGTGCGGGACGCCGCTGCGTGGCTGTCGACCGCATTGGGCACCCTGCCGGAACAGGCCACGCGCCAGCTGCGCGACATCGACGCGGTTTTCGCAGCCCGCCCGGGAACGGCCCGGCGCGACGGGCTTCGCTTTGTTGGGCTGCCCCGCCCCGGTGGGCTGATCGACGTGCTCCGCGAGGTCGCAACTGGTACCGCGCACACGCTGACCCTCGTGAGCCCATTCTGGCCGGCGGGCGACGAGCCGTCCGACGTCGTGACCTCGCTGGAACGCGCGGGCCGCGGAACCCCCAAGCGGGTTCGACTGGTTGGCGCTGCCAATGTGGATACCGAGGGGACCGTCCGACCGGTCATGCCCGCAGCCTTCCTGTCCAGCTTCCTCGCCAAAGGGGTGGCTGTAGAGGTCGCTGCCGCCGATCCCGCGCACGGGTGCGCAGGTGAAGAGCCGGATGACGACGACGAGTTCGGCGCCCTCGCTCCGAAGCGAGGTGTGCCGTTCGCGCACCGCGAACTGCACGCCAAGCTGCTCATCCTAGAGGGCGACGAGAGCGTGCGCCTCGCGATCGGCTCCTTCAACCTCACGCGGAAGGGCCTCGGGCTCCACGGCGGCGGCAACACTGAGGCAGGCCTCGTGTGGACCCTACCAGCCAGCCGCGCCGGCGCCCTCAACGAGCTGCTGAGCTACGCAACGACCTGGCGGAAGGTAACCGAATCGCCCGAGGCCTTCGTGGTGCCGCCACCACCGATGGATGGAGCGACGGGCGGCGGCTGGCCCGACTTCCTGCTCGCGGTGTCCGCGACGCGCGGGCTGTTGCGGCTCGATGGGGACGGCCGAACGTGGCCCGCAACCGTGACCGTCCGAATGCGAGACATCCGGGGGCGGCTGGTCGGGGAGGAGCGATGGTTCGACGACTGGAGGGTGAGCGCGCTCGGCGAGGACACCTTCACCGCCGAGCTCCCATTGGTCGCGAGTTGGACATCCGCGCCGGAGATGAACCTGGGCGAGCGCTACCCCATGCTGCCGGATCTGGAGGTTCACCTGGCATGGGATGGCGGAGAGGCCATCGTTCCGGTCGTGTTCGACGAAAAGCACCTTTTCCCGGTGGCCGAGCGGGCCACCCGCGAGGACGAGCGTGCGCTGATTGACTGGTTCCTCGGACTCCGGCCCGAACTCGACTCCGACGCGGATGGCTTCGGCCACGGGATTGATCCGGTTGAAGGCGCCCCACCGGAGCGAGGCACCGGGAACGACATCCTAAGCTACCTCGTGCGCGACTTCGTACACGCCCTCCCGGGCGTTCGGGCCGGCCTGACGGAGGCCTCGATGACCGAGACCGGCCTGCGCACGGCGCTTCTCGGTACCCGCTCGCCGGTCGCGCTGGCCAGGGAGATTGTGGAGGGGCTGCGGAAACCACGCCAAGGGACACCGAGAAAGACCGCTGTGGCGACCATCTTCGAGCTGGTCGAGCTCCTGCGGGTCGTGGAGGACGCGGTACTCCCCGAGCTTCCCGAAGGCGCCACACCAAGGATTCGCCTGGTAGCGGTGACCGAGATCCGCTCGAAGCTGACCGAGGTCCTCACCAATCACCCCGCCGCCGCAACATCCCCCATGCTTCGGGGATTCCTTCTGACCTTCGGTGGAGGCATCCATGCGGCGACCTGACGGGCTCAACTACCGGGCCTCCCTCCGCGCCGCCCTGGGAGACGGCGACGAGGGGAGGGTCGCAGAGCTGGCGAACCGTCAAGAGCGGACGATCGACGCCTTGCTGACGCGGATGTATGGGCCTGATGCGAGCCGGCGTGAGATCACCCTCCTGGCGGACGAGGTTGGGCTCGGAAAGACCTTCGTGGCCCTCGGGGTCGCCTGGTCAGTTCTCATGCAGCGTCAGGAGGCCGGACTCGCGGCGGGCCCCGTCCTTGTCGTAACGCCACACGCGCACGCGCTTTACAACAAGTGGGGGCGTGAGGCGGAGCGCTTCAACAGCCTGGTTGCCCCTCCGAACGGGGGCTTCGAGGTCGACTCGGTCCAGACCCCGCACGAGCTTGGCAATGCCTTGCGGGCGCGGAAACCCAAGCTGGTGATCGCGCGCATGCCCGCGTTGAGCGGCCGGTTGACCCACAGGAACACGTCGGACCTGGCGCTGCTCCACTGGCTCTTCCATCAACCGGGTTTCGAGCTCGATCTCGACGCGAGGGTGCGGCTGGTCTCAGCAAAGGAGAAGGAATTCCCACGTGAAGACCTGAATTTGAACCGCTCTGCCGCCGCGCTCGAGGCCGCGGAGGGGGCTTGGAGTCTGGGCTACACGGAGGCCCACATTGCCGGGGCGTGGGCGCGGCTGCTCCTCACTGACAAGTGGCTCCGCGGACGGATCGCTGAAGCCTTCAAGATCGCACGAGAAGGGGGAACGGCGAAAGGCTCCCTGTGGGACGATCTGCGCGAGTTCGGTCGAAGCGCCCTTGGCCAGCGGATCCCGCATCCCTTGCCGCTGGTCATCGTCGACGAGATCCACAACTGGAAGAACTCCCCGCAGAGCTGGTGGCGTTTCCAGCACATGCTCGGCGGGCGGATCGAGCGGCTCCTCGGCCTCTCCGCCACGCCGTTTCAACTCGGCCCGCACGAACTGATGAGCGTCCTGGGGCTCCGCCGATGCCTATCGATGTCTAAGGAACGAGCGAGTTTTCTTGATGCAAGAGTCATCGAGCTTCAAGGAGCCTTGGAGACCGCGGGCACGACGGGCGCGCGGCTGCGCGATGCCTGGGATCAGGTCGCTCCCGTCGACGAGCCGGCGATCGCAGCCGCCTGGGTCCAGGAAGGAGACGGACCGGCCCTCCCGCCGCGCCTCGAAGAGGCGATCGCGGCTGCCCGGGCCGTGCGAACGGCTCATCGCTCGCTGATGGGCAGCCTGCGTGCCTTCCTGGTGCGCCACCGCCGCGAGCTGTCCCATCGTGCGTGGTGGGTGGGGCGAGAGTCGGCGCCGGAGCAGTCCGCCCCCAGCGCCTTGGGCGGCGCCTTCTGCTGGCGACCGGGCCTCGATGTCACAGGGGACGCCGAGCTCGTGCATTACCTCATGATGCGAGCCGTACAGGAGGACACGGGTGGTCGAGGTAGCACGACCATCGGGGCCGACCTCGGCGGCTCCTACGACTACTTCCGCGAGTCCGTGCTGACGGATCTCATGCCGGGGCGCACTCCCGCAGCATCGGCGTACGTGCGGCTGGTTGATCAGGCCACCAGAGGCAAGAATGGCCATGAGCACCCCAAGGTGGCAGTCACGGCCGACCGGACCTTCCGGGCCTGGCTACGCGGAGAAAAGACCCTCGTCTTCTGCTTCAACGTCAAGACGACCGAGGCCGTGCTCAACGCGATTCGGGCGAGGATCGAGTCCCATGAAAACGAGGTCCTGAGCCGGGCGTTGGATTGCACCCCGGATGCCGTGGCTCAGCGCCTCAAGAACCTCCAGAGCCGTCTCTACAACTACCGGCAGGCACCGTTCCTGCTCTTCCAGGACCACCCGCTCGCGGGACCGACGGGACGGGTCCCCGACCGACTCCGGCTCACCGCCGCGTGTCTCCAGGACATCGCTCTCCGACTCGCACAGGTTGGGCCGCCGGAGGAGCGGGGTCGCTTCGATCGGCGGCGTGTACTCGCCGTCGTGGAGCGGCACCTCGCGACGCGCTGGCGGACCTCGTCGGAAGGCTTGGCGTGGCTGGGCCGCGTCGCGAGGGACTTGCGGATCGGGGTGGATGCTTCGGTCCTGTCCGATCCGGCGCAACTCCAAGTAGGCGTCGACGCGGCGTGGTTGGCGGACGCGCTGGCGGGGGGCGACTGGCCCGTACGGAGGCGGCGGGAGATCGAGGGGCTTCGTGGCCAGGAGCCGGAGCCACTGCCGGAGGATGCCGAGGTAGCGGACAGCGGTGACGCCGCCCACCCGGCGGATGTGCAGGCGTGGCGGGCGCTGCTCGACGGTCGGCCTGGCCGGGCCGTCCTTGCGCCGTACATCGACAACGAGCGCCTTCCCAGCCTGCTGTCTGCATTCCACTCGGAGTCGATGGCCAGGCTCCCGGCCGCACTGCGGGCGATCGCCGCCCGGATGCTTCGGCGAATGGTCCGATCCTCGGGGTTCATGGTGCGCTTCCTGCTGGATAATGCGTCGGATCGACCTGCGCTGGAGGAGGAGGGGGACGAGGCGGACGGCACCTGGACGCGCGTGCTGCATGAACGGTGGTCGGCCGCGCCGGCGGGCGGAGAGTCCGCCCGCGATCGCTTCGAGGCCTACCTCGAAGGGCTCCGGAAGGCGGCCGGTCTCGGCCTTCAGATCCAGGCCTTCGACGAGGCGACCCGGAATCTCCAGACCGCGGCGCGGGTAACGGGCGCGGTCGCCAGCATCGAGCGGGACCGCCAGTTCACTGGGTTCAACACGCCGTTGATGCCCGAGGTGCTGGTCGTCACCACAGTCGGCCAGGAAGGCATCGACCTTCACCGCGAGTGCCGCCATGTGATCCACCATGATCTACCTTGGAACCCGGCGACGCTCGAGCAGCGGACTGGCCGTGTGGACCGCATCGCAAGCAAGGCCGAGCGCCTTCAGCGCCAGGGGGCCAACTCCCTCGACGTGGTGGTGCCGTACATCGCGGGCACCTACGACGAGCACCGCTTCCGGGTTGTGCAGGGGCGCGCCCATGTGTTCGAGGTGACCATGGGCGCCGACTACGCCGTTGACGGTCACCGGCAGCTCTCCGACGCCATGGACGAGGGGGCCGACGACGATCTCGGGACGGCGGGCGTGACCTGGGCCGCCCTTCCGGCGGCGATGGCGGATGACCTGCGGTTGCGGTTGGAGGCGGAGTGAGGATTGCTTCGCCAATGCCGGTGGACGTCTGCGTCTTCGTTTGCCGGGGCGCCCGGCTCCTCGGGGCAGCATGACCACGTTCCGTATCGGCACCTGGAACCTGGAGTACGCGGCCGGACCGGACAAAAACCGCCAGCGCTTATCACATCTTCTTGGCGCGGGCGCGGGCGTCTGGGGCCTGATCGAGACCCACGACGACATCGACCTCTCCTGGTCCCACTACGTTATGCACCTGCAACTTGCCGAGTGGCCGAGGCTCTGCGTGCGCTTTCCCGACGCGCCGCTCGTCGTAGCCGGTGACCTGAAGATGAGCCTCGGCGGCACGCACTCCTGCGGCGTGCGGTTGAGCGACCACAGCGAACTCGTGGTCGAGGTCACCCACCCATGAGGATTACCGTGCTGGTGACGGCGAAGCGCAACCCCGATCTCGACGGCGCAGCCTGTGCCATCGCCTACGCCGAGCTCCTCCGGGAAGAGGGCTACGACGCGGCGCCCCTCGTAGATGGCAATCCAGACGCCGAGGCCCGCTTCGCGCTCGATGAGACGGGCTGGGCGCGTCCAGCGGTCTCGATGTCGGCAAGCGAGATCGTGCTGGTCGATGCGAGCGATGTCGTGGGCCTGCCGGACGCCGTTTCCGCGGAGAGAGTTGTGGAGGTGATCGACCATCGCCAGCACCACGATGCCGAGCGGCTGTTCCCTCGGGCGCGCATCCAGATCGAGGCGGTCGGCGCAGCGGCGACCCTCGTGGCGGAGCGATGGCGCGCCGCGGCGAGACGGCCCCGCGGGTCTACCGCGCTGTTGCTGCAGGCGGCGATCCAGTCCAACACTCAACGGCTCCGGGGAAGCGTCACGACCCCGCGCGACCTCGATGCGGCAGCGTGGCTCGCTGGAATTGCAGAGCTCCCCGACGGCTTTGTCGAGGGCCAGTTTGCCGCTCGCGCCGCGGAGATCGTCGCCGACGTCGACGCGGCCCTCTCCCGAGAGTCGAAGCGATTCGACCACCCCGAGGGGTCCTACGTCGTCGCGCAGCTCGAGCTCCCGGGCGCCGTGGGGCTGGTCGACGCGGTCGCGGCAGCGGATCTCGCGCGCACGGAGCGCGTGATGGTCAACCTCGTGGATGTCGACAGCGCCCGCTCCCTCCTCCTGATCTGGGACTCGGCCTTTCGCCGGTGGGTGGCGGCTCGGTTGGGCGTGACGTTCACGGGCGCCGGCGCGGAGTGCTCTCCGGCCGTCCTGCGGAAGCAGATCGTCGCGCGGCTGCGGGGAGACGCCTCGTGACGCGCGCCGACTGGATGAGCGGCGGCCCGGGCGGCGTCCCGGTGCCGATCAACGTGTCGTGGCACCTCTGGCCCGACTGTAACCTGAAGTGCACGTATTGTTACGCCACCTTCCGTGACATCCCGGGGACGCTGCCGGAGGGGCAGGCCGTCGAGGTCCTGGACCGCCTGCGGGCCGCCGGCACCGAAAAGGTCACCTTCGTCGGTGGCGAGCCTCTTCTCTGTCCGCACATCGGCCGGCTCGTCCGTCACGCGAAGGACATCGGCCTGGTCACGATGCTGGTCACGAACGGGAGCAAGCTGGTGGGGAGGCTGCGCGACGAGCTCCTCCCGCACCTCGACTGGGTCTCGCTCAGCATCGATGCGAGCGACCCCGCCATCATGGAGGCGATGGGCCGTGGGAATCGGAAGTTCCTCGGCTACTGCGTTCGCTGTTGGGAAGACCTCGCCGAGGTGCCGCACCTGCGCCTGAAGGTGAACACCGTGGTGACGCGGCTGAACCTCGAGGACGACATGCGGCCCCTCATGCGGCGTCTGCGTCCGAAACGCTGGAAGGTCTTCCAGGTGCTGCCGGTGCGCGGCCAGAACGACGGAGTCGTCGCGCCGCTGCTCATCTCGTCCGCGGAGTTCCAACGCTACGTGGAACGCCATCGCGAGCTCGACGCCGAAGGTCTCGGGCCCGTCGCCGAGGACAACCGCGACCTCACAGGGACCTACCTGATGCTCGACGCGCTCGGCCGGTTCTTCAGCAACCGCACGGGCGAGCACGTCTACACGGAGTCGCTGCTCGACGTCGGGGTCTGGGAGGCCGTGAGACAGGTCGACTGGGACGTGTCGGGCTTCCTCGGCCGCCGCGGTGTCTACGCGTGGGGAGCCGAGTCAGATGCGGGTGATGGGAGCGGGTGATCCGGGTCGTGTGTCCAGCACGACGCGCTCGCCGTCCCGGAACGCGCTGGTGGCGCCGGGCATTACGAAGCCCGGAACCCCGCGCTCGCGCATCACCACCGCGAGGTGACAGAGGAGCGCCCCTCCGTCGCAGATGAAGCCGAGCGTCCCCGGCGCGGCCCGGTACACAAGCTCATCGAGGACGTGGAACGGACGTCGAACGACGAGAATCTCGGCCACGGCGCTGGAGGGATCCGATTCGGCGGGACGGGAGTGAATGTGGCGTTCGATGCTGCTCTCGATCGCGTCCGCTGGAACATCGAGAATGCGGATCCGACCCACCACCCGCCCCTCGCTGAGCACGTCCCGCCGCTCGGGAGGGTTCACGGAGGCGCTCCGGTAGAGGTCTACGAGGAAGAACTGCCCGTCCGGGGTGTACCCGAACTCGATCCCCGCGTCGGGGTAGGTCGCCGCGAGCGACACCGCCGCGTGGCGCACCTCGGCGAGCTTCTCCGGCGAAAGCGTGGCCGGAACGGTGACGGGAACCCGCACCTTCTTCCCGGCGATCACCTGCATGGCGACCGTCTGGCTCCCTGGTGAGGAGCTGGCCACGCTCCCGTCGGCGGCGAGCCGGTAGGAGCGTGGCTCCTCGAAACCCTTGGTGATGAAGTGGCCGCAGATCACCTCGACGTGAACCCCCCCGTCCGGGAGACGTACGGCTACACCGGTCAGCGCCGTGTCCTGGAGCTCCTTGAGGAGGAACGCGAAGCCGCGGCCGAGTGAGCCGAGGGGCGCCATGAATCCCGCGAGGTCCGCGCCAGCCGTCGGTCCGGTGCCGAAGCTCCGGTGGATCTGCCCGTCGAGATCGAAGGGATCGAGCAACACGGCAATGAACTCCCCCCCGGGGGCCAGGCGTTCAGCCGCCGAGGCGAGATCCGCGGGTGCTGGCGCGTGCGCCAGCGCCACGAATCCGGCCGAGATGCCGATGCCGAGCCGCGCGGCGGTCAGCCGGAGTTCGACCTTGTCGTGCTGGAGGACCGCCGGTGGCAGGTGGCGCGCGGCGAGGTGGTCGACCGGATGAAGGACGAGCCCCTGCGCGAATGCCCGCCGCGTGGTGATCGGGCGTGCCTGCAAGACGATGATTCGCCCGCCGACACTGGCCCACTCGATGTCGGCTGGGCCTCCCATCACCGCCTCCACGGCCGAGCAGAGGCCGAGCAAGGCTGCTCGCTCCGCGACGGGGAGAGCGGCCTCGTCGATGTCGCCGTCGGCGCCGAGGACCATCCGCACGGCGTCGGCGGAGCTCCCGTCGACGAGCGTTCGCAGGTGCCCGGATACGACCTCGACGACGGGCGCATCGTTCCCGGTCACCGGATCGCGTGTGAACAAGACCCCCGAGCGATTGGGGGCGAGCATCTCCTGTACCAGAACGCCGATCTCGGCCGTCTTGCCGAGCGCCGCGACCGCACGAGCCGAGCTGCCGGCGTCGCGGCATCGGCCGGCGGCTCGCACGATGTCGTCCACCTCGGCGGGCACGTCGAGCATCGAGTCGAACAGCCCGGCCAGCGCCGTCTCGGCGCCGTCTTCTCCGAGGCCCGAGGACCGCACCGCGACCAGCCTGGCCCCCGTTCTCCGTCGCAACGTCGACAGCGCGGCTCCTACTGCATCCGCATCGGCGGCCGCTCCGGCGGGGATGCAGAAGCCGTCGGGCACCGGGATGCCGGCCGCGTGGAGGCGAACCCAGGCGTCGGCCTTGCCGCCGATCGCCGCGGGGGCAGGCCCCGAGCCGAGTAAATACACGTTCACGGGAGCCTCGCGGAGAGAAGGGCGCGGGCAGCGTCGTCGATGCTGCGTTGAAGGTCGGCGGGCCCGACGCCATCGCGCCGGAGCGCCACAATCCGTGTGGCGAGGGGTACCGCGAACTCGAACATATAGGCTCGGATCTGCTCCGCGGACATCGTCGGTGCGCCGTCGAGTCCCTGGTCGTTCCCGCTCATCACGCACTGGAGCTGCCGCTCGCCCTCCCGCCATCCGTCACCGAGGAGCGTTTCGATCTCCGCATCGGTTCGGATCGCGTGGATGGGGAAATGGTGGTCGACGCCGTGCGCGGAGCTGAAGGCAGCGTACCCTTCCACCGCCGGGGCGGACTGATTCGCCTTGCGCTTTCGACCGTGGAGCTCCTTCTCGCCGGAGAGCAGCACGGACGCGCCGAGGGCCTGACCCAGGACAGCGCGCATCGCGTAGAAGTGCAGGTGGCAGCCGAGGCATGGCGTGAAGAACCCGAACGCCCGAATCAGCTCGTTGAGGTAGCGCCCGTTCAGAAGGCGCCAGAAGTCCACATCCTCGAGGACGAACCACGGCGCGACGAGCACGGCCGGGTGGCGGCCTCGGATGTGGTCGCGCATCCGCAGCCAGTTGTCTTCGTAGACGGACCAGTCGCCGTAGCGGGTGGGGACGACGTCCCCCACGGGGAGCAGGGTGCCGACCTCGTGCTCCGCGAGCCAGGCCATGGCCGCGGCGACGCTGTCCCGGCCGGCGAAGTCGGCGAGCGCGAGCGGGCGCGGGGCGGCCGCCAGGACGGCGCTCACCTCGGCGGGGAGGACGTCGAGCGCCGAGCGCCCGTCGGCGAGCGCGGCGCAGAGGTCCTCGAAGCGGACGCGGCGGGGGACGTGGTCGTACATCTGGGACGGCTCGGGGATGGCGGAGTCGGGACGGTCGAAGAGTTATCCGACCTCGTCATCGTACACGAAGGTGTCGAGGAGAAAGGCACGACCTTCTTAGATGAGGGCGCCGGGCCCGTGCGGAAACAGTTCGAGGTGCCGCAGCGTCGCCGCCCTTACCGCCGGCCTGCCGTCTCGCCCGACCCGGCCCTCAAAACACATCCTCCACGCTCCTCTCCTCCCCCGCCAGCTGTTCGGACCCCACGAGCTCCTGCGGGATCCGTCGCCCGGCGCGGAAATGCTCGCGCACCGGCCCACGCAAGCCCTCGGGCAACCAGTCGAGCCCCTCCTCGGGTTGGGCCGTGCCCGTAGGGAGCAGGACGTCGTCAGCGCGCCGGAGCAGGAGCCGGTACCAGCGCGCCTCAGGGAGGATGCGGAGGCCGTGGGCGGGCGCAAACGACGTCGCCGCGCGCCAGGGGATCACGAGCCCGTCGCGGTCGAGGTCCCCGAAATAGCCGACGTGCGGAGCGTCGAGCACGCGGCATCGCTCCGCAACGAACGCGACGGCGTCGCGTCCGAAGCCGCCCCCGGCGCCGTAGACCACGGCAGCGTAGTCGCCGACCCGCGCGTTCCAGCTGCAGAACGACCACCAGGTGTGGTGGTTCTCGATGACGAGCACGGGGCGCCCGTGTGAGCCGAGCGGGCCGTCCTCGTACACCAGCGGCGGCGCCATCGCGAAGCAGCGCAGCTTCGCGAGGTCGAGCCTTCCCTCACCGAAGATCGACGTGTAGAGCAGGCGCTCGAGGCGCTTCTCATCGCCGAAGAGCTGAACTGAGCGCTCACGCATTGGAACGATTGGGCGGGTACGGCCGCCGCTCGCGAAGAAGGCCTGAAGCGCGAGCAGGTCGGCCGGGCGGTCGATTCGCCCGAGCGAAGGCACAAAACCGAGCTCGGGTGCCCACGGCACCGTGAGCAGATCGAGCTCAATCGGGGTCTCCGGCGGCGAGGGCAGGCGCACCCACTCGGGGAGCGGCGGGCGCGCGCTGCGATCCCAGCCCGCGCCTGTGGGCGCGGGGAGCACGAGCCGACCTTCGGCCGCGAGGGCGCTCAATCGGACCACAAGCCGCTCGCGCGCCTCGCCCGAGGTGGCCTCGATCGGGTGCGCGGCCCGGAACGCTCGCCATAGGGCGCTGCGGTCGAGCTTCCGGCGTCCGCCGGCCTCCAGGATCAGCCCGTCGAGCAAGGTCACGTCGCGACGATCCGCACGGACTCCACGCCGTCGAGCGTGACGTGTAGATCGCCCGTACTCTGCGCGCGGTGATGGTTGCGCAGTCGCACCGTGTTCGGGAAGGTCGCGACGGCATTGGGGTCGTTGACCCCCGTCGTGTAGACGAGCTGCACGCGCATCTGGCGCGCGACGGTGCGTTGGAGCTCGAGGAGGGGCACACTCGAGCAGGTGCCGACGGGGTTGTCTAGCAGGAGCACGCCGCCGTCGGCGCGCCCGCGATGGCCGCGCCGCCGGGCGCGGAGCTGGGCGAGCGTGCAATAGAGCAGGATCGCGACGGTGAGCTGCTGACCGCGGCTGAAGGTCTGCATCTCCACTACCGGTAGCCGGTCCCTACGCAGGAGCGCGTCGGGCTTGAGCAGCGTGGCCTCCACGCGCTGGCCGGCCAGCTCGAGCACGGCGGCGAGTACGAGCTCGCGCCCCTCGGGAATGTGCCCCTTGGCCACGAGGCGATCCAGGAGCGGCTCCAGCCGCGCGCGTCGCTCGACCTGCCCCGTCGGCACCTCCGCCCGGATGCGCAGGAAGGGCTCGCCCTCCCAGGCGCCGAGGCCCGGCGGGAGGCGGCTCGCCCTTTCGGCCTCCTGCAAGAGACGCACGCCGTCCATCGCGATCTTTTCGAGCTCGGTCAGCACGAGGCGGCGATCCTCGTCGATCTCGCCGAGGGTGGCCCGCACCACGTCGAGCCGGGATTCGACGTCCGCGGCCAGCTCGGGGGCCGCGCGGGCCAGTTCTTCCGGGGGCGACTTCAACCGCTCCTTCACGCGGCTGCGGTGGGCATCGTGCTGGGGATCGGTCGCGACGGAGCGGAGCACTTCCGCGAGGTTCTCCGAATCCTTCCGAGCCTCGAAAGCGAGCCGGGTTGCGTCGCGGACGGCGAGGAGCCGGGCGTCGACCAGGGTGTCGACGGCGTCTCCCAGCTCGCACGGCGGCGCGCTTCGGGCGTCTCCGAGCTGGTCGACTAGGCGCTTGCGACGCTGTTCGCACCGGGCGGCCTCCGCGTCCGCGTCACGACGTTCGCGGTCGAGCGTCGCTGCACGTTCGGCTTCGCGTCGCGAGCGCTCCGTTGCATCGTCACGCTCGTTTCGACAACGGAGGGCGGTCGACCGAGCCGATTCGGCGGTGTCCGGCGGCGGGCCGGGGGGCAGGTCGTCTGCCTCGCGTCGGCGGGGCGCCGCTTGCGCGGCCTTGCGCGCGTCGGCGAGCCGGACGTCGGTGGTGGCCTTCCAAGTCTTCGCGGCTTCGTACTTGGGTGCGGCAGCGGCTCGGTGGCTCTCTCCTTCGCCGTCCGGCACCGCTGCCACGCCGGGTTCACGGCCGCGCGCGAGGGTGCGGGCCCGTCCGAGCTCGTCGCGCAGGCGCGCGTCGAGCTGCTCGAGCTCCCACTGCAGCCGGTCGTCGGACACCACCCGGTCCCAGCGGGCGCGCAGTGCGCTCCAGGCGGCGCGCGCGCGCACCAGCGTCTGCTCCTCCGGGGGGAGGGTGTCTGAGAGGTCGACGGCGTCCCGCTCGGCGAGAAGCTTGGTCCGGGTAGCCTCGTGTGCCTTCGCGCTGTCGCGCGCTTGGAGCCACGCGTCGTCGACGCCGGCCCGTTCGACGGCCAGCGTCGTGAGCTCGCGCACGATCACCTCGCGGCGCTCGGTTGCGGCGTCCTTGCGCTCTCGCTGCTCGTCGACACGGCGCTCGTACCGATCGACAAAGTCGGCCACACGGGCAGTGTTCCGCTCGGCCGTGATCGCTGCCTCCTCCGCGATCCGCCGCGCGACGTCCTCGTCGCGCTCGCGGGCGTCCTCGACGCGAACCCGGAGGGCCGCGGCGTCCCGCTCGATCAAAGCACGATCACGGGCCGCGACGCGTTGATCGAGGTCGGAGCTCGCGAGCGCGAGCCGCCCGTCCCCCCACTGTGCCCGCCACCGGGCGAGCGCACTGGCCGTCTCGCGCAACGCGCGCTCCCGTTCGGTTAGCTCCTGGCGCTCCTGCTCGCGGCGGCGCCCCAGCTTCTCGAGTTCCTCGGCCAGGCGGGCCCCGGCTGCGCTGTCCCAGTGCGCGGCGTGCCCTGGCAGGACGAGGCGGCCGTCTGTCGTGCTCGGGTCGAGCCGCGTGGGCGCCACCACGACCGGCTGCCGGGTGACGTGGGTTGCGAGCATGGCCCGTACTTTTTCTACGGCGTGGGCGTCCGGAACGACCACGCCGTGCCAAAGCGCCGGATCGCTCGCCACCAACTCCTCCCGCCGGCGCGGGTCCGGCTCGTTCTCCGCCAGCCATCCGGCCGCGGACCACGACGGAATCCCCGACGCGGCGAGGGTGGCGAGGGTGCGGGCCACGTCCGGCGCCGGAGGGAGACGCCCCGTCTGGGCGAGGGCACGGCTCGCGCGGTCGTCCTCGGCGCCGTCGACCGCGCCTACGAGCACGCGCTGGTGCGCCGCCTCCGCGCCCGCGAGCAGGCGGTCGTGGAGCCCAAGCGCGTCGAGATCAGGTGTATCTCCTTCGCTATCCCGCACGATGGGCGAGGCGACGATTCGATCGCGCTCCTTTCGCGCCTCGCTGAGTCGCTTCCCCTCCGCCGCAATCTCCGCGTCCAGGCGGGCCGCTGTGGCGCTAGCGGTCCTTTCCTCGCCCGTCGCCACCCGACTGCGTTGGCGGGCCTCCTCCCGCTCCAGGCGGTGCCGCTCGGCGGCCTCCCTCCGCGCGACACCCTCCGCAGCCCAGCGCGACCGGGCCGCCTCGGCGTCCTCTCGAAGGTCCACTACGCCGTCCGCGCGCAGACGCTCGCGCTCCCGGCTCCGTTCTGCGAGCCAATAGTCCACCTGCGCGACCGCCGCCGCGAGGCTGGCCGACTCTCCGTCCAGCGCGCGTTGACGTGTATCGCATTCGTCTCGACGCAGGCCAGCCTGGACGCCGGCACGACGCGCCTCTTCCGCCTGTTCGCCCTCGATGTCCGCCGCCTGGGCGAGCCGCGCCCGGAGCGTGGTCCCGGCGCGTGCCACCTCTCGCCGGAGCGGCTCCTGCTCGAGCTGCGCCGCTGCGAGCGCCTGCGCCTTCGCGTCGCGCTCTGCCTGGGTTTGCCCCGCCACGTCCCGCGCGCCCGCTGCCTCGCCGACGTACACCGCCTCCTCGGCCGCGACCGCCGTGGCCTCCGCGCCCTTGGCCGCCGCCTCAGCCTCGGCGAGGTCGAGCTCGATCGCCCGGCGCTCCAGCCCGTTCGCCCACCGGCCCAGTTTTGCCGCCTCATTCTCGCCGTCCTTCGCGTCCTTTGCCGCGCGCTCCTTCGCCTCGCCCGCCAGGCGCGCATGGGTGGCGTGGCTCGCTCCGCGTGCAACCACCGCTGCGAGCACGGAGCGGCCTTCGCGCTCGGCCTCGGCCAGCCGGACTTCTCGCTCCTTAAGCCGGTCCAACGCCGCGATCAAGGGGAGTAGCGCCCCGCGCACGTCGAGGAGGAAGGCCTGCTCCGCCAACAAGCCCGGCCGGCGCTCCAGCTTTCCTCGGTAACCCTCGAGGTTCGCCGATACCTGATCCGCCTCCACCGTGTCGAAGGCGATATCCAAGTAGAACCGGATGAACTCGTCGGTGGTGCGGAAGCGGAAGGCCTCGTCGGCGCTCCCCTCTCGCGCGTTCATCTTGAGCTGGTAGCGGAACAGCTCGGGGTCAAGACCGATCTTCTCGAGGTGCTCCGCCCACTTGCGCGGGGTGTCCTCCGAGAAGGGCTCCAGCTCGGGATGGTCCTGGCGCAGGGTGTCCAGCCACTGCCGGAACGCGTCGTAGCTCCGTACCGGCGACGGGCCGAGGCCGTCCACCGGCAGCTCGTCGAGGCCCAGGGAGGGGCTCACCACGAACGAGAAGAATCGGCGTCTGAGCTTGGAGACATCCTGGCTCTTCTGGCGGTCCTTCCAGGAGAGCACTTGCCCGACCACGCGGCGGCGGCCCGGTCGGGCGCCGAAAAGTGTCTCTTCCGCGACCGGCTCCACGTCCCACTCGGTCACGACGAACGCGAGGTCGTCGGCCTTGACGTAGTCCTCGAGGTGCCGCGCGCGCCCTTCGGCGCTGGCGCCGAGGAACTCGCGGCGATCGGGGCGGAACAGCGAGTAGAACAGGTTGAGGATCGTGCTCTTGCCGCCGCCGTTGCGGAGCCAAAGAACCGAGTCGGTGCCGGTACCTCCGGCGTCGCGCGCGCGCAGGTCCAGGGTGAGCGGCGCCAGCCGCGCGTCGGGGTGGCCCACGGACGCGAAGTGGACGCGGAGCAGGCGGGGCATCAGGGATCTCCGCGCGAGATGGAGGACACGAGTCGGAAGGCTTCATGCGCGGCGAGGTCGCGCACCTGCACCCGCCAGGCCGGGCGGACGAGCCAGGTGCCTCCTCGCTCTTCGCCCTCTTTGCGCAGCAGGCCCTCCTGCCCGAGCCGGTCCAGCGCCCACCCCACCATGCCGGTGAGCGTGTGGGAGGCCCGGCGGCCGTCCCCCGTGTCGCGCGTCTCGGCGCGGGAGAGCACGACGCGCCATGCCTCCTGGAGCTCCGGCCTCGCGATTTCAGGATCCACGGTAGCGCGTCGCTGGAGCTCGATGCACGCAGCGCGCAGGTAGTCGACCACGTCCTGGACGCTCACGCGGACGAGCCCGCGGTCCTCATCTTCGAGCGCCGCTGCGTTGGGGAAGCACCATGCGGCGATCGCCACCTGCACCAGGCCGTGGGCGAGGCGGTCCTCCACCGTCAGGTTCAGCCGGTAGTCCGCCAAGCGGAAGGCGAAGGGAGACCCGGCCTCGGCTGCCAGCACGAGCCCCTGGTCGAGCGCGTCGAGCACCCGCACTCCGAGCCCCCGGGTGAACGCCTCGAACTGTCCGCGGAACGCGCCGTCCACGCGGAAGCGGCGCAGGAGCTCCCGGTGCTCCGCGTCCATCCCTCGACTCTTCTCCAGGCTGTAGGCCAGGAGCCGCCCACAGGTCTCCGCGTCCGTACTCATGTGCTCACCGTGAAGTCCTGGCCCTCGTACTCGGGATCCCGCAGCGATCCGCCCGACGCGACGCGCAGGGTGTCTCCCCCGTCGGGATCCCAGGCCCACAGCGCCCGCAGCACGAGGAGGCGGCGCACCTCGGCCGGGTCGCCCGCCGCGCGCGAGGTGGCGAGCAGGTGTCCGAGCGTGCCTGCACTGGCGAGGAGGGCGGCAACGCGGACCCGGTGTGCCTCATCGAAGCGTGCCTCAATCGTACGGATGTCCTCGAGGATGTCGTCCGCTGCGGTCAACGGCACGTCCCCGGGCGCGCGCCTCGGGGCGAGCAGGGCGTCTACGAGGGACGCGAGGCCGAACACGGGGGGCGGCGCCGGGGCGTGGAGGGGGAGGAGCAGGGAGTCCACGAGGGGCTCGACCACGCCGCGCAGCTCGGCGACCAGAGGTTGGAGAACGTCTCTTTCGAGGTCAGGGAGCGCGCTCGCTCGCCCGCGTCGAAATCGCTGTCGCTCCTGCTCGGCGAGCCAGGTCTCGTTGGCACCGATGAGGTCCTGGTGGAGCCGCAGGTGGCGCTGACGGCAATCGACGAGGGCGTCGGCAAGCTGCACCAGCGCGGCTGCATCGCCCGCGTCTGCCTCGCCCACGCGCTCGCGAACGGTGTCGAGCAGCCCACGTTCCACCTCGATCCGCTCGCCGAGGTGCCGCCGCGCCGCGCCGATCGTCCCCAACATCTGCTTCGTGTCGACCTGGGAGACGTCGCGACGTGCGCGCCTCAGGGTGTCGCGGATCGTCTCGGCGTACTCAATGCTTCGGAGGCGCGCTTGCCGCGCCGTCGCCACCGCTGCGCCGATCGCGCCGCGCGCGAGCTGAGCTTTCAACACGGCCTCCGCGGCGGTCTGCGCGTCCTCCACGTCGATGTCGAGCATGCCGGCGTAGAGGTTGATCGCCTCCGTCGTGGCTTTCAGCACGATCGTGTCGTCGTCCGCTTCTTCCTCGCGGAGCAGATGGAAGGACACGGAGCGCCGGATCGCGCCTTCGGCCTCGTACGAGAGGTAGGGCTCCTCGAACGCCAATCTACGGTTGGGTTCGTTGAGCAGGCTGTCGATGACCACGTCGGAGATCTCGGCGATGTCCGATGCGGAGAGCCCGGGCTCCGCCGTTGTCAGGAGCGGCGTCAGCGCCTCGTACAGGTCGGCTCGGCGAGCACCGTAGCCGAGGCCCATGTGTTCGATCGCGCTGTCGATGACGCGGAGCGCCAGCCCGCGGAGGTCGTGCGGGCCGAGGTCACGGCCGCGGCTCGCCTTGCTCGCCTCCACACGGTGGACCGGCGCAGTGCGGACGAGCGACCGGAGGCGACGGGTGAGCGTGTGTTCCCAGCGTTCGGCTTCGGGCATGGCGTCGGTCAGGTATCCCGAGGGGGCGCCTCGGTGGAGGTGGGACGGGAACTACATCAACTTGCGCTCCGCGCTCGTTGCCCGCGGCGCCAGAGCTTCTTGCCGGCGCGCGCCACCCGGGACACACCCGGGACACACCGACCCCCGTTCTGCTCCCTCCTCGCCCCCGCTCGTCCCTCACCATCCTCCGCTACTCCCCGCCTTCCTCCTCACTTCCCGGCCCCGGAGGCCGAACCTCACGATCCCCCGGCACACTCCCGCCGCCTCCACCATTTTTTCCTCAATGATTCCGGTGGCTTAGTCATGGCTAAGCCCCCTCTCCAGGGCCCGCGTGCCGCAAAAGTGCCGCGGAGTCCTCGGGGGGATCGAGGACCATCACTGCGTCCGCCTGGGCCTCGGGGCTCAGGTGGGCGTAGCGCTGGGTCATCTCGACGGTGCTGTGGCCCAGCAGCCGCTGCAGCACGTAGATGCTCCCGCTCGCCATCACGAACTGTGAGGCGAAGCTGTGCCGCAGGTCGTGGATGCGGATGAGCCGCACGCCCGAGGCCTCGATCCCGCGCCGGAAGGGGTGCTTGACGCGGTTCGAGTCGAGGATCAGCCCCTCGTCCGACAGGAACACCCGCTCCTGCGTGGCGTACGCGAGCTTGTGCTCCGCCAACGCGGTGTAGAGCACCGGGCTCATCGGCACCGAACGGCCCTTGCCGCTCTTCGGCGTCGTCTCCGTCCCGTGGCTGTAGCTCCGCCGGACGTGGACCTTCCGGCTGGTCAGGTCCACGTCCGCCCAGCGCAGCGCCGCCAGCTCGCCCATGCGGAGCCCGGTGCGGAGCGCCGTGAGGAAGAACGGGTACCACCGCGGCCGCACCTCCTGGATCGCCTTGAGGAACCTCTCCGACTCCTCCGCGGTCCAGAAGCCGAAGTCCTCGTCCAGCCGGTCCACCCGGCAGGGCTTGACCTGCCGCGCCGGGTTCTCGGGGGCGTAGCGCCACTTCACGGCGTCCTCGAACATCGCGCCGAGCACGCCGAGGTGGTTGTTCACCGTCTTGGGGGAGAGGTCGCTCTTCGCGACCTTGTCGCTCTTGTACTTCTGGATGTCCTCGACCGTGATCGTGCGGATGGTCTTGGCCTTGAACGCGGGCAGGAGGTGGACCCGGAGGATCTGCTCGTAGCCGCGGTACGCGGTGGGCTTCCAGTCACCGCGCCGCGTGTCCTTCCAGTGCCCGGCGAAGTCGGCGAAGGGCGCGTCCTTCTTGACCTCCTCCGGCTTCGGCGGGGGCGTCGTCATCTTGTCGTGCAGGGCGCGCTCGTGGGCCAGCGCGTCGCGCTTGAGGGTCACCTCCTTCGGTGCGGCTTCGCGGTGCCGCTTCTTCTCCCCGGTGACGGGATGGTTGTAGGTGAAGTCGATCATCCAGCTCGTACTTCCCTTGTTCTCACGCTTGTACACGGACATCAGGACGCTCCCGAGCCGCGACGGTCTGCCGAGGGAAGCGTAGCATCGGGCGGCGGGGACGTGGACCAGTTGTAGGCGGGGAGGTCGGAGAGGAGCGCCGGTGCGACGCGGGGGACCGGGCGAGGGCGCGGTGCCGCGGGGGGAGGCTCCGGGGCGTTCCGGCCGAGGGCGGCGAGCACGTTCGCGAGGTCGTAGCGGACGGTGCGATGGCCGAGCTTGTGAGACGGGATCTTGCCCTCGCAGGTCATGCGGCGGATCAGGCCGACGGTGACGTTGAGGAGGCGAGCGAGCTCGTGGGCGTCGATGAGGGCGGGGAGGGGGAGGTTGCGGGTCGGGGAGGGGGCGGTGGTGGTCGGCATGGTGCGGGCTCGTGGGACGGGAGGTATGTTCCGCACGTCAACATGAGGTACGGTGCTTGTCTGATACACCCATTAACATTAGTTGTCGAGGCGAAGATGCCTGATCGTCCCCAGCGCAGCCCCCCCATCGTCGATACCGCGACGCTCTTCGGCCGTTGTGTCGCCGTGATGCGGAAGGACATCGGCCTTTCCCAGGGAGCCTTCGCCGAGCAGCTCGGCATCTCGCGGCCCTCGCTCACCCACATCGAGACCGGAAGGACGCCGCCGACGTTCTTCTTGCTTCTCAAGTTTGGCCAACACGTCGGCCGCCAGCGGCTCGACCGCGATGCGACCGCGCTGCTCGCCCTGCTTCACATGACGGCCACGGCGCTCCGTGCCGAGGGCATTCGGGTCAAGAACCGACCTCGCCGTGACACGGACGAGATCGTCGACGCCGCACGCATCGATCGCGTGGTCGGCCGAATCTACGACGGGGAGTTCAGGGAGGTCATCCCTGTGCGGGTCGTGACCTTCGACGGTGACGACGATGACGACGACGGACCCGTCCGGATCGTGAGGCCCGACTCCGATGCCGAGTGACCCTCAAGTGCCCTTGGCCACCTGCGCAGCCCACCAGACCCATCACCGAGGGCGCCGTTTCTGCGCCGGACGCCCCGGTCCCACCCTGAAGGAGCCCCCATGGCACACGCATACGACGAGGAAGAGGACGAGGACGTAGTCGAGGAGGAAGACGAAGAGGAGGAAGGCGAGGACCCCGACGTGGTGCTCGCCCGGATCGAGAAGGCGTTTCGTACGGAGCGCGCGCGCATTCGCGCCTCCGTGGACATGGGCGAGCTGCGTGCGCTCCGGTCGGAGTACCAGGCGCTGGAATCGAACGCGCGGATGCCGCAGGCCGCGCGCATCCGCGCGCGTGACCTCGTCGAGCTCATCGATGACCGCGTGACCGACATCAAGGCGAAGCGGCTCGCCGACCGGCGGGGCTGATGGACGCCATCGACCGGGCCTTTCACGAGGAGAGTGCGTTCATCGCGCGGTGTGCCGACGTGCATGCGCTGCTCGACCGCATGGCCGACTACCGGCACGACGGGCGTGCGGCGGCCCAGAAGGGTTGGACCAAGGCGCGGCTGCGCGCGGAGGACCTCATCGAGCTCGCCCAGGCGCGCGTGGTCGTGCTCAAGGCGGAGGCCATGCGGGTCAAGGCGAGACGCCCCGAGCCGGCGCGGGTGAACACGTCGCCCCCGCCGCGAGCGGAGCTTCCCTCGCCGCCGGTTCGCGCGTCGGTCGCGCCACCGGCGCGGCGTGAGCGTCCCGTGGTGCAGGTCGCGCCTGTGCGATCGCGCGAGTCCGAGGCGACCGAGCGACGGATGAAGATGCTCGAGGCGCAGCTCGCCGAGGCGCAAGCGGCCGAGCTCCGCGCGAAGCGGGAGCGGACCCAGGCGGAGGAGCGTGAGCGGCTCGCTGTCGCGAAGGAGCTGGAGCGGGAGAAGGAGGCAGCGGCGCGGAAGGAGAGGGCCAAGGCCGAGGCGCGGACGGAGCTGGAGGGGCCGGCGGAGCGGACGGTGGTGGCGGTGCAGTGCGCGCCTGTGATCCCTGCCCCCCTCGACGAGGACCCCCTCTACGCCGATCTCTTCGCGCGCGCGGTGGAGCCGGCGCCTGTCGCGGCGTCCGCGCCCGCGGTGGTCTACACGGGGGGCGACCTGGCGAAGTACCGCGCGGAGACCGGCTTGACGCAGCGGCTTGCCGCGGTTCGGTTCGGGGTCGCGCACGGGACGATCGCGAAGGCGGAGATGGACGCGACGAAGGTGCTGGGTGCGCAGCTTCAGGCGGGGATGCGGAACGTGCGGGGGCGGTGAGCGGGACCGGCGCGGCTAGCCGTGCTTCCGTGGTTCCATTGGGGAGCATTGCGCTTTCCGGGAAGCGAGCGGCCCCTGATGACGGTTCCGGAGGCATGGAAGCAAAGCGGGAAGCGCAAGCAGGAGGCAGAGACTAGTCGCGCGGCGCAAGGCGACCTGGAGGCCGGTGGCGGAAACCCGTCGGGAGCGGTATTCACTGTGTCGACGCGCAGACCGGGGGCTCGGATATGATCAACGCCAAGAATCAGATCAAGGAGCTACTCGAGGGGCTCGGCCTATCGCAGGAGCTGGCCGTGTACAGCAGCTCGCAGGCCGGGGCGGGCGCGTGGACAAGCGTCGTCAGAATCACGCTCCCTGAACGTCCGCCGATCTCTGGCACCGGCACATCGTCCAGAAGGGCGCAGGCGGACGTCGCGGCCGCGGAGGACGCCCTCGCCAAGCTCAACGCCGAGCCCGGGATGAAGCCGGAGGACTGGGAGCCCATCTACGCGGAGGCTCAGGCCGGCGACGCACTCCTGAAGCTGGCGGGGTACCTCGCGACGAGCCTCGCTACGAGGGAGGAACGGTCTTGGTGGCTGCAAGTCCACGAGTCCGACGGGGCACTGGCTCGGGTGTTCGACCGCTGGTTCGACGAGGGCATCCCGGAGCTGGCGATGTACGGGCGTGGACTCGGCGAGAAGCACAAGTCAACGCTCGTGGAGGCCCTGATCTGGCGGCGCTACGGGGCGCGCGTCCTCGGACCCGGGGCGGTCAATGCGCTCGGGGAGCTGCGCGACATGCTTTCCCGGGGGTAGACGCTGCGTGATCGCGCCGCGCGGCAGCGAGAGTAGTCCTGGTCGAGCTGGACCATGAACACCGCCACCACGCAGCCGCGGCTCCAGCGCACGGTCGACGTACACGGGTTCACATGCGCGCCACCGGTATGACCGCGCCTGCGGTATGCTCCCCACCCCCGGGACCTCCGGGCCTCAGCTCTACGCCGTTCGGGGGCACAAGTGAACCGCAACACGATGGACGTCTTCACCCTCCGCGATTCCGTCGTCCGGGAGTACGAGCAGTTCGCCACGTCGTTCACGACCATCCACGCTGACGACATCCGCGCGCAGGTGGACGCGATCTACGCGCAGAAGCGGTACTGGCCCGAGCCGCTCATCCAGATCAATCCCCACTACAAGCGCACTACGACGATCGCCGAGCTCGTGGCCGGGGGCGCCCTCGACGCCGGCTGCGCGGAGATCTTCCTCTCCCCGCCGCCTGGGGAGGCGCCGGGCGGCGTGCCCATGACGGTCTACAAGCACCAGGAGGAGGCGATCGCGCTCGCCGGCGACGGCGAGAGCTATGTCGTCACCACCGGCACAGGGTCGGGGAAGTCGCTCTGCTTCTTCATCCCGATCGTGAACGCCGTCCTCGCCGAGAAGCGGCGCTCGGCCTTGAAGCGCACGCGCGCCATCGTGATTTACCCGATGAACGCGCTCGCCAACAGCCAGCTCGAGGAGCTTGCCAAGTACATTCCGGATCGGCCGGGCGGCCGGCCCGTGACCTTCGCGCGCTACACCGGACAGGAGAGCACCGAGGAGCGGTCCCTTATCGCGGAGAGCCCGCCCGATATCCTGCTCACCAACTTCATGATGCTCGAACTGCTGATGACTCGGCAGGATGTCATCGATCGGCAGGTGATCGGGAACTGCGTGGGGCTGCGCTTCCTAGTTCTGGACGAGCTTCACACGTACCGAGGGCGCCAGGGCGCCGACGTCGCGCTCCTCGTGCGGCGCGTCCGCGAGCGGCTGTCCAATGATCTGCAGTGCATCGGCACCTCCGCCACCATGAAGAGCGACGGCACGGCCGAGGAGCGGGGCCGTGTCGTCGCCCAGGTGGCATCGAAGCTGTTCGCCGCAAAGATCGCGGAGAGCAGCGTCATCGGGGAGACACTCGAGCGGGTCACCGATCCGGCATCGACGCTCGAAACGGTGCGGCCACTGCTTATGCCTGCGATCGAGGCAGGGATCTCGGCAACGGTTACCGATGCCGAGCTGCGCGTCCACCCGCTCGCGGTCTGGGTGGAGACGAGCCTCGGCGTGACGCGCTCGGACGCGGACCCGAAGTGGCGCCGTGCGCCCCCGCTGACGGTCACGGAGGCGAGAGATCTCCTGAGCCGGGATTCCGGGTGTAGCGTAGACGCCTGTGGACGCGCGCTCCGCGAGCTACTCCTCGTCTCCAGCGTGCCTGAACGCGATCGGGTGCTCGGCTCGACGAAGTCCCAAAGCTTCTTCGCGTTCAAGCTGCATCAGTTCATCTCGGGCGCAGGCCATGCGTTCGCGACGTTGGAGCCGCTCGGTCGGCGAAGCGTGACGGTGGAAGGCCAGCAGTTCTACCCGGAGCCGCCTGGGGACAAGCGGCTGTATTCGACGCACTTCTGTCGTGAGTGCGGGCAGGAGTACCACCCGGTTCGTCTGGTCACGGACGACGGACGGCGGATGGCCCTCGCGCGGACAATCGACGATGCGGCAATGCCACCGAAGGACGACGCCGCGGAGGACCCGGATCCCGGCACGGAAGCCGAGGAGTTTGGCTTCCTCACCGTCGCGCCGACGGACATCGACTTCAGGTTCCAGGATGAGCCCGAGGACTACCCGGAGACTTGGCGCGAGTCGGACGCCGGCGGCAATGCCCGCGTGAAGCGCGAGTACCGGAACGCGCGCGCCAGGGGGCTGCGCGTAGAGCCCGATGGGCGCATCGGCACTGGCACGCCCGTCTGGTTCTTGCCGGGGAAGTTCCGCTTCTGCCTGCGGTGCGGAGAAACCCACAGCGGCTCGTCCCGCGATCGCAACCGGCTCGCATCCCTCTCCGCGGAGGGCCGCAGCTCCGCCACCACGGTGCTCGTCGCGAGCGTGCTCAAGTGGATGCACGGCGGCGACTCGGGGCTGGACGCATACACCCGCAAGCTCCTCGGGTTTACGGACAACCGCCAGGATGCCGCGCTGCAGGCGGGCCACTTCAACGACTTTCTCTTCGTCAGCCTGGTTCGCGCCGGATTCCTCGGCGCGTTGACGGCGGCGGGCGAGGCCGGGCTTAGCGCCGAGCAGCTCGGCATCGCGCAGCAGAAGGCCCTCGGCTTCGATCAGAGCACGCCCGAGATCAAGGCCGAGTGGCTCAACGAGCCCGATCTGGTGGGCTTCAACCTCATGGAAGCGGGCAAGACCCTGCGCGAGGTGCTCGCCTACCGCGCTTGGTTCGATCAGCGCCGCGGCTGGCGCTACACCAACCCCAATCTCGAGCAGCTCGGTCTCCTCTCGGTTCGGTACGAGGGGCTCGCTGAGCTCGCGGCTGACGACGCCCGCTTTGCCGGCGGACCTGACATCCTCCGCTTCGCGTCGGCGGAAGTTCGAGCCGCAATCTACACGACGCTGTTCGACCACCTTCGCACGGGGATGGCGATCCGGAGCCAGGTGCTCGACCCGCTCTCTGTGGAGCAAATCCACCAGCGGTCGACCAGCCGCCTCCGCGCGCCCTGGGGATTCGGATCGGACGAACGTCCTCGCCCTGGCCGCTGGCTGGTAGTCAAGGCGCCTCCTCGTCGCGCCTCGCGGGATGAGGACCTCTTCGTGCGTGGCGGCGCTCGGAGCGGGCTCGGCAAGAAGCTTCGCTCGTCCGAGCTCTGGAAGACGGATGCCATCCGCCAGCTCAAGACGGCCGAGTCCGACGAGCTCATCCTCAAGCTCCTTGAGGTCGCGACTGTCCACGGACAGGTCACCCAGGAGTCCACCCCGTTCGACGTGCCCGGGTGGAAGCTCACCGATGCGTCCGTGGTGTTCAAGCTCGGCGACCCCACGGATCGCTCCGAACGTAAGAACGACAATGTTTTCTTCCGCGGCTTCTATCAAAGCCTCGCGACGATGCTCGTCAACCGCGACCACCCCCTGTTCGGGTTCGAGGCCCGCGAGCACACCGCGCAGGTGGAGCAGGAGAAGCGCCAGGTCCGGGAGAAGCGCTTCCGCTACGGGCAGAAGGAGCAGGAGGAGCTGGTTACGAGGGCCAAGGAGAATCGGGACATTGGGGAGAGCAGCCGCTTCCTGCCGGTGCTCTTCTGTTCCCCGACAATGGAGCTCGGCGTCGACATCTCCGCGCTCAACGCGGTCTACCTTCGCAATGTCCCGCCCACGCCCGCCAATTACGCGCAGCGCAGCGGCCGCGCGGGGCGAAGCGGACAGGCCGCGCTCGTCCTCACCTACGCCTCGGCCCAGGGCCCCCACGACCAGTACTTTTTCCGGGATCCGAAGGCAATGGTCCACGGCGAGGTGCGGGCTCCGATGCTCGATCTGGCGAATCGGGACCTCGTGGACAGCCACCTGCACGCCGTCTGGTTGGCCTGTACCGAGAAGCCGCTGGACTCCGCTATCTCCGAGCTGCTCGTGCTCCCCGACCCCCATCGCCCGGTCTGCTCGGACGTGCGTGTACCGATGCAGGAGCCCCGGGTGGCCGTCGAGGCCGCCGCACGGATGGGCCGGGTGCTCGACCTCGTGGCGGAGTACCTCACCCCCGCGCTTGCACCCTGGTACGAAGGGCGTAATGAGCACGCACGCCTCGTCGCAGAAGGAGCGTTGGCGAACTTCGAGAAGGCGTTCAACCGCTGGCGCGAGCTGTTCCGAGCCGCCGAGCAGCAGCGCGATGCCGCGCGCCGCACCATGGACGACCACGCTGCGCCGCCCGCCGAGAAGCGCGCGGCGAAGACCCGTCACGACCAGGCCATCGACCAGCTCAATCTGCTTCAGCAGGGCGACAGTAGCCGCACCGCGAGCGACTTCTACACCTACCGCTACCTCGCCACCGAGGGATTCCTCCCGGGGTACAACTTCCCGCGCCTCCCGCTGATGGCGTACGTCCCCAAGGCCGACCCGCGTGGCCGGCAGACCTACCTCCAGCGTCCGCGCTTCCTGGCGCTCTCCGAGTTCGGCCCGCGCAGCCTCGTCTACCACGAGGGCCGGGCGTTTCGGGTCGTTCGCGCCATGCTCTCCTTGGGTCACCGCGACGGCGCCACGGCGGACACCAAGCTCCCGACGGAGACGATCCGCATCTGCAAGAGCTGCGGGGCGGGACACTTCGAGGAGGTCTCCGTCTGCCATGCCTGCCAGCAGCCGCTCGGAACCGCGGAGATCGTGAACAACGTACATCGCATCGAGAACGTGGCGACTCACCCCGCCGAGCGCATCACTGCCAACGACGAGGAGCGCCAACGCCAGGGCTTCGACCTGCAGACCACCTTCCAGTGGGCGATCCGCGACGGCGTAGTCGACGCGCGGCCGGGGGCGGCGGCCGACGCCCACGGCGAGATCGTGCGGCTCTCCTACGGCCCGGGGGCGCGGATCACGCGCTTGAACAAGGGTTTGCGTCGCCGCGCGAACAAGACCGAGCTCGGCTTCTGGATCGACCCCGTCTCCGGCTACTGGTCCAAAAACACCGACGAGGAGGACCAGACCCCCGACCCCACCGTGGCCCCCGCGCAGCTCATCGTCCCCATCGTGCGCGACCACAAGAACGCGCTCCTCGTACAGCCCGTCGGCGTCAACCTTGCCGACCGCACCCTCACCACGGTTCAACACGCGCTCCTGCGCGGGGTCGAGACGGTGTACCAACTCGAACAGGGCGAGATCCTCGCCGAGCCGATGCCCTCGCGGGACGCCCGGAACGGGTTCCTGCTCTACGAGGCCACCGAGGGCGGCGCCGGCGTGCTCACCCGCATCGTTTCGGAGTCCGACTCGCTGGCGAAGGTGGCCCGCAAGGCGCTGCAGGTCATGCATTACGACGTTCCGGAGGCGGGGCCGCTCCCGGGTCACGAATCCGCCTTATCCGACGTCGCAGACACCCGCTGCGTGGCCGGCTGCTACCGCTGCCTGCTCTCCTACTACAACCAGCCCGACCAGGAGTTCATCGATCGTCGGGACCCGCGCGCGAAGGAGATGTTGCTCCGCTTGGCGGGCGCCACGACGACTGGACTTCAGCGGGCCGCAGCGAGCGCTCCAGCGACCCCGCCGTCTGCGGCCGACCCGACGCTGGTGCGGTGGCACGCTGCGGCGAGAATGCTCGCGCTGCCCCCGCACGATGCCGAGCCGAAGATCGTGGGAGAGGACAGCGTGCCGTTCATCTGGCGCGCGCACTACGTTGCCGCCGTGCTGCCTGATACCGACCCCGCCACGCTGGCCGCCCTCGAAGCAAGCGGCTTCGACGTGGTGGTCTTCAGCGACGAACCCACTTGGCCGGAGGCGTTCACGCGCCTGGCCCGCTTCCTCGGACGCCCCCAATGAACCAGACCGTCTACAGCCCCGGAAGCCTCGTGAGCGCCCGGGGTCGCGAGTGGATCGTACTCGCCGGGAGCGACGCCGAGATCCTACACGTGCGGCCCGTCTCCGGCTCCGAGGAAGACAGCACTCTCATCCATCTCGCTCTCGAAGCCGAACCCGTGCGGGATGCCCGTTTCCCGCTCCCGGTCGCCGAGCAGCGTGCGAGCCACGACGCCGCCCTGCTCCTCCGCGACGCGCTCCTCCTCTCACTGCGTCGCGGCGCCGGGCCCTTCCGCAGCTTTGGGCAAATCTCCGTGGAGCCGCGGGCCTATCAGCTCGTCCCGCTGCTCATGGCGCTCAAGCTCGATCCGGTGCGGCTCCTCATCGCGGATGACGTCGGCGTCGGCAAGACCATCGAGGCCGCCCTCATCGCGCGGGAGCTCATCGACCGGGGGGACGTCGACCGCACCACCGTGCTCTGCCCGCCTCATCTCGTCGAACAGTGGGTCACCGAGCTCGAGGAGCGCTTTCACATCCACGCCGTGGCGGTCACGTCCGCGTCCGCCAGCCGGCTCGAACGCGATCTCCCCCCCAGCGTGAGCGTCTTCTCCGCCTACCCCCACACTGTCGTCAGCCTCGACTACATCAAGAGCGACAAGCGACGGGCCGACTTCCTTCGTGCCTGCCCGAACTTCGTCATCGTGGACGAGGCCCACACCTGCGCCGCCGCGGGCCAGGGCCGCCACCAGCGATATGAGCTCCTCAAGGGCCTGACCGAGTCCCCCGATCGACACCTCGTGCTGCTCACGGCCACGCCCCACAGCGGGGACGAGGCCGCGTTCTACCGGCTCCTCGGCCTGTTGGATCGTGACTTCCAGGGCATCCCCGATACGTCCGAAGCCGAGCGCACCCGCCTCCGCGACCGCCTCTCGCGCCACTTCGTCCAGCGCCGCCGTCCCGACATCGCCGAGTGGAACGAAGGGGATCTCTTCCCCCGGCGTGAAACGGCCGAGGTGACCTACCGCCTCACGGGCGCGTGGGAGCGGTTCTTCGCGTCCGTACTCGCGTACTGCAGGGGCATCGTGGAGCGGGCAGGGGAGGACGAGCGCCGCCAGCGCATGAGCTTCTGGAGCACGCTCGCCCTCATGCGGTGCGTTGGCTCGAGCCCGGCCGCCGCCGTGATGGCGCTCCGCACACGCGCCGGCCTCCAGGAGGATCAAGAGGCCGAGGACCTGCGGGAGCGGGTGTTCGACGGCGCATCCGACGCGCTCTCGGACGACGACGTCGAGCCCTCCGTGGGGGTCGATGCCGCCGAGGTGCTCTCGCTGATTCTCCAGGCCGAGGAGCTCGTCTCGAAGTCAGGAGATCCCAAGCTCGACGAGCTCACCAAGCACCTCCAGGCGCTGATCAACGAGGGCTTCAACCCCGTCGTGTTCTGCCGATACATCGCGACCGCGCACTACATCGGACGGCACCTTTCCACGCGCTTCAAGGGGGTCACGGTTGGGGTCATCACCGGTGACATCACGTCGGAGGAGCGCCGCGAGAAGGTGGACAGGCTCGTCGAGGACGCCGATCGACGCCTGCTCGTCGCCACCGACTGCCTCTCCGAGGGCGTGAACCTCCAGGCCGGCTTCGACGCCGTCGTTCACTACGACCTCTCGTGGAACCCCACCCGCCACGAACAGCGCGAGGGTCGCGTTGACCGCTTCGGCCAGAAGAGCAAGAAGGTACGCGCCACGCTGATGTACGGGGCGAACAACCCGGTAGACGGCGCCGTGCTGGACGTCATCCTCCGCAAGGCCGAAAAGATCCGCCTGGAGCTCGGTGTGCCGGTGCCTCTCCCGGACGATGGCCACACGCTCACCCAAGCGCTCCTCAAGGCAGTGCTCCTCAAGCAGCCCACCGAGGCTACGGGGCAGCAGCCCCTCTTCATGAACCTCTCGCCCGCCCGGAAGATCGACGAAATCTGGACCGACGCCGCTGAGCGCGCGAAGCGGAACCGAACGGTGTTCGCGCAGCGCCGACTGAAGCCGGAGGACGTGCTCCCCGAGTGGCGCAAGACGCTCGCGGTGGTGGGTGGCGAGCGCGAGGTGCATCGCTTCATGGACCGCGCGCTCGCGCGCCTCGGGTCCGGCCTGGAGCCGCTCAAGCGCGGCTTCAAGGCGCCGCTCGCTCCGCTGCCCGACGACGTCCAGGAGCGGCTGGAGGCCGAAGGTCTCTCTGGCACCCTGCTGGTCGACTTCGCGTACCCCCCGTTTGGCCGTTGCCGCCCTGTCCAGCGCAGCCACCCCCTCGTCTCCGTGCTCGCAGAGACGTTGCTCGAGCGCACCCTTTCGAGCCCGACCCACGACACCGACCCCAACCAGGGCGTGCTCGGGCGCGTGGGATGTTGGGTGTCTGACGCCGTTACGTCCCGCACCACAGTCGCCTTGCTGCGCTGCCGCCACCAGCTCCTGGCGCAGAGGGGGCGCCGCGCCACCACGCTACTCGTGGAGGAAGCGACGGGAATCGCGTGGGGCGGCCCTGCGGGGACGCTCATCGCCGAGGGCGACGATGCTCTTGAGCTGCTCGCACCCCCTCCCGTGGGGGACCCCCCCGAACATGTGCGGGCGCGTGTCGTCGCCGCCGCCCTGGAACAGCTCGGCGCGCGCCTGGCCGACGTTGATGCCCTCGCCGAGCGGCGGGCGCAGGCCCTCCTCGCCGACCACGAGCGGGTGCGGGCGTCCGCGCGCGCCGCGGGGGCGACCACCGTCCAAGCGCTCCTGCCCCCGGATGTGATCGCCCTCTTCGTGCTGCTCCCGCGGGTCGGCTGATGCTTCATGCCCCTGCATTCCCCAGAGCGCGCGCGTGACCGCCTACCCCCGGCGCGCAACGCGCGGTATCGAGCACGGCTTCGAGTCCCTCTCAATCGAGGGCGGGCTCCTGGCGCCCGCGTGGCTCGCCCGCGTGGCGCAGCTTTCGGCGGACGCCCAGCGGGAAGCCGACTACCGCGTTCCGAAGGGGCTGCAGCTCCGCGACGAGATCGGGCGGTACTGGCGCATCGCCCAGGCGCACTGGTTCGAGTTCACGGCGGGCCGGTCTGGCAAGGGGGATGCCCGCGCCCTTTCCGAGCGCTTCGTCCTTGGGTTGTTGAGGGATGCCTTCGGCTTCGGCACGCTCGTCCCGATCGAGCCCGCTGCTCTTGGGGCAGGGGGCTGGCCGCCCCCCGCAACGCCCCCCGCTCCCTCCGCGCGGCCCTTTCCGGTCGCCCACGCCGCCCTCTCCGGGCGAGTCCCCGTTGTGATCGCCCCCGCGGGAAGTGGGCTCGATGCGCTCTCTCCGGCATTCGGCGACGGCGTCCGGCGCCGGAGCGCGTTCGGCCTCGCACAGGAGTTCCTCAACGAGCGGGATGGCACACTGTGGGGCGTCGTCAGCGACGGCCTCACGCTCCGCCTCGTGCGGGACAACGCCAGCCTCACTCGCCCGGCGTGGATCGAGGCCGACCTCGCGCGGCTGTTCACGGAGGAGCGCTACGCCGACTTCGCGGCCCTCTGGTTGCTTGCACACGAGTCGCGCTTCGGTCGAGCCGACCAGCCGGTTGCCGACTGTGCGCTCGAGGTCTGGCGCAACGCCGGCCGGGAGCAGGGCACTCGCGCGCGCGAGCAACTCCGCCGCGGCGTGGAGGAAGCGGTAGCGGCGCTCGGGCAGGGGTTCGTCGCACACCCGCAAAACGCCGCGTTGCGCGCCGCGCTGGAGCGCGGTGACCTCTCCAGCGAGGGCTTGTTCCAACAGCTCCTGCGGTTGGTGTACCGGCTCATCTTCCTGATCACCGTCGAGGAGCGCGAGCTGCTCCATGCCCCGGCGGTCGCTGGCCCGGTGCGGCGGCTCTATGCCGACGGCTACGGACTTCGCCGCTTGCGGGAGCGGGCCGTGCGACGGAGCGCCCACGACCGGCACGCGGACCTTTGGGAGGGCGTCAAGGTCGTGCTCTGCGGGCTCGCGGGCGGCGAGCCGCGCCTCGGGTTGCCCGCACTGGCAGGTATATTCGCGCCTGAGGAAACCCCCGCTCTGGATGGGGCGAAGCTGGAGAATCGCGCGCTCCTCCTCGCGCTCTTCAAGCTCTGCTGGCTCAAGGAGAGCGCCGGCCTTGCGCGCGTGAACTGGCGAGACATGGGCCCCGAGGAACTCGGAAGCGTCTACGAGAGCCTTTTGGAGCTGCTTCCGGTCGTGTCGCTCGCCACCCGCACGTTCGGCTTCGCCGCGCAGGACGACGCGCGGGGAAACGCCAGGAAGAACACCGGCAGCTACTACACGCCCGACAGCCTCGTGCAGGCCCTGCTCGACACGGCGCTGGAGCCCCTGGTGCGAGAAACAGTTGCCGCAAACCCGGGGAAACCCGCGGCCGCTCTCCTTGAACTCGCCATCATCGACCCAGCCTGCGGCTCGGGCCATTTCCTGCTCGCGGCCGCGCGCCGGTTGGCGGCGCATGTGGCGCGCCTCGAGGCCGACGGAACGCCCTCTGCCGCCGAGTACCGGCGCGCGCTTCGGAAGGTGGTCGGGAGCTGCATCTACGGCGTCGACCTCAACCCCATGGCTGTCGAGCTCTGCAAGGTGGCGCTGTGGATGGAGGCCGTCGAGCCCGGCCTGCCGCTCACGTTCCTCGACGCGCACGTCCGGCACGGGAATGCGCTGCTCGGCGCCACGCCGGACCTCCTCGTCCGCGGCATCCCCGACGAGGCGTGGGAGCCGCTCGAAGGGGACGACAAGCAGGTCGCAAGAACGCTCAAGAAGCGCAACAACCTGGAAGCGAGCGGGCAGACGACCCTCTCTGCGCTGTGGGGCGCCGCGGCCGCCGAAGACGACGCCATCAGCCGCGGGATGCATGCGGTGGAAGCCGCCGGAGACGAGGACCGGGAGGCCCTGGCCACCAAGCAGCGCCGTTGGGCGGGGTTCCTGGAGTCCAGTGAGTACCAGCGCGCGCGCCGACTGGCGGACGCCTGGTGCGCCGCGTTTGTCTGGCCGAAGCAGGCCGGGGAGGAGGCGGAGGCCGCGCCCACGATGGCGGTCTGGCGCGGGCTCCGGGACGCGAAACGGCCAGTTCCAGCCACCACCGCCACCATCGTGGAGCGGCTCCGCGAGCAGTACCAGTTCTTTCACTGGCACCTCGCATTTCCGCGCGTTTTCGCCCGCGGCGGCTTCGACGTCGTCCTTGGCAACCCCCCCTACCTCAACCAGCTTGAGACGGACACGGCAGTAGGGCGCGGGGTCCGCCGGCTCCTCTCGGTGAAGTTCGGCGAGGTCAAGCAGCCCTACACCGATCTCGCGACGCTCTTCATGGTCGCGGGGCAGTCCCTGCTTCGCCCCGGCGGACGCGAGGCCCTCGTCCACCCGCTCGCGCTCTTCGCCGCGCAGGACGCCGGCCCCGCGCGCCGCCGCCTCGCCCAGAACGGTTCGATCGAGAGCATCTGGCTCACCACCGAGCACATCTTCCCGTCGGCTTCCGTCTTCGTGTGCGCGGTCTGCATTCGGAAGGGCGGCCCGCGCAGCGGTGCCGCCGTTCGCAAGCACTCGAACGCCTTCATCTCCGCCGAGCCGATCCCGGTCGACATGGACCACCTCGCCGACGAGCCCACCTGGGGAGAGCTCATCGCCGACCTCATCGGGGTGCCCCGCGTGCGCCTTCCGGGCACGCAGCGGGTGCGGGATCTCGCGGGGGTCACCGCCGACTTCCGCGATCAGTTCTATGGCCTCATCCCATATGTGGTCGAAGACGGGCCGGGCACCGCGGACGCCGAGTATCCGCCGCTCGTCATCACCGGGCTCATCGATCCTGCCGTGTGCCTCTGGGGCAGCCGAAGCTGCAAGTTCGGGAAGAAGAAGTGGGAGCGGCCGCGCGTCGACCTCCGCCGCCTTGTTGCGGAGAGCCCCCTCGCGGCATGGGCAAGCGGACGACTTACACCCAAGATTGTGGTCGCGACGCAATCCAAGGTGATCGAGGCGTTCGCCGACCCCACCGGGCGCGTCATCAACACGGTCCCGACGCTGACGGTCACGCCGAAGCGGAGTGAGGATCTCTGGCGGCTGCTGGCCGTGCTCTTGGCTCCCCCGGTGTCCGCGTGGGCGCTCGGCCGCTACGCGGGCACAGCGTTGTCGATCAGCGCCATCAAGCTCAGCGCGGAGCAGGCCGGGCTCGTGCCGCTCCCGACGGCAACCGGCCCTTGGGAACGCGCGGCGGCGTCTGTCCAGCGGGCGTCGGAGACAGCGGACGATGCAGCCCGGGAGGCGCACCTGTTCAAAGCGGGCGCGCTCATGTGCGACGCCTATGAGGTGGCGCGCGAGCCGGTATTGTCGTGGTGGCGGGAACGGTACGCGGGAACGCCCGCCGATACAGAGGAGGGGACATGACGGCGAAGCGCTCGACTCGCAGGAAGGAAGCCCAGCTCGCCTTCGAAGCCCTCTCCATCGAGGGCGCCCTACTCGCCCCCGAGTGGCTCGCCCGCGTCTCCCAGCTCGCCGTGGCCGGCCAGGGCGAGTCCGACTACCGCGTACCGAAGGGTCTCAACCTCCGCGACGAGATTGGCCGCTACTGGCGCGTGGCCCAGGCGCACTGGTCCGAGTTCGCCGCCGGGCGCGCCGCGAAGGGGGACGCACGCGCCCTGTCCGAGCGGTTCGTGCTCGGGTTATTGAAGGATGCCCTGGGCTTCGGCTCGTTGGTGTTGGTAGATTCTCAGGCTCATGGGGCAGGGGGCTCGCCGCCCGCCGCTCCCTCCGAGCGGCTTTTTCCCGTCGGTCACACCGCCATCGGCGGGCGCGTCCCCGTCGTGATCGCGCCCGCCGGCAGCGGCCTCGACACGCTCGCGCCAGCGTTCGGCGACGGCGTGCGGCGCCGCAGCGCCTTCGGCCTCGCCCAGGAATTCCTCAACGCCCAGGATGGCGCCTTGTGGGGCGTCGCGTCCGACGGTGTCACGCTCCGCATCCTGCGCGACAACGCGAGCCTCACCCGCCCCGCATGGATCGAGGCCGACCTGGCGCGTTTGTTCACCGAGGAGCTCTACGCCGACTTCGCCGCGCTCTGGCTCCTTGCACATGAGTCGCGGTTCGGACGGCCGGACCAGCCTGTGGCCGAGTGCGCGCTCGAGGCTTGGCGCCTCGCGGGCCAGGAGCAGGGCACCCGCGCCCGCGATCACCTCCGTCGGGGCGTGGAGGATGCCGTTCGTGCGCTCGGGCAGGGCTTCGTCGCGCACCCGCAGAACACCGCGCTCCGGGCCGCGCTGGAGAGCGGGGAGCTCACCAAGGAGCAGCTCTTCCAGCAGCTCCTGCGGCTGGTGTACCGGCTCATCTTCCTGCTCACGGTGGAGGAGCGCGAGCTCCTCCATCCGCCCGGCGTCCTCGACGCCACGCGTCGCTTGTACGCCGAGGGCTACAGCCTCCGACGCCTGCGCGAGCGCGCGGTGCGTCGCAGCGCGCACGACCGGCACGCCGACCTCTGGGAAGGAGCGAAGATCGTGCTCGGGGGCCTCGCCGCGGGTGAGCCGCGCCTCGGCCTCCCCGCGCTCGCCGGGATCTACACGGAGGACCAGTGCCCCGCGCTCGACGCCGCGAAGCTGGAGAATCGCGCGCTTCTACTCGCGATGTTCAAGCTCTCCTGGCTCAAGGAGAGCACTGGGCTCTCCCGCGTCAATTGGCGCGACATGGGCCCGGAGGAGCTCGGGAGCGTCTACGAGAGCCTTTTGGAGCTGGTGCCCGTGGTGTCCCTCGCCACGCGGTCGTTCGGGTTCGCTACCGGCGGAGAGACGAAGGGAAACGCGCGGAAGACCACCGGAAGCTACTACACCCCCGACAGCCTCGTCCAGGTGCTGCTCGAGAGCGCCCTCGAGCCCGTCGTGCGCGACACCATCGCCGCCAACCCCGCCCGGCCCGCGGCCGCGCTGCTCAAGCTCGCCATCGTGGACCCCGCGTGCGGGTCGGGGCACTTCCTGCTCTCCGCAGCACGCCGCCTCGCCGCGCATGTGGCACGGCTCGAAGTGAACGGCACGCCCTCGGCCGCCGAGTACCGCCGCGCGCTCCGCAAGGTGGTCGGGAGCTGCATCTACGGGGTCGATCTGAACCCGATGGCGGTCGAGCTGTGCAAGGTGGCGCTGTGGATGGAGGCGGTGGAGCCCGGGCTCCCGCTCACCTTCCTCGACGCGCATGTGCGGCACGGCAACGCTCTGCTTGGCGCCACGCCCGACCTCATCGCCAAGGGCATCCCGGATGAGGCCTGGAACCCCATCGAGGGCGACGACAAGGCGGTGGCGAAGGATCTGAAGAAGCGCAACAAAACCGGCCAGATGCCGCTCTTTGGCACCGCGGCCGCGGCGTTGTTGGAGGCGCCCTCCGCCGCGTTCGAGGCCGAGGACGACGGCACGCTCGACGGGCTCTCGCGCAAGGAGCGGCGTTACCGCGAGTGGCTCGCGGAGTCGCAGGACGCCCGCCTGATCGCGGACGTGTGGTGCGCGGCGTTCGTGTGGCCGAAGCAGCCGGGCGAGGCCGAGCAGGCGGCGCCGGTGAAGGCGCTCTGGCGCGTTATCCGCGACAACCCGTGCAGCATCCCCGACGCGACGAGGCGGATCACGTCGGACCTGGTCGAGCAGTACCGGTTCTTCCACTGGCAGGTGGAGTTTCCGGAGGTGTTCAAGCGGGGCGGGTTCGACGTGGTGTTGGGGAACCCTCCTTGGGAGCGGGTGAAGTTGCAGGAGCAGGAGTTCTTCGCGCCTCGCAGCGAGGAGATCGCGAAGGCCGCGAACGCAGCGGCGCGAAAGAAGCTCATCGCGAAGCTTCCCGATCTCGATCCGCCGCTCTGGCGGGAGTGGTGCGAGGCGAGCCGGGAGGCAGAGGGGCAGAGCTTCTTCGTGCGGGAGAGCGGGCGGTATCCGTTGTGCGGGAAGGGGGACGTGAACACGTATGCCTTGTTCGCGGAGCACAATCGGAACGTCCTCGGGCAGAACGGACGTGCGGGGTTCCTTACTCCTCCCGGACTCGCAACCGACGACACTACCAAGGCCTATTTCCAGGCGATCACTGCGGGCGCTGCCTTGGTGAGTCTGTATGAATTTGAGAACGAGGAGTTTCTCTTCCCAGGCATCGATCATCGCGTGCGATTCATCGTAATCACGGTCACAGGCGCGGCCGGAATCGTCTCGGCCGCGGACTTGGCGTTCGGGTTGCGGCGCGTGACCGCCCTTGCAGATTCGGCGCGGCATGTGAGCTTGTCGCCGCCCGACTTCGCGCTGGTAAATCCCAATACTCGTACTTGCCCCACGTTTCGGTCTCGCCGCGACGCGGACATCAACCTCGCAATCTACCGCCGCTCCGGGGTGTTGTGGCGGGAGGACACGCCTGGCGGCAATGCATGGGGCCTGAAGTTCATGGCCATGTTGCACATGGCCAACGACTCCGGAGTATTTCGCAAGCGTGGCGAGTTCGAAGGCGGAGCGCAGCTTCCGCTCGTAGAGGCCAAGATGGTCCACCACTTTGACCATCGCTTCGGGACCTACGAGGGACAGTCCACGGGGGGCGCGAACCAGGGCAAGCTCCCTGAGTTTGACGACGCCGCCCACACCGACCCTGATCGGCTCACACTCCCCGACTATTGGGTTCCCGAGTACGAGGTCGCCGACCGGCTATCTGGGCGCTGGTCTCGTGGCTGGCTGCTGGGTTGGCGGGACATCTGCAGGAGCACGGATCAACGCACCGTCATCGCGTCCTTGCTCCCACGCGCTGCGGTCGGCCACACCACCCCGTTGATGTTCCCAGACGCGGCTCCGCGAACCATCGCGTGTTTGTACGGAAATCTCTGTGGCTTGGCGCTCGACTACACTGCGCGGCAGAAAGTGGGTGGAACCCATCTCACCTACGGCTACCTCAAGCAACTCCCCGTCCTCTTCCCCGACACCTACGCGGCCCCCACCCCCTGGCACCGCGGCGTCACCCTCCTCGACTGGATCCTCCTCCGCGTCCTCGAGCTAACCTACACAGCTTGGGATCTCGAGCCCTTCGGCAAGGACGTGGGCTACGACGGCCCGCCGTTCCGATGGGATCCCGCTCGGAGGTTCCTTCTCCGCGCCGAGCTCGACGCCGCGTTCTTCCACCTCTACGGACTCTCCCGCGACGACACCGACTACATCCTCGACACCTTCCCCATCGTCCGCAAGCACGACGAGAAGGCCCACGGCGAGTACCGCACCAAGCGCGTGATCCTGGAGGTGTACGACGCCATGGCCGAGGCCACCCGATCCGGCACGCCCTACGTGACCCGCCTCGATCCCCCGCCCGCCGATCCGCGCGTCGCCCATCCGCCGCGCCCCGAGCCCGCGTCATGAGCGAGAGCGACAACGGCGAGGGCCGCCACCTCGACTACAAGTCGCTCCGCAAGGTCACGGGCACCTCGGCGGACTTCCCGAGCCTCGCTCAGGACTGCGTATGCTTCGCCAACGCCGCGGGCGGGCGCATCCTCGTGGGGATCGAGGACGACGGGTCTCCTCCCGACGCGTCCCAGCGCATCGACCCCGCGCTCCCCGATCGCCTCCAGAAGCGCATCGGCGAGCTCACGGTCAACGTGCGCGTCCTCACCGAGGTCGCGCGGCACGCCAACGGCGGCGAGTACGTTGTCCTCACCGTCCTCCGCGCGGGCGGCGTGGCCTCCACCAGCGACGGGCGCTTTTTCGTCCGCATCGGCGACACCTGCCGCCCCGTTGTCGGCGACGAGGTGGTGCGGCTCCTCGATGAACGCCCCACCGAGCCCTGGGAGACCCTCGCCACGCTGGATGTGCCCCGCGCCCAGGCCGATCCTACCGTGCTCGCGCGCCTCGTGGCGGGCCTGCGCGCGTCCGACCGCGTGAAGTCCTCCGTAAAGGAGAAGTCGGACGACGAGCTCCTCGCCCACTACACGCTCGTCCGGGCCGGCCGCCTCACCAACCTCGGCGTGCTGCTCGTCGGCACCTCCGCGGATCGCGCCCGGCTCGGCACCGCCCCCGTGGTCCAGGCCATCAAGTACGACGAGCGCGGCGCGAAGGTCGCCAAGTACGTCTGGGACGACCACACGCGCTCCCCGATCGAGCTCGTGGACGCCATCTGGCAGGAGATCGCCGACTTCCGCGAGGCCTACGAGCTCCCGGTCGGCATGTTCCGCGCCACCATCCCGGCATTCGACGAGGCCGTCATCCGCGAGCTGCTGGTCAACGCGCTCGTCCACCGCCCCTACACCCAGCGCGGCGACATCTTCTTGAACCTCCACCCGGATCGTCTCGAGGTCGCGAACCCAGGGCGCCTCCCGCTCGGGGTGACGCCCCGGAACGTGCTCCATGCGAGCCGCCGCCGCAACGACGGCCTGGCCCGCGTCTTCCACGATCTCGGCCTGATGGAGCGGGAGGGGAGCGGGTTCGACCTGATGTACGAGCTGCTCCTTGCGAGCGGACGTGCGGTGCCCACCGTCACCGAGGGTGTCGACTCCGTGCATGTCACGGTGCCGCGCCGCGTCATGCAGCCCGGCGTCATCCGCCTCCTCGCCGACGCGGACCAGCGCCACCAGCTCACCCAGCGGGAGCGCATCACGCTCGCGCTCCTGGCGCAGACCGAGGGGCTCACCGCCCCCGATCTGGTCGAGCGGCTCGCGCTCGACGACGCCCGCGCGCTCCGCGGCTGGATCGCGCGCCTCTGCGACCTCGGGCTCGTGGCGCAGTCCGGCCGCACCAAGGGCACGCGCTACCATGTGCCGCCTGAGCTCCTGCGCTCCGTCGGCCTCGACCATGCGACCACGCTCGCCCGCGTCCAGCCGCACCGCCTCCGCGCCCTGGTGCTCGAAGACCTCGAGCGCTTCCCGGACTCCGGCCGCGGAGACATCCACCGGCGCATCGGCAAGGAGATCCACGAAAAGGCGCTTAGCCGTGCCCTCGAGGAGCTCGTCGTAGGCGGGCAGGTGCTCGCCGAGGGCGAGCGCCGGTGGCGTCGGTACCGTCTCGCGGCCCCGACCGCTAAAGGACACGAACCGAGCTGAATCGAGCCGGTCGATATGCGGTCAAGGAAAGCCTTGATTTCACAACAGCGATTTCAAGGACACTGAACACCGATGTCCTTTACCGATCCCTGGCGTGTCCTTTAGCCACCCGAGAGCCGACGTGACGCCGACGCGCTGGCTCTGCTATGTTCGGCGCTCGGAATGCTTCAACCACCGGAGGACGCCATGGGGATGAAGAGGGACATCAAGGACCAGGTCGTGCAGCTGCTCGCGCCAGGGGAGTACGAAACCCAGTTGTCCGACACCCCTCCAGGGCCTGGCGACAACCGGCTCACGTTCAAGAACAGCGGCGTCCGCTTCAAGGCCGTGGTCCTTTACATCGACATGCGGGGCTCCACGGCGGTCCTCAACGCCCACAAGCCGCACAGCGTCGCGAAGATCCACAAGGCCTACCTGTTCCTCGCCACCAAGCTGATCGTGGAGCGGGGCGGGCAGGTCCGCAGCTACAACGGCGACAGCATCCTGGCGTTCTTCCCGGGCAGCTCGAAGGAGGTCGTCACGCGGGCGGTTCGCGCGGCCATGGAGATCAAGTACATGCTGGCCACCGAGTGTCGGGCGGAGTTCGACCGGTTCAGCGGACTCGACTTCGGAATCGGCATCGACGTTGGCGAAATCCTCTGCGTGAAGGCGGGGATTGCTCGGAACGACAACCACAACGACCTCGTGTGGCTCGGGAACGCGGTCAATCGGGCAACGTGTCTGAGTGACGCCGCCAAGCACCCGTTCCAGGTGTGGGCGTCGCAGGAGGTGCGCGACCTGATGGAGGAGCCCATTCGAGTCCAGGGGCCATACCGGGTAGAGCGCTGGACCCACGCTCGGTTCGAGTACAACAGCCGATACGAGTGGGGTTGGTCCACCGCCAGCGAGTGGGCCGTGGAGTGAAGTCTCGCTTTGAAGGAGAAGAAGGGCGCCGCCGCGCCCTCGACGTGCTGCTCGACAACTCTGCCGTCCGCGGACACCGGCCGTTGGCGGAGGCCTTGCTCGCTGCGGCGGACCTCCGCGAGCACGCCGCGGGCGAGGCGTTATTGACCCAGGATCGGCCGGGCAGCGAGCTCGCCTTCCTGCTCGCCGGCGAGGTGGAGGTGCGGGTGAACCGGCGACTCGTGGCGATCCGCTCGGCCCCCGCGCACGTCGGAGAGATGGCGGCGATCGATCCGAAGGCGGATCGCGCCGCGACGGTCCTCGCCCGCAGGCCGACCGTCGCCGCCTGGGTCGCGGAGCCCGAGCTGACGCGCATCGCCATGGAGTTCCCGGAGCTCTGGCGAGGCTTCGCCCGGGTGCTCGCGGATCGGCTCCGCGAGCGCCGTGCCTTCCACCGCGCCCCCAATGATCGGCCCCGAGCCTTCATCGGCTCCTCGGTAGAGGGGCTGCCCGCCGCTCGTGCCCTGCGGGTCGAGATGGACCGCGATCCCATCGCCCTCCACGCCTGGCCCGAGCGCACCTTCCGCCCCTCGCACTACACCCTCCCCGACCTCCTCGCGGAGGTGGATGCCTGCGACTTCGCCATCTTCTGCCTCACCGGCGACGACGTGCTCACGAGCCGGGGGGGCACGGCATCCGCGCCTCGAGACAACGTGGTGCTCGAGATCGGCCTGTTCCTTGGCCGCCTCGGTCAGGAGCGCGTACTACTGTTGCGTCCCCGAGGCGTGGCCCTCAAGCTACCCAGCGACCTCGACGGGCTCGGAACGATCGACTTCGTGGCTGGAGAACCCCCCGATCTCGCTGTAGCCGCAGAGCGGGTACGCCGGGTCGTGGTGAAGCTCGGTGTGCGATGATGCGCCGCACGCCCCCCAATCGAATCGCCCTCCTCGCAACGCGCACGATCCGTGCGTCTGGAACAGCCGAATGAGCTACTCCTGGATCCCCCTGTACGAGGACCTCGCCACCCGAATCCTGAAGTGGGAAGGGCGCCAACCCGAGCTCCTCGCCATGCTCGCCGGCATCAAGGCCACCGGCCTACCGATGGTGAAGCTGGACGACAAGGGGCCGAACGGCGAGGTGCCTCTCGCCGCAATCGATCCCTTCACGTTCTTCGCTTCGTTCAACCGACATACCACGTTGGACAAGCGCCTCGAGATCCTCAAGCGAGTCCGCGACGGTCTCGGGTCCACGCTGCCGCTCCCGACGGACTTCGACGGGCTGCCGCTCACCGACAACCAGCAGTCGTGGTTCTTCGGCTGGGCGAACGAGCGAAAGCCCGACGACATCCCCTCTTTGTGGGCGCTCCTGCGGCAGGCGATCGACGGCGGCCGCGCGGGCATCGTACCGGCCACCTTCGACCGGTGCCTCACGGTGAAGTCGGTCAAGATCGCCAAGTTGACGATGGGGCTGTTCTGGGTGCGCCCCACGGAGTTCATGCCGTTGGAGGGGCAATCGCAGGCCTATCTGCGCAGGTGCGGCGTGGCGCTCCCCGCCGTTGTCGGCAGTTGGGCGCAGTACGGGCAGGTGCTCGACACGACCATCGCGAGTCAGGGGGCCGACTTTCCGGCCCTCTCGCACGCCGCCTTCCTCAAGCAGGGGGAGGGGCAGCGGTATTGGGCAGGTGGCCACCAGTTCGGGGAGGAGTCCAAGCTCCAGGAATTCCTCGACCAGCGGGTCTGGTACATCGGGCATCTGAAGGCCTCCGAGAAACGGGGAGGCCAGGCGGCGTGGAAGCGCTTCCCCTCCATCCAGCCGGGTGATCTCTTCGCGCTCAAGGGCTTCGGCGGGCAGAACGTGCTGAAGATTCATGCCCTCGGGCGCGTGGACACGGTCGATGCGGAGGAGGGCCACCTCACGTGGACGCCGGTGGAGGGTACGCCCCTTTTCCACGGAAAGCCGCCGGCAGGGCCGGGCGGGGGCACATGGTTCGAGACGCTGTGCGAGGTCACGGAAGCCGCCTGCCGCAAGGCGGTGTTCGGTGTCGGGGAAGCGGAGAAGAAGCAGGGGGTGTCCGCCCCGTCCAAGGAGAAGCCCGCCGCCGCGAAGGAGAAGCAAGTGGTGTTCACGCCGCCGAAGCACCCCCTCAACCTCATCTTCCACGGTCCGCCGGGGACGGGCAAGACCTGGCGCATGCGCCGGATGCGGGCGGATTTCACGCTGAAGATCACGGGCCCGACGGCTCCTGTTCCCGTCCTCGACGTGGCGGACCTCACCTGGTTCGAAGTCGTGGCCCTCGCCCTCCACGACATGAAGGTGCCGAGTTCCACGCCTGCGATCGTAGAGCACCCCCTGGTGCAGGCCAAGTATGTGGAGCGCGCACCGCAGACGCGATTGAGTCCCTTCGTCTGGAACCAGCTCCAGACGCACACGGTCAAGGCATCCACCACCGTGAAGTATGAGTTCCGGACCGGGCTCCTCGTGTTCGATCGGAATGCAGAGGGGCATTGGTTCCTCCCGGCCGGCTTGCCCGAGGAGCTCCTCGCCAAGGCGAGCCTCGGGAAGCAGGACGTGCCCGTGGCGGACGCCCCGCCCGACAACCAGTTCCTCATCACGTTCCACCCGTCGTTCACCTACGAGGACTTCGTGGAGGGCATCCGGCCGGAGAGCGGGGAGCAGGAGACGGACCCGGTTCGCTATCCTCTCGTCCCGGGCATCTTCAAGCGGGCCTGCGAGCGCGCGGTGCAGCTCGCGGGGTTTACGGCGGGCCTCGCGGCGTTCTGCGAACTGGCCCCGGCGGAGCGGAAGAAGCTGCTCGCGACCGCGGCGCCGACCGTCCTGTTCATTGACGAGATCAACCGTGGCAACGTTGCCAGGATCTTCGGCGAGCTCATCACGCTCATCGAGCCCGACAAGCGCCTGGGCGCCGAGGAGGAGTTGATCGTCACCCTCCCCGGCTCGCGAAAGCCGTTCGGTGTGCCGTCCAACCTGTGGATCGTGGGGACGATGAATACGGCGGATCGGAGCGTCGTGGCGCTCGATGTGGCGCTCCGGCGGCGGTTCGCGTTCCAGGAGTGCACGCCCGAGTCGACGGAGCTCGCGGGCGTGACGGTCGACGGGGTCGATCTCGGCGCGCTCCTCCGCACCGTCAATCAGCGTCTCGCCGTGCTCCGGGACCGCGATCACCTCATCGGCCACGCCTTCTTCTGGCCGATGAAGGCCCATGAGGAGCGGCGCACCCTCGACGAGCTCCGGCGCGTGTTTCGGGAGAGCATTGTGCCGCTGCTCTTAGAGTACTTCCACGACGACCTCGGGCGGGTCGGGCTTGTCCTGGGCAAGGCCTTCGTGTCACGCCAGGCCGCCGCGACGTCCTTTGCCGACTTCGCGCACGAGCACAAGGAGGACCTCGCCGAACGCCCCGTGTGGGTCCTCGCGGATCCGAGCACGCTGCCGATCGAGGCGTTCAAGAAGATCTATGCGTAGCGTGCGCTTTGTCGTTCATGAGCATCAACGCCTCGTCGTGGGCGTGGGGTACGACGACGGGCGTGGCGGGCTCGCGACGTTCGAGGACCATCACTTCGACGCGCTCGCGAAGTATCGGGAACGCACGGAGTCGCAGGCGTTCACGCTCGGGCACCGGAGCATCCGCCTGTGCCAGCACGTCGGGTACCTCCGCGTCGGCTCCGTTTCCCTGGAGATCTACCCTAAATTGAGCCAGGACCGGCCCGAACAGGAATGGCGGGGCCTGTTGTTTCACATGCTCCGTGTCGTGAGTGGCGTGCGGCTCGCGCCGCAGGACCAGGCGCCGCTCATGCATCGCGCGGGTGACCTTTTCGAGATGTTGCTCGCGCGCTTCGTGGAACTCACCCGTGCACTCGTGCGGGAGGGGCTCGCGCGGACGTACCGGGAGGTCCAGGAGAACGGCACCGTCTTCAGGGGCCGGCTGGTCGTGGGCGCACACCTCCGGGAGAACATTGTCCGGAAGGAACGGCTGTATGTGGCCTACGAGGTGCATGACGCCGACAACCTTCCGAACCGCATCCTCCACCGCGCCCTCGACCGGGTGCTCAAGACCACGGGCTCGCCCGATCTGGCACGGCAGGCCGAGGCCGCGCTCGCCGACTTCCCGGATGTCTCCCTCGCGCCGATCCGAGACTCAGAGTGGAGCACCCTCCGCTTTGACCGGCGCACCGAGCGGTACCGGGAGGCGCTGGTCCTCGCGCGGATGATCCTCCGGGACGAGCGCCCCGATTTCCGCTGGGGGGATCAGCGGGTGATCGCTTTGCTCTTCGACATGAACGCGCTCTTCGAGTCCTACCTCTACGAGGCGCTTCGGGGCCTGTCCGGCGTCAGCGTGCGTTCCCAATCGCCGCACCGTTTCTGGAGGCCCGCCACGGGCGCTGCCGCGTGGCTGAAGCCAGACCTCCTCGTCTCGGTGCATGGCTCTTCGGCGCCGATCGTGCTCGACGCCAAGTGGAAGATCCCTAAGAAGGGGCGCCCTGCCGACGACGATCTCCGCCAACTGTTTGCGTACCTCCACGCTTTCGGTAGCGCGGAGGGCGCGCTCGTGTATCCCCGCGCCAACGGTACGCAGACCGATACCAGTGGCGACTTCCTCGCCGGCCCCCACAGCGGACGAGTCGTACACCTCGACCTCTTCGCCGGGGGCGCGCCGAACCTCGTGGCGTTCCGCGAGTCGGCGCGGGACGCGCTCGGGCTACCCGGCGCGCCTACCGTCGCGGAGCCTGACCCGGACACGGCGGTCCCATCCGTCCCGTTCGCGTTCGCCAGCGCGGATCCGCGGCCGCCTGTTCAGGAGCAGTGGTCGTAGATGATGCTGTCTCCCTCGCTCCCTACCCGACTCGCGAAGGCCGCCGAGGACAACGGCTTCGATCTCGACCGCGTCGTTGACGGAATGTGGCTCGGCTTCGCGAGCAGCCACGTTCCGCTGCGCGTCTGGTTGACGGCCTACGGAGACGTCGTCGTGGTCGCCTTTTCCCACGCCAACGTGTGGCGATCCCTCGCCGGCCTCGGAGCTTCGTTCTCGAGCCCGTTGCCGGAGGGCGCGTGCGGCGCGCGTGGGGTCACCAGCTACGACCAGCTGCACCACCTGCTTCGCCGCGCCTTCCTCCTGTCGCGGGCGCTCCCCGACGAGCTCTGGAAGGCGTTCGCCGACAAGACCGCGACCCTCCCGCGCACCACCGAGGCCGAGCGACTGGTTGTCCAACGCGTCGGCCAGGACATGTTCCGCGGGGGCCTTCTCGACTTCTGGGACGGCCGCTGCGCGATCACCGGGCTCGCCGTCCCCGCGCTCCTTCGTGCGAGCCACATCAAGCCGTGGGCGGCCTGCGACCTCGACGCCGAGCGGCTCGACGTGTTCAACGGCTTCCTGCTGGCGGTGCACCTCGACGCGGCGTTCGACGCCGGCCTGATCACCGTCGCGGACGACGGTGCGGTCGTGGTGTCGGAGGAGCTCGACGGGGACGCGCGGGCGCTGCTGGCCCTCGACCGGCCCGTGAGGGTGAGGGGGCTCGCCGACGGGCATCGGCGGTATCTGGAATGGCATCGGAAACGGGAGTTCGGGGCCCGGTAGAACGAAGTGCGCTGGGAGCGCTCGGAAACAACCGCTTAGGCTCCTGCACGGCTATACTGAGCGGAAGCACGTCGGGAGTCAGCGATGTCGGGACGAGGGCAGCATCAGGCCACTGCGAACGCGATCGAAGAGCTGTTGGCAGCAGAACTCCGAGGCGACGCCGCCGCCGCATCGCGGCAGGTGAGTACACTTCGTACTCTCCGTGCACGGACACTGTGCGGAGTTTCGCCCCGCCGCATTCAGGCTGACATCCAAGCGCTGGTCGCACGACTCGCTCTTTCGGTTAGGACCGCCAGTAGGGTTCCTCCCGTTCCTCCAGGCGACCTGGGGGACGTTCGCGCTGACCTCACGAACGGGCGCACGGTGTGGTTCGAGGTGAAGGCACAGACCTTCAAGTGGGGCTTCGATGAGGTAGTCCAGGGCGATTGGGTCCGTGACGAGACGAGCTTCCTTGCCCGCGTCTACGCCAACGACGCCTCGTTTCGGCGCCACATGGTTGGGCGGCCTGGGGCAGCCACACTGGGAAGCTTCGTGAGCACCGGGGTTCTCGGGCTTTCCGAGGAAGACCTTTGGCTCGCTGACGTTGCGCTGCTCCGGACGCCCGCTCACTTGAGCGCGGCTGGCGTGCAAACGCGGGCCGACCTTGGGCGCTGGATGCAGGACAAGTACATGGTGCAACTTACGCAGTCCGGAATCAGGTGTATCCGCCTCGCGGATCTCCCGATCGTTATTGCAGTTTTGAACGGGGCACCCATCGTCCGGCGTACAGCGGTTCTCCGGCGCTCTGTCGCCAACTACATTACTGTGCCGTCGTGTCTGGCAAAGACTGTGTTCACCTATTACTGCGGCTATCGGAGGCTTGGGGTGGTTGGACGGCACAAGGCTAATGCTCCGGCGTTCCACGGCGCGGTTCCGATCTTCCAGCGCTGACAATAGGCGTGAACGGCCCGGCCGTTTGTCGAAATTCACGCCGGGGCAGCGATCGCAGCGACCACGGAAGTGGCAGAGCCGCTCCTCACGCTGCTCACCGCGCTCGTCGGGGAGATGAGCGGGGAGGAGCTGCAGGACGCGCTGTGCCTCCTGCACGGCGAGCACTTCCGGGTTGGGTGGTTGGCCCCCGCCCTCCGGGACGGGTTGATCGAGCTCGCGTTCGCCGACAAGCTCCGAAGCAGCAAGTAGCGGCACCGACGGCCCGCCAAGGGCGAGGCTCGGCTCGCTGCACACCCGCAGAACGTGTGAGCCCGACGGCGACGGCGGGTGGCCTGAAGCTTTAGGCACGCGCCCAGGGATCGCGTCGATCCCCGCGGACGACCCCGCCTGTGTCGTCGGCAACCCCAGCCGCCCCGCCAACCCCTCCGCCTGCCGCACGGCGTGCACGAGCATGGCCTCTCCGGCCGGTTGAAGCCGCTGCCGAAGATGATCGACGGCGGCGCCAGCGAGGGCGCGCTGCGTGGCGGAGAGGTCCGCTCCGTCGCGCGCCAAGGCACCCTCAAGGGCGGCGAGTAGCGCCCCGGCCCTTGCCCGCAGCTCCTCGGGCGTGGCGAGGCGCGTTGCCGACGCTGCCACCGCCGGCCGGCCTGTCCCGAACCGGGCGGGAAGTGCCAGCGCGGGCTGGCCCTCCTCCACGGCGGCCGCCGGCATCACCAAGGGCTCCGCCGCAGCGACCTCGACCAGCCTCTCCACCGGCTCGGCCTCGGGCTCCGCAGCCCGCACCCGGTTTTCGGCCGCAGCCCTCAACCGCCCCTCCGCCAACGCCACCAGCGCCTCGGCGACCTCCAGCTCCTCCAGCTTTCCCGCCGCAACACGCCCGACCGCCGCCTCGGCCTCGGCGTCGTCCGGACCCGTGCCACCGCCCTCCTGCACCCGCTTCCACCGGACCAGCACGGAGGATGCCAGGTGCACCCAGTCCTCCGCGGCCCGCTTAGCCTCCATTCGCTCCTCCTCGTCGCGATCCCGACGCCGAAGCTCCCGAACGTCCACCGCCAACCCGATCGCGAGCCGGAACCGGTCCAACGACCACCCCTCCGCCCCCGTGAACGCCCTCTGCACCAGCTCCCGCACCTGCGTCGCCACGTTCGTCGGCACCTTCTCCCAGCCATCAAGCTCGATTTCCTCCCATGCCGGGAACAGCTCATCCAGCGCCTTCGCGACCGCTTCGTGGAGCTGGAAGCTCTCCCGCCCACGCTTCACGTAGAAGCGAGCCGGATCGCGCTGCGAATCCTCTCTGGTCCTGTTCTTCCTGAAGGGGAGAGAGGCCCGCGCGTGAGTGTCCCGCTCAGCCGGGACGCGGTCAGCGCCATTGGGGACAACCTGGGGACCACCCCGAGCGAGGCGAAGCAGCGGCCGCTCCCACCCGCGCTGCACGTCCGGCGGCAGCGCCTCCAGCTCCGAGGCCTCCCAGCTCTCGCCCGGCCACCACGCCGGGTGGACCACCTGGTAGCGATAGGCGTTCCGCCGTTCGCCGTCCGCGAGGCGCACGACGAGGCCGCGCTCGACGAGCCCGCGCACGCCGCGGTCGACCGCGGACTTGGTCAACCCGCAGCGGTCGGCGAACACCCGCACGGCGAAGGGCACGCCCACACGGCGATACCGCTCGTCCGGGCCGAGCACCGAGCCGAGGAGCTCGTCGAGCACCGCACGCTCCATCGGCGCGAGGCGCGCGCGGGCAATCGCCCGCAACACCGATCGCGGGACGCGCGCGAAGTAGACACTCCCGGTCGGGGAGCGCCGGGGCTCAGCCGCGCCCACGGCCACCCCCCGCGGGGGGCGCTCGCCACGTCGACCCGATCCGGATCCGAGCGCCGCTGGGGACCAGCGAACACTTCAGATTTACGACGACCGAGTCCGACGCCGGCGAGCGCCCCCACCCAAGTGGGGCGCTTCCCGCGTGCCGCAGCCGTGCCGCGGACACCGGAAAGCAACCCCGGCCACCGGCAATCACGAGAAGAAAGGGGAGGGGCGAAAGCCCACGTCCTACGGGGCAGACCGCCGCGACAACCTTGGTTTTGGTTGACCGCGAAGACGTCTTCGACTCCCGCCGCCTCCACCACTACTTGAACGCCCGCTTCTCGAGAGAGGGGCGGGCGTTCTTGGGTTTTTTGGGGGGTGACGGCCGCCTCATCTGCAGGTCACACCCACGGCGCCGCGACAGTCACAGGCCGAGGCCGTCCGCCCGTTGCGGATGGGCCCGGGCCTCCCCCGGCTCGCGGGAGCGCACCCCGCGCGGATGCCACAGGTGCGGCCTCCCCGGCCGATCCGGAACAGAAGTGCGAGACCGCCTACTCCAGCCACCCTGATGGTGCGGACTTCGGCGGGACGCTTCGGCCCCTAAAGAAGCTCGGGTTAGCGCACGGCTTCTGGTACGTCACGTCCATGAGCTTGTAGGGTGGGACCGCCCGGGGGTTCTTCGAGGCCTCCCACCGCCCCGTCACGGTGACCTCCTGCCCGTCGCAAGCGCAGCCGAAACGTCGGTGGCGCTCGAAGCTCGGCTCATCGCTGCCGGAGAACAGCGGCACGGGCCGCCCGTCCACGAGAAGCACGATGCCGTAGCGCACCGCGTCGGTGGCGGGCTCCGCGCCGTAGCCGGGGGCGAGGAACCACCACCAGCGGCGAAGGGTGCCGGTCAGGGTAGCGGTTTCTCCGTACGTCGGCAGCCAGGTCGCAGCCGGGGTGCACGAGAGGATCCGAGCGCCAGTCAACGTGCCGCCCGACCACGCGGAGTCGCCCGGCACGAAGACGGCCTCGACAACAACCCGCCCGCCCAGGCACGCGGCCGCGTCGGCGGTCATCGTCAGCTTCTCCGCGTCACCGCTCGAGTACATCACGTACTCCAAGCCGTCTTTGGGGGTGTCGAGGCGCAGGACCGGCCCGACGAACATCTTGTCCGTAGCCTCCTCGCCGAACCCAGGCTGCGTCGGCCACCAGTGGGGCTCGAGCGTCCCGGAGAATCGCTCTGTGGCAGATGAGGTGGTGACGCAGGCGAGAAGGAGCAGCAGCATCAGTACCCCTCCTCATCCAGTTCGCGAAGCACGCGCGCCGTCTCTGACTGCGGGTTCCTCAGGCCGTGCGCCGTGCCATAGTTGTCTCGCACGAAGGTGAACAGCCTGGTCTCGCCGAACAGCTTGACGAAGGTCGCGAAGGGCTTCAGGACGGGGCCCCACAACCCGCCGCGATCGGCGAGCTCTTCGCCGACTGCGCCGAGGGTCGCACACCACCTGTCGAAGGTGCCTGCCGCTTCCGGAGACCGCAGGTCCACCTCGACCACCGCGAGGGTCGTGGCCAGCAGTTGCTCCACCAAGGCGATCTTCTCGGCATCCTCCATCAGGCCCGTCAATTCGTCAGCGAGGCCCGAGGGTGTTGCGAGCTTCTTGGCGGCCTCGTCCAGCCGTACAGCAGCGTCGGACAGCCCGTGCTCCCGCGCGTGCCCGGCGAGCTCGCCCAACTTTTCCTGCGCGGAGGAGAGGTTGCTCGCAGTCTGCTTGGCGAGCGCCAAGGCATCCTCCGTTTCACTGTCATCCAGCCCAAGCAGGTCCTTGGTCGCCGCCCATGCCCGTCCCAGCCCGCCGCTGATGTCCCCGTTGAGCTCGGCAGCGTCGACACGTCCGATACCGGCGCGCTCGACGGCGGCGGCGTTGCCTTCCGGCAGCCGCACCGACGGCGCGGAAGTGTCCGTACTCGTCCCAACGCCTCTGGTCGAAGGGCTGGTTGTCTGATTTGACTTAGATGGCATACTGGCTCCTGTAGGCTCGCTGTGGTGCAGCCTCAAGCTTACGACGACACGCGGGTTGTCTGTCAAGTGGTGCTCACGACGATCTCGCGTCCGCACGCGTCGCCGCAGGCGGTTCGGCCTGTTCGCCAGTTCAGCGCCTCCCTCCCATGTCCCTGCTGCTAGCATCGACCCCCTCCACGAAGTCAGCGACGCACAGCCGACCGCAGAGGTCGGCGCCGCGCCTGCTCACCGGCGCTCCGACCCGCCGAGGGCTCTACCCCCCTCCCCAAACCCCTCCGCCCAGCCGCACCTCCCCTCAGCGAATCCACACCGCAAAGCCGCTGCCGAGCGCACTCTCCAGCCCGTCCGCGACCTCGTCGAAGATGCGCGCCTTCCGCGTGCGCCGCTTCTTGCGGGAGTGGTTCGCCTCGCCAGCGACCCAGCCCGCGAGGCTCTCGAGGTCGAACCGCATGCCCGTCAAGCGGATGCCGTCCTCGGTGACGGTCGCGGTGGCAAGGACCTCCTCGGAGCAGGGGAAGCGGAACTCGTGGAGGAGCGCGAGCCCCTCCTCGGTGATGTAGGCGGTGATGGTCTCGTGGGAGTCGCGGGTTGGCATCGCCAGGGATTCTACCTTCGCGCGCGTGAACGTCACCACCCGCGCCCTCCCGACCCTTCGCTGTCCGCCACACCACGCGCGGGGCGTCTCCCTCCGCAAACCCCAGCATCGGAGTGCAGATGTACGAGGAGCGGTCCCGGACGATCGACTGGAAGGCGCGGGCGGAGCGCGTCCGCGCCGAACGCGAAGAGGTCGCCGCGCTGGCGATCAAGTGGGGCGTGCCGGTTCTCTGGGGGCCCTACCGGGCGGCCGCCCGATCCTGCTTCAAGTGTGGCGAGCGCATCGTGGTCTACACCTGGCGCGGTCAAGGACCGGAACGCGCCACGAACGGCGCGGGCGGCCTGGGCCCTCGACGACGCTGCGCGCGTCGACGCCGCGCTCCGGGCGTCGTGCGCCGACCCGATGGCGGTGTCGGTCGCCGCCAGCCGCGTGTTGCTGGCGGCCCCGGAGCTGGTTGACGCGTCGGTGGTCCGCGCCGCGTTGCGGAGCGACGTGCTGGAGGCGGTTCGCCGCCTGTTGGCCCGCGGTGATCACGGCGCCGCGGCCACCCTGGCAGCCGCGCTGCCGGCGCCGCCTGAGGCGCGGGTGCTCGTCTGCCTGGCGGGCGCCGACATCGACGGCGCGCGGGCTGCGGCCCGGGACTGCGCCGCGGCGGGTGCCTGGAGCCCCGCGGTCGCGGTCCTCGTGCTTGGAGACTCCCAAGTCGAGGAGGCCACGCGATCCGAGGCGGCGCGCATCACGGTGGAAAGTCTGCGGCCTGCCCCGACCGAACGCGACGCCCAGGAGGCCCTCGGCGCGCTCGCGTGCAACCGGACGGCGGCTACGTGGGCGCGCGTTGCCGTCGCCCTCACCGGCGTGGGGCGAATCGACGTGTTGCTCGAAGCTGTCGGGCGTTCCGAGCGCATGGTCGGCCCGTGGCGCCTGCTCGTGGCCGAGCGGCGCATGCCGCTCTGGGGGACCTCCTCGACGTCCAGCCCGTGGGGAGCTTCGTGAGCAGCGCCCGGGCGGACGAGTTCGCCTGCGTCGTGGTCGACCCGGGCAACACGACGGACCTCTGGGTAGACGGGATCGAGGTCCTCCCGTCGAACAGCGCCATCGCCCACCACGCGCTCGTGTACACGGACCCCGCCCGCAGCGCCGAGGCCCTGGCGAACGACGCCGGGTGGTACGAGTGCGCCGGCGGGATGGGCCTCACCGACAGCACCTTCCTGTCCACCTGGGTGCCCGGCTCCGGGCCGACGGTGGCGCCCGAGGGCACCGGGCTCCGCATCCCGGCCAACTCCCTGATCGTGCTGCAGATGCACTACCACCCGTCCGGCAGCGCCGGGCTCGAGGACCGCACGACGCTGCGCCTCCAACAGATGGCCGACACGCCCTCCGCCGAGCTGCACAACACGCTCCTCGGCAACGCCTACGACGAGGCCTCCGGCCTGCTCCCCGGCCCGAACGATGACGGCGCCGCGGAGTTCCGCATCCCGGCGAACGTGGCCGGGCACACGGAGGAGATGTTCACCACGATCGAGGGGTCGTTCCCGAACCTCCCCATCGCCAACGTCGGCGCGCACATGCACCTCATCGGCACGCAGATGGAGCTCTGGATCGAGCGGAGCGACCCCGACGCGGGCGAGCCCGACACGGAGTGCCTGCTCCCGGTCTCCCGCTACGACTACGATTGGCAGCAGCTCTACCGCTACGACGCGCCCCTCGCGGAGATGCCCGCCATCTCCGGCGGCGACTCCATCCGGATGCGCTGCACCTACGACAACACGCTCGACAACCCCGGCACGCGACGCGCGCTCGAGGACGCGCTCGAGGACGCGGGCGAGGACGCGCCGGTCGACATTCACCTCGGCGAAGGCACGCTGGACGAGATGTGCATCGCGATGGTGGGCGTGGTGTACTGAGGTACGGCCGACGCAGGGGGGGGGGCGCGCGCGACTCGGGGCTCCCTGAACAGGGCCCCCAAAATCCCACCCCCCCACTGTCCGCCCCTCCAAAGGTGGTACGTCTACGCCCGCATGGACATCGACCGCGACTTCGCCCGCCTCCGCACCCAGAACGTGTCGCTCGCGCTCTCCACGGCAGACCTCTGCTGCCTGCTGGTGCTCCGCGTGCGGGAGGCCGACGCCGCCGCGCTCCTCGAGCGGGACGTGCTCGACCTGCTCGCCAGCGTGCACGAGCAGTTCCCCGAGGCCGACAACCCCCGGAAGCGCGCCACGCACGGGCTGCAACGCCTGCGGGAGCAGCGCCTCGTCACGCTGGTGAGCCTCGGCGGGCTCGCACGGGAAGGGGAGTACAGCCTCTCGGGGCTCGGGCGCGGCATCGTGGACTTCTTCGTGGACGACGCGAAGCTCACGAAGGAGAGCCTGAAGGTCCTCACCGCGACGCTCGGGGCGCAGCTCACGCGGGTGCGGGACGAGGCGCGCGCGGCAGGCACGCCCGAGCAGTGGGAGGAGCGCGTGGTGGTGCCGATCTCGGTGGCGTCGCGCTCGCTGCTGGAGGGGATCGAGCGACGGACGCGCGGGCTCGACGAGGACCAGGCGGCGGTCCGGGCCGACATCGCGCGGCTGCTCACGGAGCGGTGGCTCGAGGCGATGGAGCAGACGCAGGGCCTCCTCGAAGCGACCACGGCGCGGCTGGAGGAGCTGCGGGACGTGATCCTGGAGGAGCAGAAGGGGCTGGAGGCCATCCTCGACGACATCGAGGGGCTCGCGCAGGCGGCCGGCGCGGCGCGGGCCGAGCGGGCGGTGGCAGAGTTGGTCGCCGACCTCGCGCGGCTGTCGGGCTGGGCGGTGAAGCGGCACGACGAGTGGTCGGCGTACTACCAGTCGATGTTACAGACACTCCGCTCGTTGGTCCGGCTCGACCCCGACCGCGCGTTGACACAGCGCCTGCGAGACTCGCTCCAGGCGTGGCCGGATCGGCCGTGGAGCCTCGTGGTGTCACCGAGGCTGCGGATTCGCGTGCTTCGCCCCGTCGAGCACGCGGTCGACCGCCCGCTGGTCGAGCGGGAACACCGCGCCGAAGAGGCGATCACGCGGGTCGCCCCGACGACGGCCGTGCCGCTGGAGGTGCGGGTGCTCGCCGCGGTGGACGCCGGCGCGCGCACGCTGACGGAGGTGCTCCGGGTGGTGCTCCCCGAGGTGCCCGAGGAGGCGCGGTTCCGGGACGCCGGGAGGGTGGCGGAGATCGTCGCGAGCAAGACGCTGCTCCAGACCCCGCTCGAACGCGCGTGGACGCATGTGCGGGACGGGCTGACCGTCGAAGAATGGCAGATCGGGGGGCGGCGATGAGCGGCGTGTACGCGAGCCTGGAGGCGGTCATCGAGGACCGCCTGTTCCCGACGGTAGACGTGCGGCTCCGGGAGGGGTGTCACCTCTGCGGAGAGGATCGCGAGGCCTTCGCGTTCGTCACCACCGCGTACCCCTTCCTCGAGCGCCTCTACGAGCGCTACGGCTACGACCTCGTGCGCGCCGAGGCGGGGTACGTCTTCCTCAAGCCCAACGCCGGGGTGCGCCAATCCAAGCTCTCGGCCGCGTGCATGCTCGTCGGGCAGGCCCTGGCCTCGCTCCTCCTCGACCCCGCGATCTTCGCGCTGGACCGCCGGGTGTCACGCGGGCGCCTGATCGACACGCTGCAGCAGGTCGTCGGAGAGGAGCGGCTGCTTAAGGCGCTGAAGCTCGCAAAACGCAGCCGCAACGCGTCGGTGGAGGCCCAGAACCTGCGCCGGGAGGTCGACGCCGCGCTGCGCGTGCTGGAGCAGCTCGGGTTCGTGCGGCAGCTCGACGACAGCATCGAGCTGCGCGCGCCGCTCTACCGCTTCGTCGAGGCGGTGAAGGGGGCAGGGGACGAGCGCGCGGCGCTCGACGACCTGCTCGCGGGCGGCCCGGACGAGCCCGAAGCGGACGAGGAGGGCGAATGAGCCGCGCACGGATCGAGGCGCTGGCCCTGGTCAATTGGAAGGGCGTCTTCTACGAACGCTACCAGTTCGACCGGGCCGTCACCGCGCTCGAAGGTGCCAACGGGGCGGGCAAGACCACGGTGATGATCGCCGCGTACGTGGCGCTCTTCCCGGAGATCGGGAAGCTCCGGTTCACCAACCTCGGGGAGCACGAGGCGACCAAGGGCGACCGCGGGATCTACGGCCGCCTCGGCCGGGAAGGGTGGCCGTCGTTCACGGTGCTCGACCTCCGCTACGGGCGGAACGAGCGCATCCTCGCCGGGGTGAAGATCGACCGCAAGAACGAGCCGGTGGTCGAGCTGGAGCCGTTCATCGTCCGCGGGCTCGCCGAGGACGTGCGGCTCCAGGACGTGTTGCTCGACATCCGCCAGGAAGACGATCGCACGGTGGACCGCCTCCTCGACAAGACCCGGCTCGTCCAGCGCGTGGCCCGCGCGGGCGGCACGCTCCGCTGGTACGAACCCCGGCAGTACTTCCGCGAGCTCTTCGACTTGGGTCTGACACCCCTGCGGCTCGACTCGGAAGACGAGCGCGCCCGCTTCAACGACATGCTCCGCACCAGCATGATCGGGGGCATCTCCCGCACGCTCTCCGGCGGCCTGCGGGACTTCGTGCTGCAGGAGGACTCCAACCTCGCCGAGAGCCTGCGCGCGATGCGCGACAACCTCGCGGCCTGCCAGGTCACCCGCCGTGAGGTCGAGGAGTCGGGCGTCGCACAGAAGGAGATCAGCGAGGTCTACCGCACGGCGGAGACGATGTTCAGCCGCGCGGTGCACGCGGCCCGGATGCGCGCGGAGGAGCAGGCCCTCGCGCTCCAGGCGGCGCGGACGCGCAGGGAAGACGCGGCGCAGCAGGCGCGGCGCGCGGGGGAGCTGCTCGAGGCGAAGGACGGCGAGGTCGCGCGGAGCGAGGAGGGTGAGGGCGCGGCCGAGGGGGAGGCGCGTCGGACGGGGGAGTGGCGCGAGCGGGTGGAGCAGGCGGGCCGGCTCCTGGCGCAGCGCCGGGACGGGGAGGCGACGCGGGGGAATCGTCGGGAACGTTGGGTGCTCGAACGCGACGCTGAGGCCGCGGCGACGGGCTCCCTGGAGGCGTCGCGGGCGGCGCGCGACGGAGCCGTGACGGAGCGTGACGGGCTGTCGCGCGCGCTCGCCGACTCGCGCAGCTCGTGGGCCGAGCTGTCGCGCCGGGCAGGGTTGCACGAGGAGGCCCTGCGTCGGCACGCGACGCTGATGGAGCGGCTGGGCGAGGCCGTCCGCGCTCGCTCCGCCTTCGAGCCGCTGCGCCTCGCGAAGCTGGCCCGCACCGGCGTCCTGGACGCGGCGCTGGCCGAGGCGCGCCGCACGATCGCGGGCGCCGAGACCGCGCGCCGGGAGTTCGGGGAGGTCGCCACCGCGCTGGACGAGGTGGTCACGGCCTTGGCGGGGGTCGGCGAGGCCGCGCCCGGGCCGGTGCCGCCCACCGAGGCCTGGGAGCGCGGGCAGGCGGCCGACGCGCTCCTGCGGGACCTGCGCGTCGCGGTGGGGGAGCGCGAGGCGCTGGGGCGAGGCGTGCGGGCCGCCACGCTGCGCGCCGAACAGCAGGGGGCGCTCGCCGCCCGCCTCGGAGAGCTCGGCCTCGCCCCCGACTCGGCGGACGCCCTGGTGGCCCTCGCCCGAGCGGCCCGAGAGGCGCGCGAGGCCGGCGCCGCGCGGGTCGTAGAGGCGGCGCGCGGAGACCAGGACGCCCAGGCGCGGCTCCGCGCGGCGCGGGACCGGCTGCTGGAGCTGGACAACGAGGTGCCGCGCTGGCGCGCCGTCCAGGGGCTCGCGCGCGCCCTCGCCGAGCGGATCGGGGCGTTGCCGCCAGACGCGCCGGGCCTGCTCGCCGCCGACGACGCGCAGCGCACCCTCGAGCACCAGCTCCGGAGCGCGTCCGAGGCCGCGCGGGCCCGTGCGCGGGAGCTTCGCCGGGAGGCCGATCGCCTCGCTTCGTCGGAGGGCGGGCTCGCCGCGGAGCTCGTCGAGGCCTGCGACGTCGTCGACGGCGAGCTCGTCGTCCGCCGCTTCGACGAGGTCCCGCTCGCGGAGGCCGCTGCCACGGAGGCGCTGCTCGGGCCGCTGCGGCGGGGCATCCTCGTCCGCGACCCCGCCGAAGCCGCCGCGCGGCTGCTCGCGCACGGCGCGCTCCCGGACGAGGTGTGGCTCGTCACTGAGGTGCCCGGCGCCCTGCCTGGCGAACGCCACGCCGACGGGGTGGTGGTCCGCGAGGGCGGCGCCGTCCGCGTCACGCGCCACCCGGAGCGCCCGGTGCTCGGTGCGGAGGCCCGCCGGCGCCAGGTGGCCGAGCTTCGGGAGGCGGCCGTCGCGGCCGACGCCGACGCCGAGCGCCTGGTCCGGGACGCGAACGCCGCGGCCCACACCGCCGCGCGCCTCCGGGAGCTCGCCGCGGACGCCCGGCGGTGGCTGGCCCCCGACCCGGCGGTCGAGCTCGAGCGGGGGCGTCGTGAAGCGGCGATGCTGGCAGCCGAGGCCGAGCAGGCCGCGGAGGCCCACGCCAACGCCATCGCGGCGCAGGCACGCCTCGCCGACCGCGACGCGCGGCTCTCCCGGCTCGTGCCGGACGCGCACCTCCTCGACGCGGGGGACGTGCGGGCGGAGCGCGATCGGCTCAAGGCGCGTCTGGACCGCGTGCTCCGCGTGGCCCCCGCGCTCGAGCGCTGCGCCGAGGCCGCCGCGCGGCTCACCCGACGCCTGCCCGTGCTGCGGGTCGTCCCGCCCTCGGTGGCGGAGGTCGTCCGGTTGCGCGGCCGTCAGGCCGACCTCGAGGCGGAGCGGGACCGCGAGGACGCCGACGCCCGCGCGCTCGAGTGGCTCCACACCAACGCGGACGCGCTGGGCTGGACCGACGCCCCGGACCTCCTGCGCAGCGCCACGAGGGGCGAGCAGTCCCTCGTCGACCGACACGCGGTCGCGTCGGCCCGCGCGAAGGACGCCGAAGCCGCGTGGGGCGACGCGGACGAGGTCGCCGCGAACGCGCGGCTGGCGGTCGGCGACGCACGGAACAAGCTGGATGCCGCGGAGGCGGAGGTGCGCCGGATCGACCACGCCGTCGCGGAGCTCGGGGTGGGCGAGCCCGACCCTTCGGAGGTCGCGCGCGCGCGGGACGCGGAGGTCCGCGCTACCAACGCGCTCCATGCGGCGCGGCGGGCCGCGATCGACGCGAGGGAGGCGCGCATCCGGGCCGACATGGCGCGCACGGCCGCCGCGCAGGCGGAGTCGGACGCGAACGACGCGTTCGGGAAGGCGGAGGTGCAGGCCCGCCCGGCGCAGGACGCGTGGATGGCCCAGCGCGCCGAGATCGAGGCCCAGGGGCTCGCCGGCGGCGTCTACGCCGAGCCCGTGCTCGAGGCCGTCCGCGACGCGGGCTCGCTCCAGCTCTCCCAGCGGGCGCTCCAGGCCGATCACGAGCTCCGTGCGCACCTCGCCCACGCCACCAACGCCGCGCGGCTCCTGACGCTCATGGAGAACGGGCAGGAGGACGAGCTCCGTTGGGAGCGGTACGTCCGCGTGTGGGTGGCCGTGCGGGAGTGGGTGCGCCAACGCGTCCCGTCCAACGTCAGCGAGAGCGCCGACCCCGTGACGGCCCTCTCCGACCTCGGCCGCCACCTCGTGAGCCTGCGTGGCACGTTGTTGCGGCAGGAGGACCAACTCAAGGGCAGCTCCGCCACCGTCGCGAACCACATCGGGCAGAGCCTCCGGCGCGCCACCGCGCTCGTCAACCGCCTGAGCGCGGAGCTCGAGGCCGTACACTTCGGCAGCATCCGCCGCGTCGACGTGCAGGCGCGCCGCCTGCCGGCGATGAACAAGCTCCTCGACGCCCTCAAGGGAGAGCAGGCCCAAGGCGCGTTGTTCCAGCCCGGGGTGACGTTGGAGAACGCGCTCGCCGCTATCTACCAGCGCGAGACGGGCGGCCGCATCGCGGGGGAGCGCCTCCTCGACTACCGGGAGTACCTCGAGCTCTCCGTGCGCGTGCAGCGCGAGGGCAGCACCGAGTGGGAGCCCGCGAACGCGACGCGGATGTCCACCGGCGAGGCCATCGGCGTCGGCGCCGCGCTGATGATGGTGGTCCTCACCGCATGGGAGCGCCGCGAGACGCTCGGCCGCGCTGCCCGCAAACACGGCTCCATCCGGTTCCTGTTCCTCGACGAGGCCAACCGCCTCTCGCAGGACAACCTCAAGACCCTCTTCGAGCTGTGCGACAACCTCGAGCTGCAGCTCCTCGTGGCCGCGCCGGAGGTGGCCCAGTCCGAGGGCAACATCACCTACCGGCTCGTCCGCCGGCTCGTGGGCGGCGAGTCCGTCGTGGACGTGACCGGGCGGCGGACGGAGGCGTGAGCGCCCCCGCGGACCCGATGAGCGAACCCCTCGCGTGGCTCCTCCTGCTCGCGGAGGGCCGGCTCGCGCGGAGGAACGAGACCGCCGCTGCCTGGGACCTCGCGCGGGACGCGGGGTGGGTGGAGCTGACCGGACGCCGGGAAGAGGCCGTCCTCCGCGAGCGCCACCGAGGCGCGGTCGAGGCGCGGCTCGACCACCTCTGGCCGGGGTGGCGGGCCGAGGCCGAGGCCCTGCGATCCGCCGGCGAGCGGCCCACGTCGGCGGGGTGGCAGCGCCTCGCCGACGCGCGCCGCCGCGCCGACCTCCCGGGCGCCCTCCCCGCGTCGCTCAACCGCCGCACCGTCGCCGCCGCGCTCCGGGACCACTCCAAGGCCGCCCTCGGCCCCGCCGACCACGCCGCCGTGGGCGTCACCGCCGTCACCCACGACAACCTCCTCCGGATGCGCCCCCACGCGGGCCTCCGCCTCGCGCGCGACGGCGCCTCCCTCGACGCGGGCTCGCTCGTCGCGCTCTGCGGCGAGGTGTGCGTCACCGAGCGCGCCATCCGGGCGGGCACGCGCCTCGCCGGGCCGCCGCCGCGCGCGATCCTCCTCGTCGAGAACCTCGGCGTCTACGTCGACGTCCCGCTGCCCGCCGGCTGGTGCGCCGTCCACGTCCCCGGCTGGAACACGCGCATGGTCGCCCACCTGCGGGACGCCTGGCCCACCACCCCCGCCCTCCTCTTCGGCGATCTCGACCCCAACGGCGTCGCCATTGCCCGCGCGCTCCGGGCGGCGTGGCCCGGCCTGCGTTGGTTCATCCCCGACTTCGCCGCGGAGTACCTCCCTCGGGCGCGGGAGGGGCGGTGGCCCGAGGACCGTGGAGACGCGCCGCCGGTCGTGCGGCAGCTCATGGAGGCCGAGCGTTGGATCGAGCAGGAGGTGTTCGTGTTGGATGCGCGCCTGGAAGCTGACTTGGAGCGCGCCCTCGGGGCAGGGTGAGTCACCCCCCGCCTCACCGCCGCCGCCGCCCCACGATCCCCGCCACCGCCAAAATCCCAACCCAACCAACCCCCACGCCCGTGCCACACCCACACCCGTCTCCGTCGCTCAGCCGGCGGGGCGTGCCCGGCGGGCCGACGTCCGTGTCGTCGGTGTCGGCGGGATCGGTGTCCTCGGAAACGTCGGTGTCGTCGGTGTCTCCGGGCTCGTCGGTGTCGACGGGATCCTCGGGATAATAGCAGCCGCGCGTCGCGTCGCATGACAGCCCGCTGGCGGTGCAGTCCTGCTCGGCGTAGCTCCCCGCGGAGCAGCTCGTGTACACGCCGGCGTCGGTGCAGGCGCCCGAGTTGGGGCCCGGGCACCGCGCGTCCATGCAGGCGGAGCCGCTCGCGTCGGTCCCGCAGGCGAGCCCGAAGGCGCCGCAGTCCCCGGTGCCGTAGGAGCCGTCGGTGCAGCCCTCGAAGGTGGACGCGCCGGTGCACGCCGAGCCCGACCCGCTGCCGCCGGGGCAGCGGTAGTCGACGCAGTAGGCGTAGTCGCCGTCCTCCTCGCAGCCGGCGCCGTAGGCCGCGCAGTCGCCGCCGCCGAGGTAGCGCCCGCCCTGGCAGGCGGAGATGACGGTGCCGTCGCACCAGCGCCCGTTGGCGACGCCGCAGCGGGCGTCGAGGGTGTCCTCGTAGACGATGCCGAAGTGGTTTGCGACCGTGCGCGGCGAGCCGTCGGAGGGGTTGTTCTTGGTGTCCCCCTCGACCACCAAGGTCGAGCTGCCACCGCCGTCCAACATCGCGCCGTCCCAACACCCGAGGTCGAGCAGCAGGTCCCGGGTCTGGTCACACGTCATGCCGGCCGCGCGGCTGGTGCGCCCGTCCACCACGATGAGCCAGAGCGTGGTGCCGTCGGCCTCGAGGCACACGGCGCTGCGGGGGTTCTGCGCGGTGTCGTAGCAGCCGGAGAGCGCGGTGCCGCCCTGCACGAGCTGTTGGCCGTTGGTGCCGACGGCCTGGAAGTAGCGGTAGGGGGCGAGGGTGGGAGATCCGAACCACCACGCCACGTCGAGGGGCTGCTCGGCGGCGATGGTGCACTGTTTGGTCGCGGTGCACGCGAAGTAGCCCCAGGTCCCGCCGACGGTGTCGTCCCCGATGTGGGTGTTCCAGAGGAACCCGTCGGAGATCGCGAGGCCCACGGGCGTGGTGCCGTCCGACCAGTCCGCGTTGATCGCAACGAGAGTGTCGGCGTTGGAGGCGAAGGTCGGCGTGGTGACGCGCCGCTCGGTGCCGCTCGCGTCGGCGGAGGCGTGCAGGCCGACGTTGGGGACGGTGAGGTCTACCCGCACCGCGTAGATGTCCTGGCCGGAGCCGGTGCGGTGGAGGTAGTCGACGCCGCTGCGCATCGTGGTCCAATCGTCGGTGGCGTGCGCGGTCGAGGCGAGGAGGAGGAGCGCCACCATGGGTTACAGGCCGACCTGAGCGCGCACGTAGTCGCCGTAGCCGGGGATCACTCCCTCGTAGTAGTCCTGGTAGTACCAAACGTAGTCGGGGGTGAACGGCCGCTTCGGATCCGTCTGGACGTCGGCCTCGGAGAGGTCCCACGCGGCCTGGGCGATGCCGAGCACGTCCATCGACTCGTAGTCCGTCACGGCCACGCCGATCTGGGTCTTCAGGGCGCTGACACACAGCGGGTCCGCGAGGCAGGCGTAGCCGAGGCGCGCGCTCACGACGTTCCAGTTGCGGCCGGAGTATTGGACCTCGTCCCAGGTCTCGTCGGTGCCCCAGGGCGCGAAGACGAAGCGGTTGGAGTCGGCGGGGTCGGCGTAGATGAGCACGTCGTTGATGGTGAAGGGGTAGCCATCGTAGTTGCCCGTCGCGGCGCACCAGCTCCAGTACTCGAGCCACTGGTCGGTGTTGATGACCGGGCCGAGCTCGCCGAAGAAGTCGCCGGCGAACGCATCGAGCACGGCGGTCACCGCCTCGATCTGCGACTTGTCGCCGTCCCCGCTCTTGGACACCCACCCGGTGTCCAGGTAGGGCCCGTAGAAGTCGCCGTAGCTCGACGCGGTGCCGAAGAAGTTGCCGCTCGGATCCTCGAAGCGCCGGCGCAGCCAGCGATCGTCGGCCGTCTCGAGGTTGAGGTAGAGCCCCCACTCGCGCCCGTTGAGGGTGACGCGGGCGTAGTTGGCGCGGGAGGCGAGCTGGCTCTTCTCGCGCAGGAGCTGGTAGACGATGATCTCCTTGGACTGGGTGTAGTCCGAGGTCATGTTGTTCAGCGTCACCCGCTCGAGGCCGCCGAGCCGCTGGTCCTCGACATACTCGTTCAGCTTGATCTTGAAGCCGGCCTTGCAGTAGCCGTCGCTGCAGTCGAGGTCCTGGTAGGTGCTCGAGCCCTTGAGGCGGACGCCGACGGACGCGAAGACCTCGCCGTTGATCGTGGCGGATCCCTCGACGTACTCGCCGCCGTCCAGGTTGAGCTGGCGGATCGCCGCGTCGGAGAGCTCGATGTCGACGGTCTGGATGACGGCGGGGTCGAAGAAGGCCTCGTAGATCGCGTCGTCGTCGAGCTCCGGCGCCGTATCCTCGTCGGTGTCGGTGTCCCCCCCGGTGTCGTCGATGACCTCGATGTCGGTGTCGTCCGGCTCGTCGGTCTCGACGGGCTCCCCGGTGTCGGTGTCGGGCGCGTCGGTGTCCCGGGCGGGCACGCCCGTGTCGTCGTCGCTCGGGAGCGTGATGGTCCCGGGGTTGCACGCGGGCAGGAGGAGCATCGACAACGAGACGAGGGCGAGCGACATGCGCAACGGTACACCACCGGGACGGCGTCGACGCGGTGACGCGCACGCCGCGGCGAAAAAACCGGCCCCTTGGCGGTGGGGAAGGCCGGCTACTTCGGAAACGGGTGCCGCACGAGCGTCGTGCTGAACGAGGCGCCCGCGATGTCGAGGTAGAGGGTCCCCTCGGTGACCGACAAGGCAAGGGCGGTGCGGCGCTCGATGCGCTCGGCGACCTCGTCCACGAAAGCACGGTCGATCGCGACGATCTCGACACGATCGGACGCGTACACCTTCTGTCCGGCGAGGGTGCGGAACCAGGGCCCCACGTCCTTGTGACAGTACACGACCACGCGATTACACGCCTTGCTCGCCCGATGCAGGCGCGGGGCGTCGGGCGTGCCGACCTCGATCCACACGCGGAGCTGGCCCGTCAGGTCCTTCACCCACACGGCGGGATCCTCCGCGACGGAGAGGCCCTGGGTGAAGGCGATGCCGTCCTCGTACTCGAGCGCGTAGGCGAGCACGCGGGTGAGCAGGTACTCGGCGGTCTCCGAGGGGTGGCGCGCGACCTTGAGCGAGAGGGAGGTGTAGACGCCGCGATCCACGTCGGAGAGGGCGACGTCGAACACGTGGACGGTGGAGGTGAGGGCCATCGGCAGGGGCTTATCTGCTCCGAGGGGGCCCCTGCGCGCGCGGCCACGCAGTTAGGAGGTGCGACCGTTCGAGGATCGATGCTCATCACGGACTCCGCCGCGCTCGTCACCTTCTGCGACGCCCTCCGCGGCGCGCCCTACATCGCCGTCGACACCGAGTTTCTCCGCGAGCGCACCTACTACGCGCACCTCTGCCTGGTCCAGATCGCTTACGGCGAGCACGCCGCCGCCATCGACCCCCTCGCGCCCGGCCTCGACCTCGGACCGCTGCGCGACCTGTTGCTCGACCCCGCCACCGTCAAGGTCTTCCACGCCGCCGGCCAGGACCTCGAGATCTTCGTCCAGAAGCTCGGCGCCGTCCCCTCGCCCGTGTTCGACACGCAGATCGCCGCTGCCGCCTGCGACCACGGCGACCAGGCCGGCTACGCCACCCTCGTCCACAACCTCCTCGGCGTCACCCTCGACAAGGCGTCGCAAGCGACGGACTGGTCGATCCGCCCGCTCACCGAGCGCCAGGTCGTCTACGCCATCGGGGACGTGACCCACCTCTGCCACCTCTACGAGCGGCTCTCCGCCGATCTCATCTCGCGCGGCCGCACCGGCTGGGTCGCCGAGGACATGGCCGCCCTCCTCGACGAGGACCGCTACCGGGTCGACCCCCGCGAGGCCTACCGCCGCCTCCGCGTGCGCGGCGCCAAGCGCCAGACCCTCGCCGTCCTCCGCGAGCTCGCGGCGTGGCGCGAGGAGACCGCCATGGCGCGTGACCTCCCCCGCCCCTGGGTCGCCCCGGACGACGCCCTCATCGAGATCGCCCAGCATCTCCCGGAGGACGTCGAGGAGCTCGCCCGCGTCCGCACCCTCAAGGGCCCCACCGCCCGTGGCCAGGACGGCAAGGCCATGCTCGCCGTCATCCGCCGCGCCCTCGCGCTGCCGGAGAGCGAGTGGCCGGCGATGCCCGAGCGCCGCCCGCCGCTGGTCGGCCACGAGTCGCTCGTCGCGCTCCTTCAGGCGCTCCTCCGCCTGCGCTGCGAGGCCCACGGGGTCGCCACGCGCATGGTCGCCAGCCGCGAAGACCTCGATCAGCTCGCCACCGCCGAGGTCCCCGACATCCCCGCGATGACCGGGTGGCGCCGCGAGCTCTTCGGTGCGGACGCGCTCGAGCTGCGCGCCGGCCGCCTCGCGATGACCGGCGGCGACGGTGGGGTGGTCGTGGTGCGCGTCGGGGGCTGACGGCCCCGCTCGGCCTTGGTTCCCGACGCCGGGCGCCTACGTCCTACGGGTCGCGCGGCGAGCGGATTCGCGGGCGGCACAGGGGGGACGATGGACGCCACGAAGTTCCTGAAGCAGGACCACGACGAGCTCAAGAAGCTGTTCACGCGCCTCGACGCCACGCAGGACGAGGAGCGGATCGAGGAGATCTACGACGAGCTCGAGCGGCTGATCCTCGCGCACACGCAGATCGAAGAGGAGCTGTTCTACCCGGCGGCCCGCACGATCGCCGGCCTGGACGTGCTCATCGAGGAGAGCCTCGCCGCACACAACGCGGTCGACGCCCTCTGCGACGAGATCGCCGAGGCCGAGGTGGGCGACGAGGCCTTCCTGGGGCGCCTCGAGGCGCTGAAGGACCTGCTGCTCCACCACATCGAGGAGGAGGAGAACGATCTTTTCCCCCGCTTCGAGCAGGGGTTCGACAAGGACCAGCTCGCGGACCTCGGCAAGCGGCTCGAGGCGCGGAAGGACGAGATCTGCGAGAAGGAGCCCGCCGAGGCCTGAACCGCCCGCCGCCGCTACGGACGGGCCGCCCATGTGGGCCGGAGAGGGGCGGTGCGCGCGCCGAGATACACATGCGCGACACGACGAACGTAGTAGCGCATGTAGCGGTAGATGCCGCGCAGGCCAAGCCAGCCGCCCTCGCCGCGGAAGGAGAGGCCCTGCGCGGTGACGCCGCCGGGGCCCATGCGCAGGATGCCGCGGAGGAGCGGGGCGCCGTCGGCGGTGTCCCCCGCGAACACGTCGGTGAAGAGGGTGGTCGTGTCGATCGCGACGGTCGGCCACCAGCGCCGCCGCACGATCTCCTTGATGCCGCGCAGGAAGTAGCGCTGGCCGTCCTCGGCGGTGAGCTGGAGCCCGTACCGCATGTGCAGCACGCGCGCGCCGAGCTCGGTGTCGACGAAGAGGTCGAGGTGGCCGTCCGCGACGCGGAGGGGGCGCGAGGAGAGGGCGGGGAGGAGGACGAGGCCGAAGGCGGGCGAGCGGTGGTCGGGGTCGACCACGAGGGCGTCCACGTCGGGGCAGACGACGGTGAGCACAAACAGGCCTCGGGCATCCTCCGTTTTCGCGGTGTCATGCCCGGCGCGCTCGGCGTCCTCGTGGGAGAGGTCCGCGCGGCGCGAGAGCCAGCCGTGCATCGTCTCGGTGAAGCGGACGTGGTCGGGCATGCGGGGGTCCGGGCGGGGGGGAAGCTACGCTCGCGTGCGCCCGCCGTCCACCCCTGTGCGCGCGCGCGGCGTTGGTGTAGAGTCCGGTCGCATGGACGCAATTACTTCTTTCATCTGCCCCGCCCTCTCCTGCCTTTGCTGCGTGGGGGCATTCTTACTGATCATCTGCCTGATCGTGGGCATGACCCTGCTCCGCAAGAAGGGCAAGAAGGACATCGGCGCCCGCGAGGCCGTCGTCGCCGGCGCCGAGCAGGTGAGCCAGATGTTCGTGCGCCCCAAGAAGTCGCGCGAAGAGCTCATGCGCGAAGAGGACGAGGACGAGCACGGCGGTCGCCGCTAGGCCTCCGTCCGGCCTCGCTCCACGTCATGGAGCACGGCGTCCTCCGCGGAAACCGGCCCGCGCCGCACACCTTCTGGCGGCCGCTCTCCCCCGCGGACCCGCGCGCCGCGTGGGCGCCCTCACGCCACGGTGACCCCGGCGCCCGCCGTGACCTCTCCGATGATCGCGGCGTCGCCCTCGCCGATGGCGTGGAGCGCCGCGAGGGCCTCCGCCGCGCAGTCCGCGGGCACGGAGAACACGAGGCCGCCGGCGGTCTGCGGATCGTACAGGATCTCCGCGCGCGGATCGTCGAGCGCGCCGAGGAGCGAGCGCCGCGCCGCGGTGTTCTGCGCGTGGAAGGTGCTGCGGACGCCCTGGGAGAGCAGCGTCGTGACGCCCGGGAGCACGGGTAGCGCATCGAGCCGCACGGTGGCGCCCACGCCGCTGGCGCGCGCCATCTCGGCGAGGTGCCCGGCGAGGCCGAAGCCGGTCACGTCGGTGGCGGCGGTCGAGCCGAAGCGCGTCGCGACCGCGCCGGCGTCGCGGTGGGGGCGCGCCATGCGGGCGAAGGCGGTGCGGACCCACTCGGCGCGGGCCCGGCCGGCGCCGTGCGCGTAGAGGAGCACTCCGGTGCCGAGCGCGCGCGTGAGGATCAGCGCGTCGCCGACGCGGAGCTGGTCCTGGCGCCGGAGGGGCCCCGTCGCGAGCCCGGTGACGGTGAAGCCGACCTGGAGCGTGTCGGTGCGCAGGGTGTGGCCACCGACGAGCGTGATGCCGAGAGCGTCGAGCGTGGTGCGCGCGCCGTGCATGACCTGGAAGAGGGTCTCCTCCGTCGCGCGCGGCCCCTCGTCGGGGATGCCCACGATCGCGAGGGCCCACCGCGGCGTCATCCCCTTTGCGTACAGGTCGTTCACGGCGTTGACGGCGGCGATGCGGCCGACCATCCACGGGTCGTCGCAGAAGGCGGTGAAGGCGTCAATCGTGAGGCCGATGCGTTCGCCGCCGGGGGTGACGACGACGGCGGCGTCGTCCGGGGCGTCGAGGCCGAGCTCGACCGAGGGGTCGACCGGCACGTCGAGCCGGCCGAGCGCGCGCCCGAGCTCACCGGGACCGACCTTGGCCGCGCAGCCGCCGCACACCATCTCGCCCGCCATCGGGGTGAAGGTGGGGGTGTCGTCCGCGGCGAGCGACTGGAACATCGCCATGAACTTCCGGTCGATGCGGTCCTTCCACCGCCACGCCCACGCGCCCTGGAAGGCGAAGGGGCCCTTCGCGCCGATGGTGTCGCCGTCTCCGAGGTTCAGGAGCGTGAGGAAGCCGCGCTGCGGGACGTAGGGGGTCACCGCGCCGCCGGTGAGGTAGCCGAGCAGGTTGTCGGTGAGGACGGGGCCCTGCCGCACCGCGTAGACGCCGGCCTTCGGGAGCGTGTGCCCGTCGAGCGAGACGCAGTCGCCGGCGCCGAAGATCGCGGGGTGGTCGGGCACCTGGAGGGTGGGGCCGACGCGGAGGAAGCCCCGCGCGTCCTGAGGGAGGCCGAGGCTGCCCATCCACGGGTGCGGCGCTGCCCCGGCGACCCAGACGAGGAGGTCGAAGGGGAGCTCGCCGTCCTCGAGGAACGCGCGGTTCGGCTCGACCCGGACCACGCGCGCGCCGCCGCGGATCGTGATCCCGCGCGCCGCCGCCGCCGCCGCCACCCGCCGCCCGAGCCCGGGCGTCCACCCGGGGAGGAGCGTCGCGTTCGCGTCGAGCAACGTGACCGCACCGCGCGTGCGGTGACGTAGGGCGAACGCCACCTCTACGCCGCCGGCACCGCCGCCGACCACGAGGATCCGGGGCGCCTCGGTCATCGTCGCGAGCGCGGCCTCGATCCGCTCGACGAAGCGGCCGATCGGGCGCGTCGGCACCGCGTGTTCACGCACGCCGGGCACGTCGAGGCCGGCGACGGTCGATCCCACGTCGAAGCTCACGGCGTCGAACGCGATCGGCGGCCGCCCCTCGACGCGCACGCGCCCGGCGTCCAGATCGAGGCCCTCCGCCGCGGCGTCCACGATGCGGGCCCCGGCGCGGCGGGCCAGCGGCCACACGTCGATCTCGGCCTCGTGCGCCGCGTACTGGCCGGCCACCACGCCCGGCACCATGCCCGAGTACATCGCCACCGGGCGGTCGAGCACGACCGTCACCCGGACCTCCGGCCGCGGCGCCATGACGAGCCGCCGGAGCACCTGGACGTGCGCGTGGCCGCCTCCGACGAGGACGAGCTCACGGACGGGACGGGGAGAGCGCATCGGCCTCGGGCGGGACCCGGAGCTTATCGCCCATCCCGACCGCGTGTGGGTTAGCTCGGGGCCCCTCTCCCGGACGATCCCATGGCCAAGCCCAGCACCGGACCCCTCACCGGCTTCCCCGAGTGGCTCCCGCACCAGCGCATGGTCGAGCAGGACCTCACCGATCGCATCCGCCGCCGCTACGAGCTGCACGGCTACGTCCCCGTCGAGACCCGCTCCGTCGAACCCCTCGACATCCTCACGAAGAAGGGCGCCACCGACAAGGAGATCTACGTCCTCCGCCGGCTCCACGCCGAGGACGACGCCGACAGCGGGCTCGGCCTCCACTTCGATCTGACGGTGCCCTTCGCCCGCTACGTGGCCCAGCACCGCGCCGACCTGACCTTCCCGTTCAAGCGCTACCAGATCCAGCGCGTCTGGCGCGGCGAGCGCCCGCAGGAGGGGCGTTACCGCGAATTCTACCAGTGCGACGCCGACGTCATCGGCATGAACAACCTGCCCGTGTGGTGGGACGTCGAGATGACGATGCTCATGCGCGAGGTGCTGGACGACCTCCCCATCCCCGCCGTCGCCATCCAGGTGAACAACCGGAAGATCCTCGAAGGCTTCTACCGGGCGCTCGGCATCGCCGACTACCCGCGCACCCTCCGCATCATGGACAAGATCGACAAGATCGGGACCAAGGGCGTGCTCGCCGAGCTCTCCGCGGACGGCACCCTCACCGACGCGCAGGCCGCCGGCTGCCTCGACCTCGCCAACATCTCCGGCTCCGGCCTCGACGTGCTCTCGCGCATCGAGGCCCTCGGGTACACCCACCCGCTTCTCCAGGAGGGCCTCTCCGAGCTCGAGCTCATCCTCCGCGAGACCGCCTCGCTGCCCGCCGGCCAGGTCGTCGCCAACCTCCGCATCGCGCGCGGGCTCGACTACTACACCGGCACCGTCTACGAAGGCGTGATGTCGGGCTTCGAGAAGCTCGGCTCCGTCTGCTCCGGCGGCCGCTACGACAACCTCGCCTCCGTCGGCAAGGACAAGCTGCCCGGCATCGGCGTCTCCATCGGCCTCTCGCGCATCCTCGGCCTGCTCTTCAAGCAGGGCGCGCTCACGTCGTCGCGCAAGTCGCCGGCCTGCGTGCTCGTCGCGCTCGCGACGGAGGAGACCCGCTCCGAGGCCCGCGCCGTCGCCGCGACCCTCCGCGCCCGCGGCATCGCGACCGAGGTGTTCGACCGCCCGCTCAAATGGGGTGACCAGATCAAGTACGCCGACGCCAAGGGCATCCCCTACGTGTGGTTCCCGGCCGGCGGCGAGCGCGCCGAGCACGAGGTGCGGGACCTCCGCAGCCGCGCCCAGGCCGGGGCGGACCCGACGACCTGGGCCCCCGACGAGAGCGTGCTCCGGCCGGTGATCGTGCGGGCGGAGTCGTAGCGCGATGGAGCCGGACCTCGAAGACCTCTTCGTCTCCTCGTTCATCGCGCCGAACCACCGCGTCAACGTGCGCAAGTGGCTCGCCGACGAGCGCCAGGGCCGCGAACGCATCCGCGACAAGCTCGCGGTGCGCTTCGCCGCGCTGATCGACCCCCGCTTCGTCGTCGAGGGCGGCGCCGCCGCGTTCGAGAAGGGGCGCCGGCCGCGCTACCACATCTCGGCCAACCCGAGCCTCGACGGCCGCTGGCTCTCCGAGCACGAGTACCGCGTGGAGAACGGCGGCTACTACGACGCCCTCATCGCCATCGTCGACCCCGAGCACTCCGCCGTCTACATCGGCGAGAACGGGGCGAAGCGGGTCTACCTCGCGCGGTAGCCGGTCGGCGCCGGGGCGCCCGGGGTAGATTCCGCGCGCATGCGCCCCTCCGACGACTCCGGCACCGCGGGCCTCGTCTGGTTGCTCGGCGCGCTCGCCGCGCTCGGGCCGCTGTCGATCGACCTGTACCTGCCGAGCTTCCCGGACATCGCGCGCAGCTTCCACACCGACGTCGCCGCGGTCCAGCTCACCCTCGCCGTCTACCTCTTCGGCCTCGCCGCCGGCCAGTTCGTCTACGGCCCGCTCTCGGACCGCTTCGGGCGCCGCAACCCGCTGCTCGGCGGCCTCGCGCTCTACGCCGTCGGCTCCTTCGTGGCCGCGGCCGCCCCGTCCCTCGCCCTCCTCGCCGCCGCCCGCCTCCTCCAGGCCCTCGGCGGCTGCGCGGGCATGGTCATCTCGCGCGCCGTCGTCCGCGACCTCTTCGACGAGCGGGAGTCCGCCCGCCTCTATTCCTCGTTGTTCCTCGTGATGGGCGTCGCCCCCATCCTCGCGCCGCTCCTCGGCGGCCAGCTCCTCGCCGTCGCCGGCTGGCGCTCGATCTTCGTGATCCTCGGCCTCTTCGGCACGGCCGTCCTCGTCCTCCTCGCGCGGCGCCTCCCCGAGAGCCTCCACCCCGACGCCCGCTCCCAGGCCGGCCCCGCCGCCATCGCGCGCGGCTCCTGGTCCATCCTGCGCACCCGCCGCTTCCTCTGTCTCGGCCTCGCCGGCGGCGCGATGCAGGGGGCGATGTTCGCCTACATCTCGGGTTCTCCCTTCGTCTTCATCGAGCTGCTCGGCGTGCCCGCGGCGCGCTTCGGCCTCTACTTCGGCCTCAACGCCCTCGGCCTCATCGCCTGTTCCCAGCTCAACCGCTGGTTGGCGCCCCGCTTCGGCGTGCTCCCCGTACTCCGCGGCGCCGTGACCTTCGGGGCCGTCGCCTTCGCCGTGCTCGTGGGCGTGGTCCTGCGCGGCGATCCGCGCCTCGCCACCGTGATGCCCCCGATCTTCCTCGGTATGTCGTCGCTCGGCCTCGTGCTTCCCAACCTCGCCGCCGCGGTGATGGCCCCCTTCGGCGCCCAGGCCGGCCTCGCCTCCGCGCTCCTCGGCACCCTCCAGATGGTCGCCGCCGCGCTCGCCGCCGCCGTCGTCAGCGGGCTTGCCAACGGAACCGCGCTCCCGATGGCAGGGGTGATGGCCGGGTGCAGCGCCGTCGCCCTTGTGCTCGTCGCGGTGGACGCCGTGGGCGCGGCGCGGGCGGGTTAGACCCCTGCTTCCAAGGGAGCAATCACATGCCGGTTCGTCACGCGGTCGCGAAGTGGGAAGGGGACATCAAGGGCAAGGGCACGTTCTCGGCCGGCCCGGGCGTCGAGGGCCCGTACAACTTCTCGTCGCGCTTCGAGGACGGCGTCGGCTCCAACCCCGAGTCGCTCCTCGGCGCGGCCCACGCGGCCTGCTACAGCATGGCGCTCTCGCTCGGCCTCGCGCGCGCCGGCACCCCGGTCGACTCCGTCGAGACCGACGCCGCCGTCACCATCGAGAAGCTCGACGCCGGCTTCACCGTCACCAAGGTCGTCCTCACCGTGCGCGGCAGGGTGCCCGGCCTCGCGCAGGAGGCCTTCGTCCAGGCCGCCCAGGCCGCCAAGCTCGGCTGCCCCATCTCGCGCGCGCTCCACCCGAGCATCGTGGTCGAGCTCGACGCGCAGCTCGTGTAGATCGGGGTAGGAGGGGGCATGTTCGCCGACCTCCACCGCCACCTCGACGGCTCCGTTCGCCCGTCCACCCTCGCCGCCCTCGCGCACGCCGCCGGGCGATCCGTCCCGGCAGACCTCGCGTTCACCCCCGGCATGGGCCTCGCCGCCGCGCTCTCGCGCTTCGCCTTCACGCTCTCGCTGCTCCCGACGCCCGCCGCCGTGCGCCGCGTCGCGAGCGAGATGTGTGAGGACGCCGCCGCCGAGGGTGTGACCACGCTCGAGATCCGCTTCGCGCCCCAGCTCCACGTCGGGGCGCCGCCCGCCGCCATCGTGGACGCCGCCCTCGAGGGCATCGCGGGCCGCGCTGGCCTGCTGCTGTGCGGCCTCTACGGCGAGCCTCCCGCCGTGCTCGCGGGCCTCGTCGACCTCGCGATCCCGCGCCCCGGCGTCGTCGGCATCGACCTCGCCGGCGGCCCCGCGCCCGGCCAGGGCTGGAGCATGCTCGACTACGCGCCCGCCTTCCGCCGCGCCGCCGACCACGGCATCGGCCGCACGGTCCACGCCGGCGAGGGCCGCCCCCCCGCCGAGATCCGCGTCGCCATCGAGTCCCTGCTCGCGCAGCGCATCGGCCACGGCACTACCCTCCTCGAAGACCCCGCCGTGGTCGATCTCGTCCGCGCGCGCGGCGTCACCCTCGAGGCCTGCCCCACCAGCAACGTCCACACCGGCGTCATGCCGTCGGTAGCGGCGCATCCGCTCGCACGCTGGCTGGCGCTCGGGATCAAGGCGTGCGTGAACACCGACAACACGTTGCTCTCCGCGGTCGACGCGCCCGAGGAGCATCGTCGCGTCCGCACGATCCCCGGCATGGACGACGCGGCGATTGCGCGCGCGATCGCCTTCGGCCACGAAGGCGCGCTCCGACGGTGAGGGCGTGGGGGGACACGCGGGGCAGGAGTCGGCGGGCGCGACCCCCGCCGGGCGGGGGTCGGGCTGCTGCGGGCGCGCTGCGCTTGGTTCGGGCCCGGGGGAGTGGCGTGCGCGCCCAGGGGGCGTGCGGCGGCGGCGCCGGGCCCGGAACCCGGCGGCCGCGGCGGCCGCCGGCCCTCCGCATCCCTCGCGCGGCGTGAGGGTGGGCGGTGGCGTGACGACGACGACGCGACCGCGGGCCTCGAGGCGCGCATCGTCAGCGGGCGCTGCGCCCCCGCGCCCCCGCGCCTCCACTCCACCGCCCACCGCCTCCCCCGCGTGAGGGTGCGTCCAGCACGAACAACCATCAGGAGGTGCAAGTCCATACCCGGGGCCCGTCG
>CAJBVW010000057.1 GCA_903959175.1 uncultured Pseudomonadota bacterium
ATCTTGCCGGAGACCGCTACTCGTCTGCCCCGCGCCCGCACCCCCCGAAACCCCGTCTGGCTCGATGCCATCGACGTCTACAAGCGCAGCTTCGACGCCACGTCCGCCGAGACCCTCATCGACGGCGCGGAGGCGTTCGCCGAGATGTCGCCCGACGACCAGGCGTTCCACCAGGCGCACCTTACCTTCCGTCAAGTCCAGGGCCTCGGCGACATCCACGCCGTGCTCCGTCACATCGACGCCCGGCTGGCCGGGCTCGGCCCCGAGGCCCTCGCCGGCATCAAGGATCTGCCGACCATGAAGAAGGCGCTCGTCAGCATCGCCCGCGGCCAGAACGAGATGCTCCGCATCGTCGCGCAGGGCGGGCTCTCCGACGCCGTGAACGGCGACGATGACGACGACGACAGCGAGGAAGACGACGGCGAGGAGGACGACGACGGCGACGACATCGACGGCGAGGAGGATGCCGAGGTCATCGAGGACGGTCGGCCGGAGGCCGACGCAAGGCGACCGTCGGCGCAGCCGCCGGCCCGGCAAGGGCCGGAGGGAGCCGCGCCCGCCCCCGGAGCCCGGCCGCAAAGGCCGGGCGTGAGGGGGGACCACGGCAACGGCGACGCGGCCGAGGCCGTGGTGCCCGAGGTGTTGCCCGCCGGGGCGCGCCGCCCGCCCGTGGAGACGCCGTGAACGCCGCGCTCCGCGCCGATCCCGCTGCGATGCGGGTGAACCTCACGGTGCCGTCCACCGCGGTGCGGCTCGGCCCCTTCGCGTTCGACGGGCTCAAGGCGCTGCTCGGTGTGGACCTCGCCGACGTGCTCTCGTCGTTGATGATCGGCCCGAAGTCCCAGCGACCCGTCCTGGGCGGCTTCGTGGACGTGTACCCGCTCGCCATCCCCGACGGGGAAGGGCTCACCATCCCGATCAAGCTTTTCGGCGAGTTCGGATTCTACAACCTGCACTCTGCGCTCGTACTGGTCGTGCCCATCGCCGCGATGGACGTGGTGACGCCGCAGCTCGCCGCCGAGATCGCGGCCGGGGACGCAGCCGGACCGAGGGTGCGCATCGGGAGCAGCGGAGGGCACGTCGCCGAGTACGCGGTGAGGTTGAAGCCGGGGATGCGGAAGGCGGTGCCGCTGGGGGGGCTTCGGCGAGCTGGGGGTCGAGGCGGGGTAGCCCTTCGCGCCTATTCTACCGTTACGGCGATCGTGACCGGCTCGAAGTCCGCGAACTCCTCCCCGATCTGATCGCCGTCCTCGAAGTAGAGGTCGGCAGTCAGGGTCGCAGCGCCGGCCTCGAGGGTCGCCGTGAACGTCGTCTCGCCACTCTCCAGCGTCTCCGACGTGTCGCCCTGTGTGTAGGTGAACGAGATGTACCCCTCCGGTTCGCCCTCGTTGTGCTTGGCGAGGTCCACGAGCATGAAGTGCTCGACGGCGATGGAGACGTCCACGTCACCCGCCGTGACGGTCGCCCCGTCGGTGGGAGAAACGAAGGACACGATGGGCGTTTCCGCCTCGGCCTCGCCCGTGTCGGAGGAGCCGGCGCAGGCGACGAGCAGGAGGGAGATGAGCATGGGAGCCTCGGGTGGTGGGTGTTCTACCTGTAAACCGTCAGGGTCGCCATCAACGTGCGCGGCCACCCTGGCGTGAAGTGGATGTCCTCGACGGCCTCGGCCTCGTCGGCGAGACGTGACTCGTTCGCGAACTGGACCTCCTTCCATTCGGTTCCCAGCACGTTGTTGACCTGGAACTGCGCCTGAATGAAGCGCCATCGGTACCCCGCCTCCGCGTCCAACACGGTCCATCCCTCGGCCACGAGCGACCCGTCCTCCGTCGCTGGACGGTCCCCGATGTGGCGCACACGCACGCCTCCCGACGCTCCGCTGGGGTGGTTCACCCCGAGCCCGCCCGCGAGCGTGAACGTGGGTGCGAGCGCGACCGCGTCGCCGTTACCGGCGTTGGACGTGTAGGTCGCGGATGCCAGCGTCACGTCGATATCCCCGTGCAACCACGGGAGCGGCGTCGCTCGGACCATCCCGTCGAGCCCCTGCCGGTGCGTCTCGCCCTTCAGTTCGGTTGTCCCCTCGTCGCCGACCCACACCGTCTCGGCGTCCATGTCGAGCGCCCACGCGACGACGGCTACCTGCCCCCAGCGGTCGCTCTTGACGCGGACGCCGCCTTCGTACCCCATCGCCGCAGTCAACGGATCCACCGGGTCGTCCCCGCGAACAACGCCCCGCGCGTCGTTCGAGTGGAAGCCCCGGCCCCAGTTCACGAACACGTCGAGCCACTCGGTCGGCATGACGACGACGTTCGCCTTGGGGGAGAGGATGTTTGCGTCGGCGACGCCGGTGGAAACGACCCCATCACCCGCCACGTCGAGCGCGTCATTGACCTGGAAGGTGTAGTGATCGAACCGAACGCCCCCGATGACCCGTACCCAGCGGCCGAAGCCGATCTCCTCGCGGATGTAGGCTCCGTTCCTCGCCTCCTGCACGCCAGCATCCACTGTCGTGGAGAGCCGCTCGCGCGACTTGTCGTGGAAGAGGCCCGTCTCGATGTCGTCGATCCGCCCCTGGGCCCCGATCCGCGTGGTGAAACGCACAGGACCAACGGGGATGTAGGTCGTCCAGGCGGTGTCGTACCCGGAACCTGTCAACGATTTGAGACACTCAGGTGATCACTTTCTCTGACTCGTCGGCGGTGATGGGTCCGCCTGCCCGCTCGCCTCGGCCACCGCGTCCGGCTGCGGCGCCTGGAGCGCGGCGGCCTGGCCGGTGGGACGGTTGATCCAGACCTCGGTGGGGGGCCGCGCGGCGACGGGCGGTCCGGCGACGAACCGCTCGGGATGGGC
>CAJBVW010000058.1 GCA_903959175.1 uncultured Pseudomonadota bacterium
CGAAACATCGGGGCGACCGGGGCGGACGGGGACGGGCGCCACTCCGGACCGGAGCAGCGGGGGGAACCCCATGATCTCAGCTTTCCGCGCCCGCGTCTACGCGTGCGTACGCGCCCGGGAGGGTTTTTACAGGCGACTCAATGATCGGACAGCCTCGATGACCAGCTGGAGCAAGAGCGTGCTGTCTTTGCCGCCTGAAAAGCCTACGATCCACGGCCAGTTGTGCCGGGGATCGGTGTACTCCGCGACAATTTCTTCGCGAACTGTGGCCATCCTCTCCCTCAGCGTGACGGGCGATGGCGTTGACGAGGGCGCGAACGGGGCAGACATGGGATACATCTTAGCGGAAACCACGAGAAGTGGCAAGACGACGGCGCGCACGGACTCCCGTTTAGCCGGGTGCCGCCCGGGGGGGCCCGCTCCTTGCATCACGCCGCCACAATCCCCCAAACCCCCCGCCCCACCCCCTCCGGCCACTCCCGCACCAGCCGCCACGCCTCCCCGTCGATCTCGAACCGCGCGTCCGCGTACTCGCTGAACAGCGCCCCCACGATCGTCGCCCGCGCGCGCTCCGACCGGTCCTCGCCGTGGCGGTCCTTGAAGCGGTCCTCGAGCACGTCCCCGAGCACGGCCGCCCACTCGCCCGGCGTGCGGGCCGGCTGGCCGCGGTGCGCGCGGACGATCTCCAGCATGACGGCGTACTTCGGGTCGAAGGCGTGCTCGCTGTCCTCGAAGTTGGAGAGGAAGCCGGGGAGGCCGGCGTGCGCGAGGATTCCGTCGATGGTCGAGGCCCAGCGCTGGCCGGTGCTGTGGCGCGCGGGGACCACGGCGAGGGGGCGGCCGTCGTCGAGCCAGCGCTGGACGAGGCCGAGGAGCTCGCCGACGATGTCGACGCGGCGCTCCTGGACCCAGCCGAGGACGTCGTCGAGGGGGTAGGCGACCTCGCGCACGTCGCTCTCGGTGGAGAGGTTCACGGGCAGGGCGCGGCGGCGGAGGTCGGGGCCGAGCTGGACGAGGTTCATGGTGAGGCAGAACAGCACGTCGTTGCGGGGGCGGGTGATCGAGGAGTTGGAGCCGAGACGCCGGAAGTTGAGGCGTGTATCCGTGATACATCGCTCGAGTATCGCGCTCTCGATGGACTTCGCGGTCTTGGCGTTGTCGATGAGGATGACGCGGTCGCCGGCCTCCACGCGGGTCGCGAGCTGCTTCTCGAACTCGGCGTCGTCGGGGCACCAGGAGACGGTGGAGACCTCCTCGCCGCCCTCCGCGATCAGCCCGAGGACGCGCGCGAGGGTGCTCTTGCCAACGCCGGCCTTGTTGCCGTTGATGGCGACGAAGGGGTGGCCGCGGGTCCACATCGGCATGGTTAACGTCGTGAGCATGGCGCCGATGAGGTTGATCCGGTCGACCTCCTGCTTCCATAGGAAGCCGCCGAGGGCCGCGTCCAGGGCGGCCGAGCCCTCGGCGGGCGGGATGGGCGGGCCGTCGTAGAAGATGCCGGACTCGGGATCGAAGCCGGGGCGGCTGACGAGACGCGCGCGGGCGTCGAAGAGCGGGGTGCGCGAGTAGCCGACCAGCTCGGGGAGCGCGGCCGCGACGCGCGGGGAATGCACGAAGGCGCGGCAGAGGTCGGTGGGGAGCACGTCGTAGCGGTCCAGCTCCTGGCCGTCCTCGGTCTCGCGCAGGAAGCGGAGCTCGACCAGCGCGGAGAGTAGGCCGGCGAGGTTGCGCTCGTGGACGGGGACGGGGCCGATGCCGCGCCGCACGAACACGAGGTCGCGGCCCTGGCGGAAGAAGCGCGTCACCGGCTTCACCGCGGCGACGAGGGCGTCGAACAGGGCCTCGATGGTGTCGCGGTTCTGGACGAAGTCCACCACGACGCGCCCGCGGGGGACGGCGGCCTCGACGCGGGCGCGGGTCGCGTCCCGGCGGTCGGTCTTGCGGATCTCCACGAGGGAACGCTGGAGGACGGCGTGGGACAGCCCGGTGCGCTCGCCGATGGCGTCGAGGGCCTGGCGCTGCTCGATGGCGGGGAGGGGGAGGGCGGCCGCGAGGGCGTCGCGCACGGCCCGGTTCCGGCGTCCCTCGTCGTCGGACGTCCACGCGGCGTCGAGGCGGTCGACCGCGCCCTCGCCCACGGCGGCGGCCCCCGGGAGGGCGACTCCGGAGAGCGCCGCGACGTGCGCGCACGCCGCGCGGAAGTCGATGCAGGTGCCGCGCTCGAGGAGGAAGTCGAACACCGAGAGTGTGCGGCCGTCGCGGAAGGAGTGGAAGGCGCCGCGCTCGGCCTCGGCGGCGGTGTCCGCCACGCCGGCGGAGGGGTTCTGGTCGCCGGAGGGGGACCCGGGATCGCGACACTTCAGCCAGCCGTTGGTCGTCTGCCCGGTGAGGAGCTCGCCGTAGACGGCCTCCAACGGGAGCGCCGCGAGGGCCTGCTCGCGCCAGGCCGACCAGGGCGTGGTGCGTCCGGGCTGGACCGGGGCGTGGGGCGTCCGCGGCGGGCGGGGCTCGGGCGCTGGGGCGGACGACGAGCGGGCCCCGAGGCGGGCGACGACGTCCACGTCCTCGGGGATGCGGCCCAGGTCGATGCTCGCGATGCGGTGGGGATGGTCGGCCGTGGGCTCGCCCTTCATCGCGAGCGTCCCGTACAACTTCAGGATGCGCGAGGGGTTGTACATGGAGGTGTCCACGCGCGCGCCGGGGGTGGAGAACCGACCGTCGAGGGCGCGGAGGAGGGCTCGCGCCTCCCGTCCGGCCGCCGCCACGCCGTCGCCACCGACGGGCACCGTCGGGACGAGCAGGTGGTAGCCGTTGCCGCTGTCCGCGAACATCGGGTGGATGTCGGCGCGGTCGAGCTCGTCCCTCACGCGGTTGGCGACGGCGAAGGCCTCGGCCTTCTCGGCGTCGGTGGCGGCCCGGTCGCGGGGCATGCGCTCGGGGTCGACGTCGACGATGAACATGGAGTACGCGAGCACGTCGCGGTCGCGCGTGGTGGTGCGGACGCGCTCGAAGAGGGGGCCGGTGCGTGCCGGCACGGCGGCCGGGCGCACGGGGTTGAGGCCGAAGTAGAGGTTGGCCTCGCCGCTCCGGGGCCAGTCGGGGAAGACCGGGCGGGGGCGTCCCGGGAGCGGGGCGAGGGCCTCGACGACGGCGTCGAGGTCCTCGGGACCGACGAACGCGGACCACACGCCCTTCTGGGGCGCCCGCCCGAGCGCGCGGAGCTCGGTGCGGCCACCGATCGCGGCGTGCCGGGGGAGGAGCCACGCGAGGAAGGCGCGGACCTGTTCGCCGTTCCAGCGCATCAGGCGGCGCGCGGGGCGTCGGCGGCGCCGAAGCGGTGGAGCGGCGTGAAGAGGGGACGGCCCAGGATCACCTCGACCGCCTCGACCTTCAGGTCGGCCGCAGTGCCCTCGTCGATGAAGCCGTCCTCGACGAGCTGCTCGGTGAGGCGAAGCACGGCGTGGTACCGCACGAGCGCCACGCTGATCTCGACGCGGCGGAGCTGCGCCGAGGCGTGGTCGCACGCGGCCAGGTCCCAGAGGCGCGCGCGCGGTGGCGCCGCAGTCGGCGCTTCCGTGCTGTCTCCCTCGGTGTCGTCGGTGTCGTCGTCGTCGGCATCGTCCGGGGCAGCGGCAGCCTTCGGCGCCTCCTCCGCGAGCGTCACCACGCGCGAGAGGACCTCCTTGTAGAGGAAGCCGAGCAGCGGCTTCGCGAACTTCGCGTCGGCGCGCATCAGCGTGCGCTCGGCGCCGGTGCGGAACAGGACGAGCGCGAGCGTCGCGTTCTTGGGGAGCGGCACCTCGCGACGGAGCGCGGCGAGCTCGGGGCCGGTGATCTGGGCGATGTCGTCGTCCTCGTCGAGGGAGGGGGCCCACTCGTGGATGATGAGGTCGACGAAGCGGCGGCCGCCCTCGCCGTAGCCGGCGGCGGCGCCGAGCTCCGTGGCGAGGAACGCGGTGCGGCCGCGGAGGTGGAGGACGTGGACGAGGGTTTCGTTGAAGACGAACTGGAACTGGAGGATCACTGGCTACTCCGCGCTGGGGGTGGTGCGGCGCTTCCGCGGGGCGGGCGCCGGTGTCGCGGACGAAGCGCTCCGCGCCGCTGCCTCGCGCCACTCCTTCAGCAGCCCGAAGACGCCGAGGAGGTTGGTGGCGATCTCCCTGCCGTCCTCATCGCTCAACGGCTCCGCGTAACGGTGCTGGAACCGCTGGCGGGCGCTCTTCGCGAGCGCGTCGGGGACTTGGGGGAGGAGGGGAGCAGGAGGCATCGTGCGGGGCTCGTCGTTGACGCCCTGCAGGTAGGCCGGGGGCCCGACGGCTTCCGCCAGGTGAGTGTGAGGCGGGAGGGGCTCGGAGGGGCGATCGGGGGCTGAATGAACCGTTGTTCAGCGGGAGGGATCGCCATATACAAGATTCAAGCAGCGCGAGTGCTGATGGAGACTGTGAGGCGAGTGTGAGGTGAACTGCGAGCGCCGCGCTGTCCGGATCGTTCGACCAAGCGCGGCTAAGAAGGGACCGACTCCCTCGAGCTCGGGTAGGATGTTGGCTAGCCCTCTGCCGACGAATGGAGCTTCCACGATGAAAGAGCATTGGTCCGTCCCGCTGGCCCGCCCCGTACCAGACGCCGAGACAGCGATCTTCGTGCTGCCGCTCCTACTGGGTGCGATTCATCGTCTCGCGTGGAGCGGCGAAGATGAGCATGGCGACCGCCGCAGAGCCCTCGGTGTGCTTCAGCGGCACATGAGCGTGCTCCACGAGAGCCATCCCCCCCTCGCGGCCATCCTCGATTGGTGGATGGTCGCGGCCCTGGGCGAGAAGGCCAGCGCGAACGCATGGGACGTCGAGCGTGAGATCGGCGGCGCCACGGGCGAGCGGCTCCAAGCGGTGCTCCAGCTCCGTGGCGAGCGGCCCCTGGCGCAGCTGTTGCGGCCGGTGCACTTCGCTCGGCTGCTCGATCGTCTCGAGGATCTCGCGGTCAAACACGCCGCGAAGATCTCGCCTGCGGTCCGCATCCTCAAGGAAGCAGGCTCCGAGTGCCATACCTTGACCGCCGCCGGACGAGAAGGCAAGCCCGCCCCCAAGGGCCTTCGCCTCGCGAGCCTGTCCGAGGATGCGGCGCAGTCGTGGGCGGCCGAAGCGAGCGCCGGGCGCAGCATCACGCCCGGCACCCCCGTGTTCGAGCATGTGACGCGCAGCCTCCTCGAGCGCGGCGTACTCGTCGACGAGGCGCTCCGGCTGTGGCCCTCGAAGTCACCGCCCAAGGTCGAGCTCCCTCCGACCTGGGAGCGCGACCTGGAAGCCGCCTGCGCCCCCCACCACGCGCTGGTACTCCCGCTCGTAGCCGACCTTCTGGCCGAGCCCCCCGATCGTCCGTTGCTTCGCCCGGACTTCGCGCGCCTGAGCGAGGCGCCGCCCGCCGCAACAACCTGGGTGGGCTTCGCGCTCGCCCGCGAGGCGTATGCCAGCGCGGAAGAGGAGCCCGTCGGTTGGGTGAAGGCCACCGCCGAGGAGCTCCGCGCGCTCCAGGAGGAAACTCATCGGCTCCGCACCAGCGCCAGAGGCCAGCCGGCCGAGTTCGTGCAGGAGGCAGAGGCGGCCCTTCGGACGCTGGACGTGCCGACCGCGCGCGAGTGGCTCACGACGGCGCGGGACGAGGTCGGGAGGGCCACGCAGGACGCATCGGTGGAGCGGCGGCGCGCGGCCGTGCAGGAGCGCCTTCAGGAACTCGCCGCCATCGGAGAGGCGGTCAGTGTGGAGATCGACAAGCTGGAGCTCGCGGAGAGCACCGTCAACGCCGCCGTCGCCGAGGGCCGGAAGCGCCTCGTCCGGCGCTTCGACGAGGCGGCCGACCTCTTCGCGCTGATCCGCCGCTTGGCCGGAGACGACGTTGAGGTGTCCGCCGGTCGCTCGGCCCTCTCCCGCAGCCTCCCGGCCGCCCTCGAAGCCGTGTTGCGCGCGGAGGCGCGGGCCACCGAAGCCCGGGCAACCGACGACGCCCGGCTCGGCCCGGACCTCACCAAGCTGCGCGACCGGATCCGGTCGCGGCCCGACCGGCTGTCGTTCCTGGAGGTCCTCGACGTGGCGGCGAACCGCCTGGCCGCCAACCTGGACGCCGGCGCCATCGCGGGCGACCTCGAGGTGACCCTATGGCAGAAGCAGCCGGCCGCGATCGCGGTGGAGGACCTGACGGCGCGGGAGGTGCGGCGCCTTGCGTTCCTGCCCGCCGGGGTGCGCGCTTCGGGCATCGACACGCGTACCCGCATCCGGGTGCGGAACGTCTGGGTGTGTGGCGGCGCGCCCGACACCATCGAGCGCGTGCGCGGGTGGGGAGAGGCCGGCACGGGGCCGTCGCTGGAGTGCGAGCAAACCCGCTTCTACCTGGTGGAAGATGGAAGGGTCATCGGCCCCTTCCAGAACGAAGGCGACGATTTCGTCCCCGAGCACGCCTGGGAGGCCGTCGGTAGGCTGCCCGTCGCGCGCTTCCGCGCCCTGTTCGGCGCGGTCGACCTTCCGGACGGCCGCTGGCTCGTGCCGTACCCCCCCTCGCTCGAGGACCTGCTCGCCGCGGGGGCCGAGATCCGGGACGAGATGAGCGACGACCGGCTCGCCGGGTGGCTGGCGCGGGAGCTGGACGGGGCGCCGGCGCCCGATCGGATCGCCAGCTGGTTGAAGGACGCGGCGTCGATGGCGCTCCCGTCCGAGGTTCGCGCAGCTCGGTTCGAGCGCATGTCGGGCATGCTCGGCCGGGCCCAGGAGCTCGACACCCTGACGACCCGCGCGGTGACCGGCTTCCTCGCCTCGGAGCACGGACAGGGCGCGATCGCCGCCGCCGCCGAGGCCTACGTTCAGCGTGACGAGGCCCTGATCCGCGACCAGATCGCCGTGCGACAGGCGGCTCTCCAGGCGGAGATGGACGGGCTCGAGCGCCAACGAGACGGGCTCGCGGAGCGCATCGCCGCGGACGAGCGCATCGCCGGGGCGCGGCTCGCGGAGCTCCGCGCCGAGATTGCTGACACCGAGGGGCTCCTCGACGATCGCAGGCTCGCGCTCTTCGCGCGGTTCGCCGGCTTGGGCGGATCGGCCACGGCCCCTTCGGCGCCCGCGCCCGCGCCGGCGCCGAAGGGGCTGGTCTCCGCTCCGATCCGCGCCGCCCGCTTCGACGCGGCGGTCCTCCCCCCACTCTCGGAGGTCGTTCGATTGGTTGCCGGTGAGACGTGGCGGGACGAGGAGGTGGCCAACCTTCTGGTGTCGGTCCTGACGGGGCGCTGGACCCTGCTCGCCGGGCTCCCCGGCGTCGGAAAGAGCACGTTCGTGCGGAGCGTCCTCTCGCGCCTCGGGCACGGTCCGGGGAGCAGCCGCTTCCTCGAACTCGTCGTCCGCCGGGACTGGCAGGACGACACGCCGCTCTTCGGTTTCTGGCATCCGACCCACCATGCGTGGGAGCCCTCGTCCGAGGGCTTCGTCGAGCACCTCCTCCGCGCCGGGGACGACCACGCGAACGGGTACGGCGGTGTCTACCCGGTCCTCGTGGAGGAGCTGAATCTCGCCTCGCCCGAGTATTATCTCGCGCGGCCGATCTCCGCGCTCGAGGCGGCCGAGCCGACCGTGCGCCTGTACGACCCCGAGCTGTCGCCGGCGAACGCGGCGCGCTACCCCTCCGCCTTCATCGTGCCTGACTCGGTGCGCCTGCTCGGCACCGTCAACGTGGACGACACCGTCGAGCGCCTCTCCCCGCGGTTCCTCTCCCGCACCAGCGTCATCTGGGTGGAGCCCAATCCCGACGGCCCGACGTGGAAGGCCGACAGCGACGCCCCCCGCCTGACGGCCCGGTGGGACACGCTCACGATGGCAACCTCAGGCCCCGTCGGCGAGCTGGGTGAAATCGAGCGGATTCTCCGCTTCCTCGCGGATCGCCGCGTGCCTGGCGCGCCCACGGCCCGGACGCGCGCGGCGATGTCCAGGTACCTCGGCGCCTCCCGCGGCCTCATCGACAGGAAGCGCGCCGAGGACTTCCAGATCCTCCAGCGCGTGCTGCCCCCGCTCCGTGGCGTGGGCCCGCGTTGGCGCACGCTCCTCGACGACCTCGTGTCCCTCCTGAAGCTCAACGGGTGGACCCTCTCCGCGGCCAGGGCGAAGGAGCTGCGCGAGCGCGGTGAGGAGCTTGGGGACTGGTATGACTTCTTCCACACCTGATTCGTTGATGGTCGTGGCCGGAGGGCAGCGCATCGCCGGCGGCGCGGACGTCGAGGTGCGCGGGTTCGGCGACGTGAAGGTCCGTTCCCTCGGGCACGCCCCGGGGAGTGAGGTCGTGGTCAAGGTGGGCGGACGATCCGTGGAGCTCGTCGCCAACTGGGAGGGCGTCGCAGAGTGGTCCGCGCCCGGGCTCCTCGGTTCGGTCGCCGGCCTTGTCCGGATCGCCGTGGGCGAGGAGGCCGTCAACCTGCGCGTGCGTCCCGAGAAGCTGGCGGGGGACACCCTGGTTGCTCTCGTCGCGGAGCTCGAGGCCGTCGCCGAGGGGCTGGCCCAGGATGCGGGCGGGGTCGGGTCGGTCGGGCTGCACCGCTCTCGCGACGGCGATCTCGCCGCGCTGGATCGTGCCGTCGGCCTGGCGAGCAGCGCGGCGGCGTCGATCCGTCGACGGCCCGTCCATCGCGCGCGCGAGGTGGTGCGCGCCGTCGCGCGGGAGAGCGGCGCGCGCTCCGCGGCCGACGCGCGCTGGCTGGCTACCCACCCCGCCGCGGCCCTACGCGCCGAGGCGACCGGCCGCGACGTGGGGGTGCATCGGGAGCGTCGCGCGGACCTCGACACGCTCGAGAACCGTGGGGTCCTGTCCACCTACGACGGGCTCCACGACGCGGTGGTGGCGATGCGCGGCCTCGTTCAGGGGGAGCTCGACCGGCTGGGCGCGGCCCGGCCGGCGCGCGAGGCCTTCCTGACCGAGCACGGAAGCCTGTGGTCTGAGCGCGACGCGCCGCGGGCCCGCGCCCTGGAGCAGCGGCTGGAGCAGCTCGTGGGCCTTGACGCCGAGATCGCGGCGACGCGCACCCGCTCGGGGCTCCCCGACCTCCGGCCCCGCGGCGCACGCATGGTGCGAACGGCGCGCGTCGACGCCGAGCCGGCCTACTGGACGACCTTCCGCGCCTCCTTGCTCGCCGAGGAGGCGCGAACGGCGCGGGCGGCGCCCGTCCCGGCGGTGGTCGGGACGCTGGACGAACTCTGGGAGCAGTGGTGCACCGTGGTCGTAGCGGCCGAGCTGGCCACGATCCTGGGCGGACGCGCCGAGTCGCCCGTGGATGGCAGCTGGTTCGCCACGCTTCGACGCGGGGAGATCGCGCGCTGGCGCGACGCGCGCCGGCGAGTCCGGCTCCTGTACGAGCCGGAGTATGCTTTTGACGCGGAGGAGGTCCGCAAGCTGTTCCCTGGGCGCCCGTGGAGGCCCGACCTCGTCGTCGAGGTCACCTGGGCAGACGGGACGCTAGACCTTCATGTGTTCGACGCCAAGTTCCGGCTCGGGGAGGGCGGGTTCCCCCCGATGGACGCGCTCCAGGACCTCTGGTGGAAGTACGGCGAGGGGATCGGGGACGGCGCCAGCCGGCCAATCGTCCAGTCGCTCTGGGTGTTGTGGCCTGGTCATCGGACCAAGCTGGTCGGCCCGACGATGCTCCGGCAGGATTGGCCCGAGGAGCGCCTGAGGGGTGGCGCGATCGGCTTGTGGCCGGGCGCGGAGCGGCGTGACTTGGTTGGGGTCCTCAAGGCGCTCCTGGCCCTCTAACGACGGGGGCCAGGTGGTGGCCCCCGCTTCGACCCCCGACCCTCCCGACCCTCCCGAACCTCCCGAACCTCCCGAACCCCCACCTCGGGCCGAGGTTCGCACAAACAGCCCAGCCCCGACGCCCCTTCTTGAACTTACTCGAACCTCCCGAACCTCTTCCCAGCCCTAATCGCGCCAGAGATCCACTCCCTCTCGAACCTCTCCCGGTCGGCGAGCATCGACCCCACAGGGGGCACCTCGCCGCCACGAGGTTCGACCGCACCCCCTACGATCCCGTCCCCATCGACACAATCGAAGGTCTCACGAGGTTCGGCACCGAGGTTCGGGAGGTTCGGCAGGTTCGGGGCCCCCCTACGAGGCGATCCGCACCCGCTCGGGCGCCGACGCCAGGCGGTACCCCGCACCGCGGACGTTCTCGACGAGCTCGCCCGCCCCCGCGGCCCGGAGCGCGGCGCGCAGCGAGCCCACCACGAAGCGCACCCGGTCCTTGAGGTCCTCGGGGTTCGCCCCCCTGGCGAGGTTCCCGCCCTTCGTGTGGTCGTCCGGGTAGAGCGAACGCCACAGGGCGGCGTCGCCGACGAGCTCGCCGGGGTGCGTCGCGAGCAGGCGGAGGAGCCGAAGCGAGAGCGGCGACGCCTCGATGTCGAGCGCCTGGCCGCGCCAGCTCGCGCCGCGGTCCTCGACGAGGAGCCCGTCGAAGCGCTCCTCGACGATGACCCCCCGGGAAGTGCCGTCGTGACACGACCGCGCGAAGATCGACGCAAAGCGGCGTCCCGACGACGAGCAGCGCGTCGAGCCCGACCCACACGATCTCGACCCCGGCGAGCTCCGTAGGGGCGCTCGCCGGCAAACGGCGCGAGTCGGGAACGAGCATCACCCGCACCTTCGGCCCGCCGCGGGCGATCCGGTGCAGGGCGTCCAGCACGCCGGGGCGACCCGGCCGCGCCACAAGGTCGAAGGCGACAAGCTCCTCGCCGAACATGCGTCGCCCGAGCGGCACCACCGGCTCCGGCGCCCCAGGTACGCCCTCCACGCCGAGCGCGTCGGCCACGCTCCGGGCGAAGGCCCCAGGGTCGACGAACACCCGCTCGGGTGCGCTCCCGAAACGCTCGCATCGGCACTCCGTCTCGCCCTCGCAGACGGCCACGAACCCGGCGTCCTCCCACACGAGGCGCGCATTTGCGCCGCACGAGGCGCACTCCACGACGTCGTCCTCTTCCAGCGCGGCGACGTGGAGGAGGCCGGCGCTGAGGAGGGCGTCGACCTGCGCGACGCCGATGAGGTCCTCGAGGGAGGCCCGCGGCGCGGAGAGGGGCCAGTGCGCGGCGGCCATCGCCCAGAATCGCTTCACTCCGGCAGCCGCCCCGCCCCGCGCGCGAGGAACCCCCGCGCCTCCAGCCACGGCCGGAACACGTCCTCCTCGACGCGGCCGTACTCGACGCGGTTCGGGAGGCGCAGACGCGCCAGCGCGGAGCGGGGGTTCCCGACGCGCCACACCCGGAACGTCGCCTCGAGGAGCTCGCCCTCGTCGAGCGAGCTGTTGAGGCGCTGCTCGAGGAAGGGCCAGATCCGCTCGGAGTCGAGCGCGACGGTGCCGACGGAGCCGAGCTTGTAGCGGACCAGGAGGCCGACGAGGCGCACGTTGCGGAGGCCCGGCGTGGGGACCTCGATCGCGGCGCCGCGGCGCACGAGCGGCTCCAGGCTCGCGACGGGCCCGTCGCCGAACCAGTCGGGGTCGCCGTGGAGGAGCTCGCCGAAGCCCCGGCGGTAGGCGTTCAGGGTCGGGGCGTCGCTCGCCCTGATTCGGAGCGTGCCCTCGCGGCCGTCGTACACGACCACGTCACGACGCTGCGGCCGGTAGCGGAGGCTCCGCTCCGACAGGTAGACGGGCGCGGCGGAGTCGCAGACGAGGAGCGGAGCGTCCTCGAGGGCCTCGTCGGCGCGCACGAGCGCACCGTGGGCGACGGAGAAGACCGTGCGGTCGCCGTCGCGCCCCAGCACGATTCGGCAGTGCGCGCTCCGGCCGCGCTCGTCGAACTGGAGGCCGAGCCGGGTCTCGAGGGCCTGGAGCGCGGTGAGGTCGAAGGGGCGCGGTGCGGCGGGCCGGCGGCCGGCGAATTCGGCGGTGCTCCGGAGCGTCTCGACGACGCGCCGACCGTGGGCGCGCTCGAAGAGGGCGGGGTGGTCGAGCAGGGCGCCGACGGCCACGCCGAGGGGGTCGAGGCCGAGCCCGCGGAGGTCGACGCCGGCCTCCCGGCCCACCTCCAGCAGGGTGCCGGCGCCGCGCTCGTTCGTGAGCTCGTCGATCCGGGCGAGGTCCTCCGCGAGGGCGGAGGGGAGCACGCCCGCGCGGTCCTGAAGCCACCGGAGCACGCCGTCATCGTCGGCCTGGTCGACCACGGTGGCGTCGAGGCCGAGGCCTATGCAGGCGTCACGGTGCTGAAAGACAAGCCGCCGAAGAGAGTAAGAAGGGAAGAGCCGTGCTGCGGGCAGGGCGTGGGCAACCGAGCGGGACAGGCGCATGGGGGGTCGACCTCGGATGCCCTGGACTACCTGAACGGACGTTCAAAGACAAGGCCCACGGTGAGGAGCGGACAGTTTCTGGTCGTCCAGCGCGCGCGCGCTGGCGGGGCCCCGATGGCGCCGATACTGACCGCTCGTTCAGGTTGGCGGGGTCGGTTCGTCTCTCTGGACGCGGCCCCTTGCCCAGGCCGTCGTTGTTATGTCAAATAGAGCGACCCCATCCGAGGTGGCCCATGTCCCGTAGTCCCAGGCTCCGAAAGCTCACCGCAGACGCCCGAAACGCCGGGTTCGACCTGCTCCCGACCGTGCGCCCCCAGCGGGACGCGGTGCTGTACTCCCGCGTGTCGTCGAAGGACCAGGAGAAGGAGGGCTTCTCCATCCCCGCGCAGGAGAAGCTCCTGCGGAGCTACGCGCTGGGGGCCAACTTCCGTGTGGTCGGCGAGTACGTCGACGTGGAGACCGCCAAGAAGGCGGGCCGGACCAGCTTCGACGAGATGATGGGATGGCTGCAGCGGACCCCGAGCTGCAAGGTCATCCTCGTCGAGAAGACCGACCGCCTGTACCGCAACCTCCGCGACTGGGTCGATCTCGACGGCATGGACCTGGAGATCCACCTCGTGAAGGAGAACGCCGTCCTCTCCGACGGCTCACGCTCCCACGAGAAGTTCATCCACGGCATCAAGGTGTTGATGGCCAAGAACTATATCGACAACCTCTCGGAGGAGGTGAAGAAGGGGATGCTCGAGAAGGCGACGCAGGGGATCTGGCCGTCCGCGGCGCCCCTCGGGTACCGCAACGTCGAGGGCCCCGCGGGGAAGCGCATCGTCGAGCCGGACCCGGTCGCCGGGCCCGTCGTGCGGCGCCTGTTCGAGCTGTACGCGGCGGGCGGCTACGCGCTGAAGGACCTGGCCGCAGAGGCGAAGCGCGTCGGTCTCACCTCGCGGAGCGGGCGCGCGAACGTGCCGATCCAGACCTTCCACCAGATCCTCCAGAACCCCCTCTACAAGGGCGAGTTCATCTGGAACGGACAGTGGTACGCGGGCACGCACACCGCCCTCGTCACGCCGGAGCTGTGGGACCGCGTCCAGGAGGTGATGGAGGGGAGGGGGAAGGCGGCGCCGCGCCGGGGGAAGAACGACTTCCCGTTCACCGGGCTGGTGCAGTGCGGGGTCTGCGCGGAGGACGGCGACGCACACCACCTCGTCGGCGAGCTCAAGAAGAAGAAGTACGTCTACTACCACTGCGCCACCTGCCAGAAGCTCGGGCGGCCGAGCGCCTACGTCCGGCAGGAGGTCCTCTCCGCCGCGTTCACGGCGGCCCTGCGCCGGCTACGCCTGGACGACGAGGTGGTGGGCTGGGTGCGCGAGGCGCTGCACATGAGCCACGAGGAGCAGCAGCGCTACCACCGCGACGCGGTGAGCCGGCTCCAGCGGCAACAGGCGGCGATCCAGAAGCGCGTCGACGTGCTGTACGAGGACCGCCTCGACGGCCGCATCCATGTGGCGACCTACGAGCAGAAGGCGAACGAGATGCGCGCGCAGCAGGCGCACGTCCTCGCCGACATCGCGACCCACCAGCGGGCGGACAAGGTGTACATGGAGGAGGGGATCGCCCTTCTCGAACTGGCTGGAAGCGCGCTGGAACTGTACGAATCGCAGAGCGCATCGCAACAGCGCCGGATGCTCGGCTTTCTCTGTTCGAACTCGGAATTCCGCGACGGCGCCCTGACGGTGACCTTCCGGAAACCCTTCGATACTCTTGCCGAATCCATCGAGGCGGCGGTCGGAGCGGGCGACGCTTCCTGCGAATTCGAGGGCGCCTATCAAGAATGGCGCCCCCGGCTGGATTCGAACCAGCGACCGACAGGGTAGAAACCTGTTGCTCTATCCAGCTGAGCTACGGGAGCGTCCGCGCCCCCTAACCCGGCGACGGCCGATCACGCCCCGTCGACCGCCACGCGGGTCGCGTTAACCGAAGCCCCATGCTCGCCTTCTCCCTCCTCGCCGCCTGCACCCCCGACGAACCGCCCAACCGAAGAGGGTGTGCTGCCGAACGCGTGGTCCCCCTGAGGCTCATGAGCCCCCCCCGAGTCCGGCAGCACCCCCAGAACGTAGGCACGGTGCGGGATCGGGAAGACGTGGCCCGGCGGTGCGGACGGTCGCCGAGCGGGGGCGGCTACTCCAGCCAGGCCACCAGCTCGGCCACGGCGGCGGTGAGCTCGCGGGTGGAGAGGTTCTCGAGGCCAAAACCGATGACGGCGACGCGGCCGTCCCACCCCACGGCGGCGGCCCCGCCGGTTGACCAGGACCAGAGGATCTCGTCGCCGGTGAGCACGTCGGGGTAGTCCTCGGGGTAGGCGTCGCCGACGGTCCAGCCCTCGACCGTTGTGGTGGCGGCGTCATCGGAGACGAGGGCGGCGTGGAGAACGTCGTCGAGCCAGGCGGGGTCGGTGGCGTAGGCGACCTCGGCGCCGCTGGCGACGAAGGTGCCGCCGGCGTCGACGTAGGCTTGCACGGCGGCGCGCTCGGTGGGGTCGAAGGTGCGGTCGGCGGTGCCCTCGTCGCCCAGGAGCCAGAGGACGCGCGGGTAGTCGGACAGGCGGACGGCGCCGGACGCGACGGCCTCGTTGGTGGCGACGGAGTAGGCGCCGAGGGCGTTGCCGACGGTGGCGGCGAAGGGGTGTACGGGCTCGGACCAGCTGCCGTCGAGGACGCGGTCGAAGCCGTCGACGACGAGCCAGTCGGCGCCGGTGCCGCCGTAGGTGTCGGAGGGCTCGGACTCGCCGTAGCGCACGTCGGTCGTGCGGACGCGGATCCAGGGGGTCGCGGCGACGATGGTGGTGGTCTCGCCGGTGTCGGTCAGGAAGCTCCAGCGGCTGCCGTCCTCGGAGCCCTCGACGCGGTAGCGGAGGGCCTCGCCGCCGGCGTCCGCCTGCCAGGTGACGACGGCGTTGTCACCGTCGGAGACGACGGAGAGGAGCTCGGGCGCGGCGCTCGGGCGGTGGGGGAGGCCGCTCGTGGCGAGCCAGCGGGCGTAGGCGCGCTCGTCGGAGACGCAGGCGGCGTGGGCGGCGTCCATCGCGGCGATGCCGACGGGGCCGGCGTAGAGGTCGACGTCGGAGAGGGTGCCGACGTCGAGGCCGGCGCCCGCGAGGTCGTCCGCGAGGGCCTCGTTCTCGTCGGTGGTGCCGCCGGTGGCGGTGTAGCTCGACCGGAAGACACCCCCGCCCTCGGCGAAGGCGGCGAAGGTGGCGCGCTCGCCGTAGAGGGCGTCGAAGAGGTGGACGCCGGTGACGGGGAGGCCGCCGGCGTCGAGGATGGCGGCGGTGGCGAGGTAGCCGCCGGAGTGGGCGGTGAGGACGACGCCGTCGGTGTTGGGGCGGGTGATGACGCCGTCGCGGTAGAGGACGGAGAGCACGTCACGGACGAGGTTGGCGTGGCCGTCGGGCGCGGCGAGGCGGCCGAAGTCTCCGCTGGCGGCGTCGACCGGGCCCTGGGGGACGATGAGGATGGCGTTCCGGCCGGAGAGGGCGTGCTGCTCGACGAGGTGCTGCTCGGCCACGATGGCGTCGATCGTGGTGTTGTGGCCGTGGAGGTGGGTGACGACGCCGAGGTCGCCGCGGTCGGAGAGGCCGTCGGGCACGAAGACGAGGACGGAGGGGTCGTCGTAGGCGGAGCCCTCGTAGGGGAAGGGCGCGGAGGGGAGGGCGAGGGTGGCGCGCTCGCCCCAGGCGTCCGCGGTCCAGCTCGCGTCGGGGAGGTCGGGGTCACCGATGACGACGGAGAGGGTCACGTCGACCGACTCGTCCTCGACCGCGAGGGTGACGTGGCCGTAGTTGATGAGGGGGATCGAGGCGTCCCCCGAATAGCGCACGGTGTAGGTGCGGGTCTCCCCGGCGGCGAGGGGGCCGTCGTCCCCGACGAGGTTGAAGTCGTCGGAGGGGGTGATGGTCACGCCGGTGGTCGAGCCGCGGTCGGCGTCGAGGGTCAGGGAGAGGGTGCCCTGGGGGAGGCCCTGGCCGAGCGTGATGAAGGGGAGCGCCACGTGCTCGTCCGTGACGAGGCGGACGCGACCTTCGACGGGGATGTCCCCTGTGTCGGACGTGTCGGCGGCGCAGGAGGTCAGGAGGAGGATCAGCATCGGCACGCCCGCACGATCAGCCGGTCGCAGCCGTCCCGCAAGGGGCCCCCGCCATAATCTCCGTAGAAGGCGTCCACCCAGAAGCCGGCGGCCTCGCACATCCACTCGATCTCGCGCGGGAGGGCGAGCTGGAGCGGGAGCAGGGAGGTGGCGGCGAGCACGCCGTCGAGCCAGTAACGGTCGAGTAGATCGACGCGGAGGTCGAGGGCGCGGCGTCGTACTTCGCGGGTGCGTTTGCCGGCGCGGCCGCCGACGTCACCCTCCCAAGCGAGGCGCTCCGGGGTGTGGGGCGTGCCGAGGAGCGAGAAGTCGGGGGAGGGGAAGTCGAGGACGAGGGGGGCGCCGAGGGGGAGCGCGCGGGCGCAGGCGCGCAGGCAGGCGAGCTGGTCGGCGCGGGTGTGGAGGAAGCAGAAGGTGCCGTTGGGGACGACGATCTCGCCGAAGAGGCCGAGGTCGAAGGTGCGGATGTCGCCCTCGACCCAGCGGGTGCGGTCGCCGGGGCGCTGGGCCGCGCGGGCGTGGGCGAGCATGGGCGCGGAGAGGTCGAGGCCGGTGACGTCGCGGTCGGTCGCGAGGAGGCGGGCGACTCGGCCGGTGCCGGCGCCGAGCACGAGGAGGGGGCCGGGCGCGGCGTGGCGGGCGAAGAAGGCGGCGTCGGCGTCGGCGCCCGCGAATTCGGCATCGTAGAAGGCGGGGATGGCGGCGTACGGGTCAGTCATGGCTCGCGTCGGGACGGCGCGACCTATCCCGCGTCGTCCGGCAACTCCAGCGGGAGCGGCACGACGAGGCCGGTGCCCTTGCCCGGTGCCCGTCCACGCCGAGCAGCGCGACGCGCCCGGGCGGCGCCGTCAGGGAGACGCGGGCTCCGGGGCGCTCGGGGTGTCGCGGCGCGGGGCGGAGGCGTCCCCGGGGCGCTCCACCGCGTAGACCTTCGCCGTGTAGCGGGCGTCCACCACCGTCTCCAACAGGGGCGTGTTGGCCTCGACCCAGGCGTCCATCCGGCGCCGGGCGTCGCTCGCGCCGTCCGCCACGCCCGAGAGGACCACGTAGGGGACGGGGCCCTCGCCCCCACACTCGGCGTCGAGGTGGGCGCGCACGGGCTCGTCCTCGCGGGAGTACTCGAAGCCGGGTGTGTGCGGGCAGAAAACGCGACCCGCGTACGCGACGACCTCCCGCCGCAGGCACGCAGCGCCGCCGCCTGGGGGGAAGTGCGCGGCGAGCACGGCGCCGAGGCGCCAGTCGGCGACCTCGCCGGTGTCGGGCTGCATGGAGAGGGGCCCGAGGATGAGCCGGGGCGTGCGCGTCCCGTAGACCAGGCCCGCCGCGACGACGAGCCCGAGCGCGCCGTGGAGGAGCTTCGGGGCCCACCGCGCGAGCGCCTGCTCGACGAGCTGGACGGGAACCGCGAGGCCGCGGAACAGGAGGAGCACGCCCAAGGGGTAGTAGTTGTGCGAGTAGCGGGTCGGGGACGCCGCGGCCGCGAAGGCGAGGAGCGGGACGAGGGCGAGCGCGAGGGCGATCCCGACGCCGACGCCGCGGAGCGGGGCGAGGCGGGACAGGCCGACCCGCGAGATCCCCGGGAGCCGGACCGACGCCTGCCCGTCGAAGCGCTGCCGCGAGAGCCCCCAGCCGAGCACGCCGAGCCACGGGAGCCACAACATGACCGACCACGGCACCCACGCCGGGCGGGTGGTGGCGACGAGGAAGGCGACGGCGCGCTCGACCGCGGCGGGGCCGCCGGTGCGGACGATCTCCAGCGCGCTCGACATGGAGGCCGCGAGCGCCCCCTCGTTGGCGTGCTCGGAGGCGGGCGCGACGCCCTCGGCGAGGCTGCCGGTGAGGAGGCCCCACGGGAGCACCGGGTAGTCGACGAAGGCGAGGCCGACGCCGAGGAGGCCCCCCGCGGCGAGCGCGACGGCGCCCAGCCACCGGCGGTAGCCGGGGGCCCCGCGGAAGAGCGTGAGGAGCACGCAGGGGACGCCGATGCCGATGGTGGTGAGGTGCGTGCAGGACGCGAGCCCGACGACGACCCCGGCCAGCGGAGCGAGCCACCACCGGCGCGCGCCGACCTCGGCCGCGAGGAGCGCCAGCGGGAGCGCGAAGGCGACGAGGGGGTCGATGCCGTAGCGATCCGCCGCCATCACGCCCGCCGGGTAGGTCACCGCGGCGACCGCGGCCCCGAGCGCGAGCCCGCGCCCCATCCACCGGCTCCCGAGGAGGTAGACGACCGGGCCGAGCGCGACGTGGGCCGCGTGGTTGACGAGGTGCCCGGCGAGCCCGATGTCGGGGAGGACCTCGAGCACGAGCGCGGTCAGGCGCGGCAGGATGGGGAGGCGGTGGGGGTCGAGATCCTCGGGGCGCCCGAGCCAGAGGGCGACGGCGTTGGAGGCCCACGCGCCGGCGTCCGGCCCCTCGAGGAGGTGGTCCCGCATCCGCGCCCAGGCCGGCGCGTCGACCGGGCGCAGGGGGGAGTCCGCGCCGCGGTCCGCGCCCCAGAGGCCGAGGCCGAACGCGAGCGAGACGAGCACCCCGAGGGTGTCCAGGGCCCAGCCCGGCAACCCCTCCCGGAGCCGGTCGAGGCCCGCGCGCGGCACCGGGGGCGTCGGGGGCGTCGGGGTGGGGGACGAACCCTCGGACAGGGAGCACCGGGGAGGAGCGCCAAGGGTAGCCGAAAGGTGATGGCCGAGGCACGGGTGCGCCCCCGCCACGGTCGCGTCTCGGGTACGATGTTCGGCCCGCGGGAGCCCGATTGGCGTATCGTTTCCCCTTCTCGCCCTTCCCGACCGGCTGGTACGTGCTGGCCGCCTCCACCGAGCTCGCCCCCGGCACCGTCGTGGCGCGGAAGTTCATGGGCGAAGAGATCGTCGTCTACCGGACCCTCTCCGGCGTCGCCTGCGTGGCGGACGCGTTCTGCCCCCACCTCGGCGCGCACTTCGGCCACGGTGGCACGGTCGAGGGCGAGACCCTCCGCTGCCCCTTCCACGACTTCCGCTTCGACACCGGCGGCGCCTGCGTCTCCACGCCCTACGGCCACCCCCCGCCCAACGCCGCGCGCTTGCGCCAGTGGGTCGTTCAGGAGCGCAACGGCTACCTCCTCGCGTGGTTCGACAAGGCCGGCCGCGCGCCGACGTTCGAGATCCCCGAGATCGAGGCGGGCCCGACGTGGTCCCCCCCCCGCACGGAGCTCCGCACGATCCGCAGCCACCCGCAGGAGACCACCGAGAACAGCGTGGACGTCGGTCACTTCGCGGCGGTCCACAAATACACGGGCTTCGAGACCACCGCCGAGATGACCTCGAACGGCGCGTACCTCACCGCCAGCTACGCCATGCTGCGAGACGCCGGCTTCGCCGGGCGGGCCGGCGCGCGCGTCCAGGTCGAGTACGACGTGCACGTGTACGGCCTCGGCTGGTCCCTCGTGGAGTCGCGGGTGCCCTCCCTCGGCATCCGCACGCGCCAGTACGTGCTGCCGACGCCCCTCGACGAGGAGCACCTCGAGATGCGCCTCGCCGCCACCGTCCAGACGCCCGCGTCGCCCGGGAAGATCTTCCCCCTCCTCGCGCTCCTCCCCGCCACCCTCGTCCGCAGCCTCCTCGGCGAGGTCACCTTCCGCGGCTTCCGCTCCGACGTCGAGCAGGACCTCGCGATCTGGGAGAACAAGCGCTACCTCCACCCCCCGGCCCTCGCCAAGGGGGACGGCCCCGTGGGGCGCTACCGCCAGTGGGCGCGGCAGTTCTACCCGGAGAACGAGGGCGAAGCCGGGGCCACCCCGTAGGGCGGCGCGCCGGGGCGCATCGTCCCGATCCCGCCTACTCCACCCCCGCGAACCGCCACGCCATCCCCTCGCCGGGCGTCCACCGGAGCTTCTTCTCGCCGAACACGCTCCCGACGGTGAGCACGAGGTCCCCCATCTTCGCGTCCGCGGCCTCGAAGTTCGCGAGGCCGCGGAAGTCGAGGACGATGGAGTCCCCCTCGATGACGTTCTTCGTCGCGGTGATCGTCTTGCCGCCGTACGCGAGGGTGAAGACCGGCGAGAGGATCGAGAGGCCGCGCGGGAGCTTGAGCACCACGCCGTCCTCGCCGAGGCGGGTCACGGCGGCGACGGTCGCGGTCTGGCCCGCCTGCCGCGTGAGGGTGTCCATCTTCGTCGCCATGTCCGCGGGCGGCGGCCGCTGCGGCCCCTCGCGGAAGGACTTCGCCTCGGCCATCTTGAACGCGTCGGTGTCGACCCACACCACGGCGTCGTCGGAGAGCAGCACGGCGCGGTGTTGGACGACGTCGGCGCGGGTCTTCTCCTTGCCGAGCCAGGTGGTGTCGACGTCGAGGCGGCCGAAGCTCGTCGCCTCGCGCGGGAGCACGGCGGGCAGCGTACGCTCGGCGGCGACGGCGCGGTACTGGCCCGGCAGCATGTCGGTGTACTGCAGAGCGAGCACGAGCGTGGCGTTGCGGAGCGTGCGCTCGCTGCGGTTGTCGATCGCGAGGGTGATGCCGCCGCCGAGGAGCTCGGGATCCACGACGAGGTCGAGCCAGGCGTCCTCGGGGAAGATGGCGCGGTAGTCCTCGCCGAGCAGCTCCAGGCAGAAGCCGATGTCGGAGAGGATGAAGTCCCACTGGGCCTGCGCGCGCCGCCGCCCGAAGTGTTCGAGGACGTGCTTCTTGCCGGCGTCGAACTGCCCGGCGTCGAAGAGGCCCTTCGCGAGCTGGAGGTCGGGGCTGAAGTAGCCGGCGCCCACCATCGTGGAGCGGTAGCCCTCGAGGATCCAGCCGCCCTCGCGGGACTGGTCGAGGAAGGCGCGCTGGGCGTAGGGATCGAGCATGTCGGAGAGGCGGGCAGCCTGCTTCGGGTACATGGCGGCCGACTGTTGGAAGGCGAGCGTCGCCTCGCGCTCGTCGCCCTGCTTGCGCGCGAGGACCCCGCGGAGGAGCAGCGCGGGCGCGCTCTCGTCGGGGTGCTGCTCCAGGAGCTCGCCCAGGAGGGCCTCGGCGCGGGGGTAGTCCTCCGCGGTGCCGCCCTCGAGAATCGCCTGGACCGCGATGAGATGGGCCTCGGACTCGCCGGGCGACATCGCGATGGCGGCCTCGGCGGCGGCGCGGGCGGCGACCCAGTCCTGGTTGCGGACGGCGAGGCGGGCGCGGTCGCGGAGCAGGCAGAGGCGGTCCCAGGCCTCGAGGTGGGGGCGCAGGGTGGCGGCGTAGCCGGAGACGGCCTCGTAGAGGGCGGCCTCCTCGCCGCGCAGGGCGTCGGCCACGCGGGCGTGCTCGGCCTTCTCGGAGCGGAGGTCTTCCAGGAGCTTCTGGGCCTGCTCCTTGTCGATGTTCACCGTGCTGGTCGGCGAGAGGCCGCCCTGCAGCTCGACGACGGACATCGTCTTGAGGAGGTACTCGGCGGAGACGGCGAAGAGCTCGTCCTTCTCCTCGGCCTGGGTCTGGAGGGCGTAGAGCCGGAAGAGCACGTCGAGGATGCGCTGGCGTGCCTTTAGGACGTCGGGAGCGACGCCGCGGTAGTCCTGGGCGGCGGCGGCGGCGAGGTACTCGCGCATGGAGCCGTGGTCCGCGAGGGCGCGGTCGATCTCGTGGACGACCCGGATGGTCGTGTCGATGTCGGGCGGCGCGGTGGCGGCCTCGGCCATCTTCTGGGTGACGGGGTCGACCTCGGCGCGCGCGGCCTCGGCGGCGGCGGCGAGGGCGGCGGCCTCCCGCGCGTCCCACCACCACCACCCGGCCCCGCCGAGGGCGAGCAGGACGACGGGGAGGACGCCGAGGAAGATGCGGTCGTAGCGGTAGCGAGGCGTCGGGACTCCCGGAAGGATGCACCATCACACGGTTCGGGGGGCGTTGCGGGGGGCCGGCCCCCCGCCCCAAGAACCGCAGGACGTATCAGTACAGTTCGAGCCGATAGAAGGCGTAGTCGTCGGTGCCGACGTACAGATAGCCGTCCTCGGACACGGTGCACGTCGAATTGTTGCCGTGATCGCTGGGGAGATCGGGGATCGCGGCCCAGGTGTCGGTGGCGGTGGTGTACTGCCACATCGTCGTGCCCGAGGAGTCGCCCGCAGCGTAGAGGTGGCCGGAGTGGTCGGAGCAGAAGATGTCGTTGAGCTGCGGCTCGGGGATGTCGGTCACGCGGCTGACCACGGCGCTGTCGAGGTCGTAGCGGTACAGCGCGGCGGTGTAGTAGGCGCCGAAGTAGACGCCGCGGGTCGTGGGGTCGTAGCCCATGCGCGTCTCGTACAGGGAGCCGAGGCCGGTCGACACGTAGTCGAGCGTGCCGTCGATCAGGCTGTAGATGACGATGTTGCCGTCGTTCGTGTGGCCGTAGAGGTTGCCGTATTCGTCCACAACGGTGGCGTTGTAGTCGTCGCCGCCGCTGTACGCCGCGAGCGCGGACCAGGTGTCCGTCGCGGGGGCGTAGCCGTAGACATATCCCTGGAAGATCCCGTAGAGATCGCCCTCCCACGGCGCCATCTGGTTCCAGACGCGCGCGGCCGGCGCAGCCGTCGCGAGGTACGACCAGGTGTCCGTGTCGGGGTCGTAGGACTGGCCGACGGTCGGGTACATGTTGTAGATGCGGGTGCCGGAGGGGTGGAAGCTCTGGAGGGAGTAGGGCTCGGAGAGCGAGGATTCCAGCGTCTCCCAGCCGGAGCCGAACGTCCCGTCGAAGGCGATGTAGCCGCAGTCCGCCAAGCCGTCGTCCTCGACGCCGTCGCAGTCGTTGTCGGCGCCGTCGCAGGCCTCGGGCGCGCCCGGGTAGCTGGCGCGGTCGCCGTCGTCGCAGTCGGTGGCGGAGGCGACGAAGCCGGAGGGGACGGCGCAGGCGTCGGAGGTGAAGGTGGGGTCTCCGTAGGTGTCGGCGTCGGCGTCGGCGTACCAGGTCGTCACGTCGACCGAGGCGTCCTCGTTGACGGCGCCGTCGCAATCGTGGTCCACGCCGTCGCACGCCTCGGGGGCGCCCTCGTAGATGGAGGGGTCGCCGTCGTCGCAGTCGGTCGGGGCGGTCACGTAGCCGTCGGGCTGGAGGCACGCGGTCTCGCCGCCCGCGTCGTCTCCCGCGCCGTCGCCGTCGAGGTCGGCGTACCACATCGTCGCGTCGGCGGCGTCGTCCTCATCGGCCTCGCCGTCGCAGTCGTTGTCGCTGCCGTCGCACACCTCGACGTTGCCGGGGAAGTTGAGGGGGTCGGCGTCGTCGCAGTCGGTCGCGGTGGCGAGGTAGGTGGCGGGCTGCGTACACGCCATCACGACGTCGGTGCTGTCGCCCGCGCCGTCGCCGTCGGTGTCGCCGTACCAGGTCAGGGCGTCGGCCGCGGTGGCGTCGTCGATGTCGCCGTCGCAGTTGTTGTCGACGCCGTCGCACAGCTCGGCGGCGTCGGGGTTCACGGCGGCGACGGTGTCGTCGCAGTCCGCCGTGGCGTCGAAGCCGTCGAGGTCGGCGTCGACCGGGGCGTCGGTCTCGCCGGAGTCGTCGACGAGGTCGGTGTCGACGGGGTCCTTGTCGGGATCAGTGGGGCCCGTGCATGCGGCGGCGAAGAGGGCGAGGAGCAGGGGGGCGACGCGCATCGTGCAGGATCTCCGACGCCGGGATGGTACCACCACGCCCGGCCGGTTCGCGACGACACCCTCGCTGCTACGCCTCGGGCGCCCGGAGCTTCGTCAGGATGGCGTCCATGCTCTTCTTCGCGTCGCCGTAGAGCATCTTCGTGTTGGGCTTGACGAAGAGCGGGTTCTCGATCCCGGCGTAGCCCGCGCCCTTTCCGCGCTTGAACACGATGACCTCGGCGGCCTCCCACGCGGGGAGCACCGGCATGCCGTGGATGGGGCTGCTCGGATCGTCGATGGCGCCGGGGTTCACGATGTCGTTGGCGCCGATGACGAGCACGACGTCCGTGTGGCAGAAGTCGGGGTTGATCTCGTCCATCTCGAGGACGAGGTCGTACGGGACGGCGGCCTCGGCGAGGAGCACGTTCATGTGCCCGGGGAGGCGCCCGGCGACCGGGTGGATCGCGAAGCGCACGGTGGCGCCGCGCTTGCGGAGGAGCGCCGTCATCTCCTTGACCGGGTGCTGCGCCTGGGCCACCGCCATGCCGTAGCCGGGCACGACGATGATGTTCTTGGCGGAGAGGAGGCGCTCCGCGAGGTCTGCCGCGAGGATGGTGAGGGGCTCGATCTCGACGCCGCCGTCCGCCGCGGGGCGCCGCGCCGGGGCCGCGCCCTCGTCCGCGCCGAAGCCGCCGAGGATGACGCTCACGAAGCTGCGGTTCATCGCCTTGCACATGATGTACGAGAGGATGGCGCCGGAGCTGCCGACGAGCGCGCCGGTCACGATGAGGAGGTCGTTCCCGAGGAGGAAGCCCGCGGCCGCGGCCGCCCAGCCCGAGTAGCTGTTGAGCATCGAGACGACGACGGGCATGTCCGCGCCGCCGATCGCCATGACGAGGTGCCAGCCGAGGAAGCAGCCGATCGCGGTCATGGCGAGGAGCAGGCCGAGGGGGAGGGCGCCCGCGGTGGGCGCGCCGACGGTCGCGGCGAACGCGATACCCATGCCGATGACGACGAGCAGGAGCGCGAGGTTCAACCCGTGGCGCGCGGGGAGGACGAGGGGCTTCGACCGGATCTTGCCCTCGAGCTTGCCCCAGGCCACGATGGAGCCAGCGAAGGTGACCGCGCCGACGAACACGCCGACGTAGAGCTCGGCGGAGTGGAGGACGGCCTCGGCGCCAGCGGCGTGCTTCTCGTTGCCGAGGAAGCTGGCGATGCCGACGAGCGAGGCCGCCGCGCCGACGAAGCTGTGGAGCACCGCGACGAGCTGCGGCATGCTGGTCATCGCGACGCGGGCCGCGAGCAGGGCGCCGACGATGCCGCCGATGACGAGCGAGGGGGCGAGCAGGGCCCACCCGCCGACGTTCATGGCGAGGGCGGTGGCGAGCACCGCGAGCACCATGCCGACGATGCCGTAGAGGTTGCCGCGCCGCGCCGACTCCGGGTGGGAGAGGCCGGAGAGGCTCGCGATGAACAGGGCGCTGGCGCCGATGTAGGCCGCGCTGACGATTCCCTGGACCATGGGCTAGCTCTCCCGAACGAACATGCGCAACATGCGCTGGGTGACGAGGAAGCCGCCGGCCACGTTGATCGTCGCGAGCAGGATGGCGACGGCGCCGAGCACGGACGCGGCGCTGAACGTGCCGCCGGAGCCGAGCTGGACCATGCCGCCGAGGAGGATGATGCCGCTGACGGCGTTGGTGACGCTCATCAGGGGGGTGTGCAGCGCGGGCGTCACGTTCCAGACGACCTGGTAGCCGATGAAGCAGGCGAGCACGAAGACGAGCAGGTGGGTGAGGAAGGCGGGGGGCGCGACGACGCCGAGGGCGAGGAGGGCGACGCCGGCGAGGAGGAGGCCGAGCGGGTTGCCGCCCTTGCCGCCGCGGGGGGCGCCGTGGCCGTGGCCGCCGGAGGGCCGGGCGGCGGGGCGGGGCG
>CAJBVW010000059.1 GCA_903959175.1 uncultured Pseudomonadota bacterium
CCCTCGCCCTCGCCCTCGCCCTCGCCCGCGCCGCCGCCGCCACCGCGCCCTGCCGCCGTCGCCCCGCCGCGCCCCCCACGCCCGCCCTCCGCCCGTTACGCCCTCCCGCAGCGAAGGCGACGAGCATGGACCTCCCCGGCATCCGCGCGATCCTCGGCGAGGACGCCGACGTTCTCCTCGGCACCGACCCCGGCGGCGTCGGCCCGCGCGCCCGTCTCCTCCCGGGGCCGGACTTCGTGGAGCGCGCGTGGTCCAACGGGCCGATCCCGGCGTTCCGCCGTAACTTCCAGGCGCTCTTCGACGCCGGGCGCCTCGCGGGCACCGGCCACCTCTGCCTGCTCGACCTCGTCGGCCCCGCCGAGGACCCCGCCCGCTTCGGCGAGCTCGCGGTGGAGGGCGGCTGCAGCGGCCTGGTGCTCGCGCTGCGCCACCTCGACGCGGTGGCGCCGCGCTTCGCGCACCGGCTGCCGCTCATCGTCGGCATCTCCGCGGACGCCGACGCCTCCGTGCTCCGCCGCGTTCGCGACGCGGGGGCCGTCGGCGTCGAGCTGTCCCTCCCCGAGGACATCGACGGCGCCGCGATCGTGGCCACCGCCGCCGCCGAGGGCCTCCCCGCCCTGCTCTCGCCGCTGACCGCGGCCGCTGAGCCCTCCGTGACCGGCGCCCTCGCCGCGTTTGGCGCCGCCATGGTTGCGGTGGACCTCGCCGGGCCGCCCGCCCTGCGCCCCCGCCCGCACAAGGTCGCCGAGGCGCTGGCCCCCGAGGACGTAGGCCCCGCCTTGCTCGCGCTCAAGGCGGGCCACCTGCGCGCCGGCCGCGCCGCGACGCTTGGGAGCGTGCCGTGGGGCGGGGCCGCCGGGCCGGGCGGATCGCTGCGGCGGGCCCTGCGCGGCGCCGTGCTCCACAAGCGCGCGGGCGGCTTCGGCGCGATCGCGGGCCTCGCGGCCACGGCGCTCCCGCTCGAGGAGGCGGTCGCGCTGCTCCACGCGGTCCAGGACGTGTGGGCGTGCGGGGCGATCGGGGTGGCGCGGTGAGCGGCGGGGCCCGCTACGAGGAGCTTTGATGGATGCAGCTCGTTGGTGCGCCTCCGTCTCCATTTGGGCCAACCTCTCGGGATGCATCCCCTTCGGCAACTACTGTCCTGCCCCCGAGGATCGATAGGTGCCCTCTGGGCCGCCCGCGGCGGTCCCCCATCCGACGCGGCCGCCCCCCCCCTCACACCAACTGATACCCCTCCGACAACCCCACCTCCGCGAGGTACGTGCCCGCCGCGCGCGCCGGCCGCCACCCCGGGCGGAGCCGCTCGACGCGGATCACGCCGCGGCCGGTCGCGATCTCCACGCCCTCGTCCAGCCGAATGATGGTGCCGGGCTCGTAGTTGGTGGGGGTCTCCGCGGCGACGACCCGCGCGTCCAGCAGGAACACGGCGTTGTCCCCGACGTGCGCGCGGGCGCCCCCCCACGGGCCGGCGCAGGCGCGGATGCGCGCCGCGAGGGCCTCGGCGGACCAATTCCACACCAGGTACGCCTCCTGCGCGCGGAAGCGCCCGCCGATCAGCGGCACGTCGAGCGGGTCGGCGGCGGCGCCGGCCACCAGGGCGTCCCAGCCGGCGTCGAGGGCCTCGATCGCGCGGGTGGTGGCGTGGTCGATCAGGGCCTCGGCGTCCCCCGGGGGCGGCGTCAGGTCCTTCCGGGCCCAGGCCGCCGTGCCCTCCGCGGTGAGGAGGCCCACGCCCCAGGCGCCGGGGGCGAGCAGGGCGCGGTTCACGTCGGGCGAGCGGGCGCCGGGGGGCGCGAGCACGCGGAGCATGGGGCCCTCGCCGCGGGTGGGCCGCGCGTCGGGGTCGAGGTCGAGCACGAGGTCGGCGTCGCGCCGTCCGATGGCGATGCCGTTGGATCGCGCCAGACCGCGCACGGCGGCGAACCAGGGGAGGCCCTCGTCCTCTTCGCCGGGGTCGATGCCGACCACGCGCGCGCCGCGGCGCTCGAGCAGGTAGGGCACGGCCACGCGCGCGAGACGGGTCGACCCCAGGATCTGGACCTGCACCGGCATGACGCTCCCCGCTTTCCCTCCTAACCTCGACGGTGTATAGGGGCGCCCCGATGGACCCCCGGTCATGAGCTCCCATCCTCCCGGGCCGTATGGACGCCTTGCGCAGTGGGTAATCCACCACCGCGGCGCCACCCTCGTCATGGTCGCGATCGTCACGCTGGTCGCCGCGTTCTTCGCGGTGAAGCTCCGCGTCGACAGCGACATCCTCGCGCTCATGCCGGAGGACGAGCCCTCTACCCAGGCCCTCAAGCGCCTGGACGAGCAGGAAGGCGGGATCAACTTCCTGACCATCGCGGTGGACGGCGAGGATCGCGCCAAGCGCGACGCCTTCATGGCCGACCTCGCCGGGCGCCTCGAGGCCATGCCCGAGGTCGACTACGTCATCTACGAGCTCGATCCCGCCGTCGCGTTCCGCCTCGGGCTCCTCCAGGTCCCCGTGTCGGACCTCGAGGCCATCCGCGATCGCCTCCGCGCCGCCGTCGCGCTCGGCCCCGCGGCGCTCAACCCCTTCGTCTCCGCGCAGGTCCTCGGCAGCCTCGGGCCCATCACCGCCCGGCTCCAGTCGGCCGCCCAGCCCATCAAGCTCGCCAGCGGCGACACGATGGGCCGCATGATCATCCGGCCCACGGGCTCCGCGCACGACCTCCCCTTCGCCCGCGTGTTCATGGCGAAGGTGCACCTCGCCATCGAGGCCGCCGGCGCCAAGGTCCCCGAGGAGGCCGAGCCTCCCTCTGCCTTCCGCCGCGTCATCGATCCGATCGTGGACGCGGTGACCGGCACCGAGGCGCACCCCGCCGCCTCCGCGAACGTGCCCTCCGCCGGCGTCACCATCCCGTGGATCGGCGGCGCCTACCGCCACAACGTCGAGGACTACGAGGGCATCGTCCGCGACATCGGCTGGATCACCGTCGCCAGCTTCCTGATGGTGCTGGTGATCATCGCCGGCGCCTTCCGCACCTGGCGCGCGGTCGTCATCATCTTCGTCCCGCTCGTCGTCGCCAACCTCTGGACCCTCGGCGTGGCCGGCGGCACCGTCGGCGCGATGAACACGTTCACCTCCTTCGTGAACGCCGTCCTCATCGGCCTCGGCGTCGAGTTCGGGGTGCACCTCTACTCGCGCTACCGCGAGCTCCGCGTGGCCGGCACCCCGGTCGAGGCCGCCATCGTCCGCACCTGGGACCTCGTCGGCAGCGCCTGCACCTCCGCCGCGCTCACCTCGGCGGCCGGCTTCGCCGCGCTCCTCGCCGCGCACTTCGCCGGCTTCCGGCAGCTCGGCTGGCTCCTCTCGCTCGGCCTCGTGATCTGCCTGTTCGCCGAGCTCGTGTGCATGCCTCTCCTGCTCGTCTGGCTGGACCGCGACGTGACCGTGCCCCACACGCACAAGCACCGCGTCCGCCGCCGCAAGAGCCCCGCGTCCTACGCGATGGCGCCCGTGCTCCTCATGGTCGCGGCGATGGTCTCCGTCGTGTCCGCCCTCGTCATCCCGAAGATGCAGTTCGAGTTCGACCTCTCCGAGCTCCGCCGCTCCGGCCTCGCCTACGAGGACCTCTCCGACGCCGAGAAGTCCCTCGCCCGCGAGTCCTACTCGCCGCTCGTCGTGAGCTTCCCCTCCGCCGCGGCCCTCGACACCGCCTACACCCGCATCGCCAAGCGCATCGCGGACAAGCGCTTCCCCGAGGTCTCGACCGCCCTCTCCATCCGCACGGTCATCCCGGCGGACCAGGAGAACAAGCTCGTCCTCCTGCGCGAGATCGTCGCGGTCGGAGAGGACGCCAACGCCGCCTACCTCCCGCCGCAGATCAAGGAGAACCTCGCCCGCTTGAGCGAGGTCCCCCTCGACACGCTGATGCCGACCGACCTCCCCGCCGCCCTCCAGCATGTGCTCGGCGCGAGCAACGGGCAGCACCGCCTCCTGCTCCTGCCCTCCGGCAACATGTGGGACATGCGCGAGGCCGCCGCGCTCGCCCAGGCCGTCGACCGCGAGCTCCCCGGCGAAGAAGTAGCCGGCGAGTACCTCACCCTCGGCGTGCTCTACGACCTGATGCAGCGGGACGCCCCGGTCATCGGCGCCATCGCGATGGGGCTGGTGTTCCTGTTCACGCTGATCGACCTCCGCTCCCTCCGCGCGACGCTCGGCGCGGTCGCCGTCCTCCTCGCCGGCGTGGCGTGGTGGGGCGCCCTCCTCGTCGTGGCCGACATCAAGATCTCGATCGTCAACTTCGTCGGTATCCCCATCGTGCTCGGCATCGGGATCGACGTGATGATCCACCTCATCCACCGGATGAAGCAGGAGGGCCCCGGCCGCATCCAGAAGGTCCTCGCGACCACCGGGTGGGCCGCCGCGCTCGGCACGTTCACGACGATCGTGGCCTTCGCCGCGCTCTCGCTCGCCTCCTCGCAGGGCATCCGCTCCCTCGGCCTCCTCGTCCTCCTCGGCGAGACCGCCGTGACCGTCGCCGGCTTCCTCCTCGTGCCGCTCGGCTTCGCGACGGCGTGGCGCCTCCAGGGCCGCACGCCCGCCAGCGCGGAAGACACGAACCCCGGCTGAGCGCGCGCCGATCCGGCCGCATGTGGGGTACAAGGGGGCATGCTCGCCCTCCTCCTGCTCGCCTGCGCCGACGACAAGAACGCCGACCTCGACACCAGCACCGAGCCCGCGCTCTGCGCTGGCGGCCCCGACATCACGCTGGTGAGCCCCGCCGAGGGCGCCACCTACGCCTGGGGGGACGACGTGCCGCTCGAGGCCGAGATGGTCTCCGCCGTCGGCGACGTCGTGGAGACGCTCTGGGCGGTCGAGGGGGACGTCGTCCTCATCGGCGCGACCGGCTCCTGGGAGGCCACCATGGCCGGCCCGCTCCTCGTGCGCGTGCAGGGTGAGGACCGCTGCGGCCTGCGCCAGAAGGACGTGCACATCACCGTTACCGGCGGCCCGCCCGACACCGGCCCGCCCGACACCGGCGCGGACGACACGGGGGACACCGGCGACACCGCGGACACCGACACCGGCGGCGACACCGACACCGGCGGCGATACCGGCGGCGACACCGGCACCCCGCCCTCCGAGGCGAGCGTGGCCACCTTCGGCGCCGCCGAGGGCATCCCGACCGCCGCGTGGAGCGGCCTGTCCGTCGGCCCCGACGGCGCGGTGTGGGCCGCGGGTGACGGCGGCCTCGTGCGCCTCGACCCCACGGCGGGCACCGCGCGCGTCTACGGCGTGGCGGACGGCCTCTACGACGCCACCCCGACCGCCGTGCTCGCCGCCGCCGACGGCACCGTGTGGATCGGCCACGCCGGCACGGTCGACCAGCAGGGCGAGCAGGTCTCCGTCGCGACGGACGGCGCGCTCACGCTCCTCCAGGTCCTCAACCACACCGAGAGCAGCGAGATCACCTCCGTCTACCGCCTCGCCGAGCAGCCCTACGGCGTCGGCATCGGCGACGTGTGGATGGGCACGAACGAGGGGCTGTGCCTCTACGACGTCGACGTCCCGCGCTTCTCCGAGCACGCCCACCCCACGCACCCGCACGGGAACAGCAGCGGCGTCGGCTTCACCGACGAGGGCGACGTGTGGAACGGGGACGCCTACCAGCTCTCCCGCTGGCGCTACTCGAACGACGGCGACCTCTCCCCCAGCGCCGACCTCTTCGAGACCGTCGCCACCTGGCCCGTCTCCATCGGGGAGCCCGTCTCCATCAGCGATCTGACGGTGGACGGCGGCTCAGTGTGGCTCGCCTCCTCCCTCTACGGCGTGGCGCGCGTGGACGTGGGCGGTGAGGTCGGCACCAGCACCGTCGACCTGTTCGTCGAGCCCGCCACCGCCACCGCCGTGCGCGCGGACGGCCTCGGCAACGTCTGGATCGGCACCTCCACCGGGCTCTACCGCTGGGACGGCGCCACGATGAACGTCGTGACCGGAGACTGGCTCCCCGCGGACGGCGTCCAGCAGATCGCGGTCGACACCCTCGTGGATCCGCCGGCGGTGTGGCTCGGCACGTCGGCGGGGCTGGTGCGCGTGGTCGGGATCCCCGGGTAGGGTCCGCGGCCGCGCACGCTCACTCCGCCGAGAAGTCCGGGTAGCACAACGCCGCGTCCCCCCCGGAGATGCGGAAGCGGAAGCCGCTCGCCGCGCCCTCGAGCTGGCCGAAGCGCAGCTCCACCGGCACCTGCCCGACGCGCACCGGCACCGTCACCACCGCGCTCTCCAGCGTGGCGCCCGCGTCGGGGTCGGGCTGGATCTCGGCGACGACCTCGCCGTCGGCGAGCAACCACGCGACCGTACGCGCGCCGAGCACCACGTCGATGCTGGAGCCGCCGGTGACGCGCATCCACGCCGTCCACCGCGTCGCGAAGTAGGCGGGATCTCCCTCGATCCCCTCCTCGACGGGCCACCAGTTGGCGCCGAAGTCCAGCGAGGGGTCGAATCGTCGGAAGGCGAGGCGGTCGTCGTCCCACCAGTCGGCGTCGTCCAGGGCGAGGGGGCCGTCGGGCTCGAGGTCCGCGTGGTCGCCGGGGAGGTTGTAGTACTGGCCGTACCACCCGGAGGAGCAGGTGGTCCAGTCGGGGGGATCGCCGAAGGCGGCGTCGGGGTCCTCGGCGGGGGGCTCGGCGGGCGCGACGACGGGGGGCTCGCGCAGCACGAACTCGGAGCAGCCGGCGAGCAGGAGGGCGGTGACGACGGAGAGCGCGGACACGCCGCGGCGGGGGCTCACTCGGCCGCCGCCGGGAGCACCGCGCACTCCAGCCACTCTTCGAGCAGGCGCCGCTCCTCGGCGGAGGGGCCGCCGCCCGGGGGCATGTCCGCGTCGTCACCGACGGAGCGCGCGGCGATGCGATCGCCCCAGAGGACGGCGTCTTCCCAGGTGTCGAGGTCCACCCCGACGGGCGCGCCGTTGCGCTGGTCGTCGCGCAGCAGCGAGGAGTGACAGCCGACGCAGTGCTTGTCCATCCACCCCTGGCCGAAGTTGGCCCAGGTGAGCGCGGGCGCGTGGCCGCAGGCGCCGGTGTCCGCGGCGGGGGCGCCGGTGCAGCCCGCGAGCGCGGCGAGCAGGACGGAGAGCCGGAGCGTCACCCGAGCACCGCCTCGAGCACCTGCACGTCAGGGAGGTGCTCCTGCGGATCGAGCCCGCCCAACGCCAGGATCGCGGTGCCGAGGTTCTCGCAGCCGAGGCGGCTCCCGGAGGAGGAGGGGAGGCCGGTGGCGAAGTCGATGGACTCGGCCACGAGGGCGTCGTCCGTCTTGCCGACCACGCGGTTGCCGGCGACGCCGCTGCCGACGAGCAGCGCGGAGAGGTAGGGCCAATGGTCCTTCCCGCCGCCGCCGTTGAGCTTCGGGGTGCGGCCGAACTCGGAGAGACAGACGACGACGACCTCGTCGATGAGCCAGCTCGCGTTGTCGCCGGGGGTGCGCGCGAGGTGGTCCATCAGCGCGTCGAGGACGACGAACATCTCCTCCTGCTGCGGGGCCTGGCGCGTCACGTCGTCGTGGGTGTCGTAGCCGCCGTCCACCTGGATCATCGCGCAGCGCGACAGCCCGAGGCGGAACAGCTCGCTCGCCTGCGTGGCCTGGTCGAGCACGCCGCGGCCGAGGTCGGAGAGGCCCGCCTCGAACGCCCGCCCTTCGAGCTCCATCGCCCGCTCGAGGTTGGCGAGGAGGCCCTCGGCGCGGTCGCGGCCCTGGCCCGTGCGGGCGGCGGCGAAGGCGGCGGCGCGGCCGTGCACGTAGGCGTCCACGAGGCTGTTCTGCGGCGCGGCGGGGAGCGGCGCGGGGCGGTCGGCGCGGCCGAGGATGGAGCCGTCGATGAGCTCGAGGAGCGTGCCGCCGCCGGCGCGGACGAGAGTGGCGCCGTGGGTGCCGGCGTAGGACGGGCCGGAGAAGACGACGTGCGGCAACGGGTACGAGGCGCGCCCGTTCGCGGCGAGGAGCGTCGGCCAGTCGGCGAAGCTCGACGCGGAGGTGCCGGTCATCACGAACTGCATGGCGGAGTCGTGACCGACGCTGTGTACGTCGATGCCGTTGACGATGCAGGCGCGCCGGCCCCAGCGGCTGAAGAAGCGCGAGACGCCCGGGCGGTCGAGGCCGGCGGTGAAGCGGAGGTTGCCGACGGCGCCGAGGCTCGTGTCGGGGTCCATGTCGACGGAGTCGCTGTCGAAGTGGGGGTCGAGCACGGTGGTGGTGTCCCACCCGCCGCCCGCGAAGAAGAACAGGAACTTCCTGTCCGGTGCGGCGGCGAGCGCCCGCGGGATCCGGACGCCCATCGCGGCGCCCGCGGCGAGGGCGGCGCTCCCGGTGAACAGTTGGCGGCGGGACAGGGCCATGGGGACTCCCAGGGGCGAGGGGTGGGAGGCTAGTAGAAGAGTACGGCGGGGTCGCGGAGGACGGCCGAGACGACCCCGGCCCACGCGGCCGTCGGGGAGTCCTCGACCTTCATCAGCTCGGTCCAGAGCGCGGCGAGGGCGGCGGGCTCGGTGGCCTCGGCCGCGAGCGGCGCGCCGGTGATCCGCAGGTAGAGGTGCCGGATCTGGGCCTCGAAGGCGTCCGGGGCGCTCGCGGGCGTGTCGGCGGCGGTGACGTACTTCAGGAGGATGGCGCCGTCCGTGCGGCCGTCCGCGAGGTCGTGCTCGGCGACATGGCGGGCCGCGGCCTGCGCGAGCCGCTCCTGCACGAACGCCAGCCCGATCGACGGCGTGTAGGACGGCACCGTGACGTAGCGGCTGTCCACGCCGCCCGCGAGCACGGGCATGCCGATGTCGTTCGTCGTGAGCGCCTGCCGCCCGTCGAAGTCCCAGCGGTACGTCGTGAGGTCCTCCACGACGGACGCCAACTGCGCCGGCGAGACGACGCGCACGGTGGCGAGGCGGTCGTCGAGGTCGGCGTCGGAGACCTCGCCCGCGCGGTAGGCCGCGGAGGTCACGAGGGCGCGCACGACCGGCGTGAGGCGGCCGCCCTCGGCGTCGTAGGTGTCGCGGAGCGCGGTGAGCTCCGCCCAGTCCTCGTCCGTGTAGGTGCGCTGGCTGAAGCCCTCCCACACCGTCCGCACCGCGCACTCGGCGAAGCGCGGGTCGTTCGCGATGTTCTCCCCGAGCTCCACGAGGCCCGCGGTGGGGCGCCCGAAATAGCCGGGCTCCTTCCCGGAGTAGTCGCGCCACGCCTCCTCGTTCTCGGGGCGGTAGGCGATGGCGTCGTCGAGCGACTCGGCGTTGTCGTAGTGGAAGAAGCCGAAGAGCGTGCCGGCGAGGGGGTCGAGCGTGGAATGGCAGGACTGGCAGGACGCGGTGGTGGCGATGGCGTTCTCGGGGTCGACCGTCAGGAGGTCAACCGCCGCGCGGTCCAGCACGATCGGCCGCGAAAGGTAGTCATCGCAGAGGAGCATGCGCGAGATCGCGTTGGCGCGGTGCCGGTTCGCGTTGCCGCCCATCGAGGGGTAGCGCTGCCAGACCGTCGTCATCGAGAGGAGGCCGGCGGCGGGGCGGCCGTCCCGCCACCCGGCGACCGTCCACCCCTCGCCGGGCTCCCGGTCGAGGTCCCACATCTGCGCCAGGATGGGGTCCGCGACCGTGTGGTCCGCGGTGACGATGTAGCCGTAGGGGAGGTCGTTCTCGAGGATGTACGTCAACAGGCGCAGGGGCTCGTCCCCGATGCTGTCGCCGACGGCGCCCTCGGGGACAGCGTCGAGCCCGGCCTCTTCGCGGTCGAAGTAGGTGTCGCCGGTGCGGGTGAGGAAGCGGAGGTTGAACACCTCGCGCATGCGGGCGGCGTAGCGGGGGTCCTCCAGGTAGCGGTCGACGTAGGCGTCGTAGAGGTCGGGGTTCGCCTCGATCGCGGCCAGCTCCTCCTCGGTGGGGTGGACGCCGCGGAGGTCGACCGAGAGCCGGACGAGCGCCGCGCGGGGCGAGAGCGCGGTGGTGACCGCCTCCGGTGCCGCGGGATCGCAGCCGGTGAGGGCGAGGGCGAGGAGCAGCATGGCGACCTCCCGGGTCAGAGATCGTGGAGGGAGAGGGCGAAGTCGGCGATGGCGGGGGGCGACAGACGCCCGTCCCAGGCGCCCGAGAGGTCGACGCAGACCTCGCCGGAGGGCACGCCGCGGATGTACAGCGCGCCGCAGCCGTCGCAGGCGTCCGTGGCGCCGGTGTCCTCGCCGCCGGCGGGCAGGAAGACGAGGTCGTACCAGAAGGCCTCGCTGTCGCGCACCGAGAGCCAGCCGGTCGGCTCGAGGGTGCAGTCCGTGGGCGCCGCCCCCACCGGGCTGACGTACGAGAGGTCCATCGCGACGCTGTCGAAGCGCTCGGCGAGGCGGTCCTCGAAGAGGTAGACGTTGCCGCGGGCCTCGAGCCGCGCGCTCGCGTCGGCGCCGCCGCCCTCGGCGTAGAGGTACACGTCGGTGCGGTAGCCGCCCGGCGTGGTCGTGCCCGCAAACACCTCGGAGCCGGTCACCGTGGCGGTCACGAGGCTCGACCAAGTGTAGCGCGTGTAGTCGGGGGCCTCGGTGAGCGAGAGGGCGTCGCTCGCCTCGCCGTCGAGCTCGAAGCGAACGTCCTCGCCGTTACCGACGGTGGCGTCCGCGACGAGGGTGCGCTCGGCCGCGCTGGTGCGGCCCTCGGCGGTGGTGGCGTCCCCCGACACGTCGACCGCGGTCTCCCAGTAGAGGGCCCCGCCGAAGTCGACGCCGGCGCCGGTGTCGCAGTGGTCGGCCCAGGAGAGCCCGGGGGCGTCCTCGTCGAGGTCGAGGGCGTCCTCGGGGGCGCCGACCCAGAGGTCGGGGCAGCCCGGGGTGCGCATCCCGAGCGTCGCGACGTGGCCCGCCCACGCAGCGGCGGTGCGCACGTCGAGCGCGAGGGAGAAGGCCTCGGCGTAGGCCGCGGGGAGGTCGACGTCGCTCACGTCCGGGACGTAGAGAGGGTCGACCGGGCGCCCGGGATCGACGGGGGCGTCTTTCTCAGGCGTGCAGGCCGCGAGGATCGCGAGGCTGGCCATGCTCGCCCGGAGGCTCGTCATTCCCGCTCCTGCCGATCGGCACGATACCAGAGGCCCCCTCCCGCGGGAAGGGGCGGCCCCGATCGGCGCTACTGCGCCTGCATCTTCGCGACGACCTTCATCGCGACGGCCTGGCCCCAGGCCTGGCCGACCTCCATCGACTCGGCGGTGATCGCGGGCTGCACGGCGATGAGCTTCTTGCCCGCGGGGCTCTCATAGAAGGCGAGCAGCGCCTTCACGTCTTCCGGGTTGAGGTGCTTCGCGTAGATGGGGACGACCAGCTCGATGAGGCTGTCGCCGGTGACCTCGACCCGCAGCTCGGTCCAGAAGGTCTCCGGGAGCTGCGGCGCCATCGGCTTCATCGAGCCGATCATCTGGTCCATCACCTGCTCGCCCATCGCGGCGGCGCCCGTCGCGGCGAGGAGCTGCCGGATGTCCTTCTCGAAGGCGGGGTCGATCGGTGCGGCGGCGGGCGCGGCGGGCGCGGCGACCGGGGCCGGCGGCGGCGGGGCCGGCTTCTTCGCGTGGGCGGGCGCGGCGATCAAAAAAAGTGCGAGGAGGGTGCTGCTGACCACGGGGGGGCTCCGAAGGCGGGGAATGTAGGAGGTTTGCGCGGGTGCGGCCAGGAATCCGGCGCGTCTGGGGGGAGGCGACGGGCCCCCCAGGTGGGGGGGGCAGGTCTTACACGATCCTGTCTCCAGACAACTTCCAGACATCCATTTACGCGAACCCGGGCATTCAGTGTGTGAGGCGCCTGTTGGTGTCTCTGCGGAGCTCGATGCGCATCCTCCTTCCCGTCGCTGCCGCCCTCGCTCTCGCCGCCTGCCAGGCGGACGGCGGGCCGAGCGTCGAGCCCTGCTCCGCGTGCACGCTCGAGAACGGGAACAACTTCGCCTACACCTCGGACCTCGCCATCGGCTCCGTGCCGCTCCGCGCCGAGGCCGACGCCGTCATCCGCTGGGACGAGCTGACCCGCACCGTCCAGGGCAAGCAGATCGACCCCGCGGTCGACCTCGACGAGGCCCGCCTCATCGCCTTCCGGGACCTCGCCCCCGAGGACCTCGAGCACGCCCTCGCTCACGACGACCTCGCCCAGGCCGACGTGAGCGTCTACGTCACCTGCACCCCGACCGACGCCTCCTGCGCCCTCTCCGACTTCGGGATGTTCGGGAACACCATCGACATCCAGCAGTACTTCCAGGAGGGCTACGGCACCTGGCTGCTCGCCCTCGGCAAGAAGGGCGCGCCCGGCGCCGACGCGATGGTCTTCCTCGAGGCCGTCAACGACTCCGCCGTGAGCGACGCCGGCATCGGCAACGACACCAGCCGCCTCGACGTCGAGGTCGACCTCGACTCCCTCACCCCGCTCGCCGTCTACGCCGGCCAGCCCGACATGACGGTCGACTGGTCAGGGCTCACCCGCGACGGCATCGGGGACTCCCTCGACCACGCCACGCTGGACGAGCTCTGGGTCGCGCGCTTCACGGAGACCCCCGAGGAGCTCGCCTCCGACGTGTTCTCCCTCGAGGAGCGCGCGCAGCTGAGCTGGACGCTGGACATCTCCGGCTACCCGAGCGCCAACCTGATGGACCTCCAGGGCGTCGCCGCCTTCCCCGGCGTCGACAGCGGGGGCACCTGGCTGCTCGGCCTGCGCTGCCGCACCTGCACCAACCCGGCGCCGCGCTTCGTCACCCTCCTCCAGGGTGTCGATTGATCCTCCTCCTCGCGGCCTGCACGGGCGCGCCTCCCGCGAGCGACGGCGTCGACAGCGCCCCGGTCGACTCCGGCGACACCTACGTCAACGACTTCGTGCCGCCCGCGTGGGTCCCCGACTTCGTCCACTCCGCCGAGGCCCCCGAGGCCAGCGAGGGCGGTGTGGTGATCGTGCCCCTCATCCAGTCTGGCGGCGGCGGCATCGTCGCCCTGGGCGCGCGTGGCGACGTGGTGTGGGCCTTCCCCGAGACCGCCGAGGGCCTGAACCGCCCGCCGTTGCGCGCGCGGCTCTCCGCAGACGGCAAGGACATCCTGTACAACCACATGGCCCCGAACGCCGACGCGCTCTGCGAGATCGTGCGCGTGCCGCTCGACGGCGGCACGCCCTCCACCGTGGGCATGCACGGCGGCCACACCGACTTCGTCGAGTACACCCCCGGCGGCTACGCCACGCTCGGCTGGGAAATCCGCGCCTTCGACGACCGTAAGATCATGGGCGACACCATCGTCGAGCTCTCCCCGGAGGGCGTCGAGCGCACGGTGTGGAGCGTCTTCGACGACTTCTCCCCGGACCTCTCCCAGACCTACGCGTCCCTCTACCCGGAGGACCCCACGATCGAGGACTGGTCGCACATCAACGGCACCTCCTACGACGCCGACGAGGACGCCTACTACGTCACGATGACGTTCAACAACGGCGTCGCAAAGGTGGACCGCGCGAGCGGCACGATGGAGTGGTTCATCGGCAACCCGGACGCGGGGGACTTCAGCAACCCCGACGCCGACAAGCTCCTTGAGCTGCCCCACAGCGTCGAGCGGATCGACGGCGGCGTGCTCGCCTTCTCCCGCGGCCGGATGGGCGTGCCGGGGGAGTGCTCCGAGGCCGTCGAGCTCACCATCGACCAGGACGCCCGCGAGGTCCGCCGCGCCTGGAACTACACCAGCCCGGACTGCATCTCCGTGTCCTACCTCGGCGGCGCCGAGCGCCTGCCGGGCGGGAACACCCTGATCACATGGACCACCGCGGGGCAGATCGACCAGATCACCCCCGATGGCCGTCAGGCCTGGACCGTGAACACGGCCATCGGGAACGGCATCGGGTTCACGACATGGGTGCCGGAGCTGCCGCGCTGACCGGCGGCGCGGGAGTGTGCGGCAGCGCGGGAGTGAGCGGCGGCGCGGCCCGCGCTATGTGGCCGCCATGCTGACGCTCCTCCTCCTCGCCTGCGCCACCCCCACCGACGACACCGCCGCCACGTGCGACGGCACCACCGGCACCCTGCGCGTGTGCGTGTGGATGTCCGAGGGCGACCCCACCGTGCTCACGGGCGCCCATGCCTGGGTCGCCGTCGACGAGGCCGAGACCGACGCCGTCCAGACCTACATCGGCGACGACGGCTGCGCGGAGTTCGAGCTCAAAGCAGGCGAATGGTGGGCCTGGGGCCGCGACGACGCCCAGAACTGCCGGAGCTCGCCCGAGGCGGCCACGGTCGACGCGTGCGCCACCACCGAGCTCCAGGCGTACATCGCGGCGGGGTGTGTGGACGGCGGATGAGCGCGGGCGGCCCGGCGGCGCGGACGCCGCCGTCGGCGCCCTCCGCGCTCGGCCATTCGGCCTCGGTCCCGCCCCTGAGCGGGCGG
>CAJBVW010000060.1 GCA_903959175.1 uncultured Pseudomonadota bacterium
CTCTAACCAACTGAGCTACGAGCCTGCGAAAACGCAGGCCGGCATTATAGCCAGAGAGATCCGGGAAGCAACCTCCGATCAGGCGCCGGCGAAAAGCTGCTCCTTCAGGCTCACCAACCGGTCGCGGACGCGGGCAGCCTCCTCGAAGTCAAGGTTGCGCGCATGCTGGTACATCTGCTGTTCCAGCGCCGCGATCTCCTTGCCAACCTGAGCGGGCCGCAGATCCTCGGCGGCCGCATGCCGCCGGGTCTCGCCTGGCCCCTTGCTCCTGCCCCGGGTGCGCCCGCCCCCGCCGTGGGCGCCCCCGCCGCCCCCACCACCGCCGCCCCCACCACCGCCGACACCGACGCGGCCGACACCGACGCCGCCGCGCTCCTCGGCCCCCTCCCCGCCGGCACCACCCTCGAGCGCGTGGAGACCCACCCCGAGTTCCGCCGCTACTACCTGCGCGCCGACCGCGCCTACGTGCTCGAGGCCACCCCCCACCGCGAGGGCACGCCCGTGTGCACCGGCGGCGGCGTGGACCTCTGGGTGCGCCTCGACCTCTCGGAGGACGCCGAGAGCTTCGTCTGGGACCCCCTCCCCCCCGTCGTGACCGAGGCGTGCGCGCGCCTCGCCACGCACGCGCCCGTCTTCGGGCCGCCCCTCGAGCACAAGACCGAGTACCAGGCCCCCCTCACCGACGGCGCACCCTGGCAGCCCCTCCCGCCATGGCGCTGGCGCCCCCTGCACGCGGTCGTGATCCCCTTCCTCGCGCTCCTCGTGTGGCTGGTGCCCCGCGACCGCACCGCGCTCGCCGCCGGCCTCCTCGCGCTGGCCGTGCGCGTCGGGCTCTCCCCCACCACCGTGCTCCTCGGCGGAGACGCCGCCTACGAGCGCCTCCTTCGCGCCCGCGGCCTCTGGGACCCCGACCCCTACTACGGCGAGACGTGGCCCTCGCTCCTCGGCCTGCTCTGGAAGGCCACCGGCCAGCCCGAGCCCTTCGTCCACGCCGCCAACATCGGCTTCTCCGCGCTCACCGTCGTGTTCATCGTCGCGCTCGCCAGGCGCGTGGGCGCCTCGCCCTTCGCCGCCGCCGCGGCCGGGGTGCTCCTCGCGGCGCACCCGCTCGTCGTCGCGGTCGCCGGCATGGAGGACCTCTTCGTCCTCGTCGGGCTCCTCCAGGTGGTCGCCGTCACCTACGCGCTCGGCCCGCTCGCCGCGCCCGCCGGCCCCACGTCACGCGCCGCCCGCGCCGAGCCCTGGGCCGCCGCGCTCGCCGTCGCCCTCCTCGCGCACCTCCGCCCGGAGCAGGCCGTGTTCGCGCTCGTGCCGCTCGGGCTCCTCGCGTGGCGCCGTGCCTGGGGCCCCCTCGCCGTGGCCGTGGCGCTCTGCGGGTGGCGCTGGGCCGAGATCCTCGGCACCGCGGGGGCGGTGAACGGCGGCGCCGACCTCCTCGGATGGAGCCGCTGGACCAACCCGGGCTTCCTCCGCCAGTTCCTCGTCCTCGGCCCCTACAACCCCGCCCTCCTGCTCGCCCCCACGCGCAGCCCCTTCGCCCTCGTCGTGCTCGTCGCCCTCGGCGCCCTCGGCGCGCGCCACGCTGCCACGCGTCGCCTCGCCGTCCCGCTCGCCGCCCTCGTCCTGCCCCTGCTCGTCGTGCTCCCGAAGACCTCCCCCCTCGCCGACCCCGTGCGCTTCCAGCTCCCCGGCTTCGCCTTCGCCGCGGTCCTCGCCGGCGTCGCCCTCGCCCCCTTCGCCGGGCGCGTCCTCCCGCTGCTCGGCTGGGGCGCCGCCCTCCTCGGCACCGGCTACCTCGCCCGCTCCCCCCTCGGCGGCGGCTGGGCGTGGGCCCACGAGCACCTCGTCCTCCGCGCGCACGTCGCCGACATGCCGGCGGACACCCTCGTCTACTACCGGGCCGACCAGGACCCCTTCCACCACTTCGGCATCTGGGCGGACACCGTCTCCCCCGGCAAGTGGCGGCCCCTCGAGATGCCCCTCACGAATGGAATCCCGCTCACGACGGGCGACTGGTACTGGCGCGGCTTCGCCGACGGCGACGCGAGCAGCTGGCCCCCCGTCCCGTGCGCGTTCGAGCCGATCACGGTCACGACGGTGACCTCGCAGACCGACGGTTGGATCGTGCTACCGCCGGGCCCGATGACCGTGGGCTTCTACCGCGTCGGAGGGTGCGAGTAGCTACTCGTCCGCGGCGGCGGTGGCGGCGGGGTCGTACCAGACGAGGTCCCCCGCGGTGTCCCCGAGGGCGAACTGGACAAGGCCCACGTCCGGCGCGAAGCGGAGCAGGCCGGCGAGCGGATCCCCGGCGGGGCCGGACACGCGGACGGTCACGACGTCGGCGAAGGTGCCGTACCAGGTCACGGCGGCGGCCAGCGGATCGGTCGTGGCGGTGTAGTCCCCGGAGACGACGGCGGCGCCCTCGTCCCAGGTGGCGGGCAACAGCACCACGGCGGGATCGAGCGCCGCGCCGTCCACCTGCGTGACCGCGAGGCCCTTGTCCGTGGAGAAGGTGAGCTCCCGGACGATGTCGCCCAGGCCGGCGTCGTCCGCGTCGCGCAGGGAGAGCGCCCACTCCGCGCCGGTGGCCACGAGCGTGGCGTCCAGGCGGGCGGTGGGGTCCGCGGCGGTGTCGGAGCCGCC
>CAJBVW010000061.1 GCA_903959175.1 uncultured Pseudomonadota bacterium
CCCGGCGGGACTCCACCTTTAGCCCGACGATGAGCAGCCCAGGCTGATCCGTGGACGGATCGGCGAGAGGACGGCGGAGGCCGGGGCGTCAGGCTGGGGTGGGGACGGTCGGGCTTGGGGGCCTACAGACGGTCATCGCGGCGAGAGCTTCGACTACATGCTGTCGAACCCGCCCTTCGGGGTTGAGTGGAAGACGGTCCAGAAGCAGGTCACGGACGAGCACAAGAAGCAAGGGTTCAACGGTCGCTTCGGTCCGGGGCTTCCACGGATCAGCGACGGGTCCCTCCTGTTCCTGTTGCACATGATCTCGAAGATGGCTCCGATCACCGACGCGAACCCCGAGGGCGCCCGCATCGGCATCGTACTCAACGGGTCGCCGCTGTTCAGCGGCGACGCCGGCTCGGGCGAAAGCGACATCCGACGCTGGATCATCGAGCAGGACTACCTCGAAGCCATCATCGGGCTTCCCGACCAGCTCTTCTTCAACACGGGCATTTACACCTACATCTGGGTGGTCACGAATCGGAAGTCTCCGCGTCGCAAGGGCAAGGTCCTGCTCGTGAATGCGACGGGGATGTACGAGAAGATGCGGAAATCCCTCGGGAACAAGCGCAACTTCATCCCGGCCAAGCACGTCGCGGCGGTCTCCCGGCTCTACGCTGACGCCAAGCCTGGACCAGCGGTGAAGGTGTTCGACAACGAGGACTTCGGGTACCGTCAGATCACCGTCGAGCGGCCTGCCCGGTTCAACTTCCTGAACGACGACATCCGGCGGCACCGCTTCTACGCGACGACGGAATGGGACGATCTTGGCCTGAAAGACGAGGAGGCGGCAAAGGTGCTGCGAGCGGGCATCTCCAAGGTGGAGCCAGACCGTAAGCATCTCGTTCGCGATGCGCTCGACGCCGGTTTCGGCCGCCTGTTCGCGAAGGCAGGGCTCAAGCCCCACACGCCACTCTACAAGGCCTTGATTCGCAGCCTCGGCGAGCGCGACTCCGGGGCCGAACCGTTCCTCGACCTCGTGAAGGGCAAGTGGGCCAAGGTGCCGGACTCCGGACTGCGCGACACCGAGAATGTGCCGCTCAAAGAGGACATCCACGAGTGGTTCGCACGGGAGGTGACACCGTTCCGGCCCGACGCATGGATCGACGAGGAGAAGACGAAGATCGGGTATGTGATCCCGTTCACCCGGCACTTCTACGAGTACACGCCGATCCGATCGCTCGAAGAGCTCGACAACGAGATCCGCACGTTGGAAACGGACATTCTTGGGATGCTGAAGGCGGTGATGTCGTGAACGCGGATTACCTCGCCCGGCGAGAATTCGGACTGCCTTATCTGCGCAGCGCTCCGCGGCACTGGGACGTTTTCAGGCTGAAGTTCGTCGCGACCACGAACGATGCGGCCCTCGGTGAAGACACGGACCCTGACCTGGAGATCGCGTACATCGACATCGGGAACGTGGATGGGCGTGGCCAGGTCTTAGAGGAAGAGCGAATGTCGTTCGGTGTCGCGCCTTCCCGGGCTCGCCGGTTGCCAACTTCGGGGGACACGCTGGTATCGACGGTGCGAACCTACCTGAAGGCGATCGCCTACCTCGATACGGAGCCCGACGGCCCGCTCCGGGTGTGTTCGACCGGCTTCGCTGTGTTGCGACCCGGCGCTCGCCTGTTCCCCAAGTATCTTTTCTACTATCTGCGATCGACGGGCGTTGTGGACGAGATTTGTGCCCGCTCAACCGGTGTCAGCTACCCGGCGATCAATGCCTCGGAGATCGGCAATATCCTGGCGTTGGTCCCGCCCTTCGACGAGCAGGTTCGCATCAGCGCGTTTCTCGATGAACGGACTGCAGCTATCGACGAATTAATTGGGGCGAAAACTCGACTCCTGGAGGCGCTCAACCGAAAGCGACGCGCCGTCATCGGGCGCGCGGTGACCCGAGGCGTCGCGCAGGAACCCGACCTTCTGGAGAGCGGCATCCGATGCCTCGGGCGCGTGCCGAATCACTGGCAGGTCCAGCGGCTGAAGTTCGCGCTGCGTCGAATTGAACAGGGCTGGAGCCCGCAATGCGAAAACCGAGCACCGGAAGACGACGAATGGGGCGTACTTAAGGTCGGGTGCGTCAACGGATGGGCGTTCGACCCGACCGAGGCCAAGGCGCTTCCCGCAAGTCTTGAGCCCGTTGCCGAATACGAGGTGCGCGAGGGCGACGTCCTGATGTCCCGAGCAAACACCAGGGAGTTGGTTGGCTCGGCTGGAATCGTACCGGAGGTTCGAGGCCGTCTACTGCTCTGTGACAAGCTCTACAGGCTCTCACCGGATCCTGTGATCCTGGACGCTGCCTTTCTGACACTGTACCTGCGGTCGACGGTTGCCCGCGACCAGATGGAGGCTGACGCGACTGGCACGAGCGGTTCCATGCAGAATATCGGCCAGGATACTGTGAAGAATCTCATGGTCGCCCTGCCTCCGATCGATGAGCAACGGGCGATCGTCCACCGAGTCCGCGCGCACCTGCTTGGCGCATTCGCCGCCGAGAGCGCGCTGGGGCAGCAACTCGACGTACTTCGTAGGAGGCGCCACGCCCTCATCACCGACGCGGTCACCGGCCGGATCGACGTGCGCTCTTCGGTCGGGGTCTCACAATGACCACGCGCGACGCCGCGCTCCTCGACAACTGGACCCTCCAGGATGTCTCGCACGCGCTCGCCCGCGGCTTCTCACCCACCCGCATCAAGACCATCCGCGTGGACGGCGCCGCCGACGCCCACAGTTGGGACGTGGCCCCCGAGGCCGCCATCCAACTCCAGTGCCTCCTGGATCTGGTGCTGGACATCGTGCTTCGTGAAAGCGTCACGATCGACGGCGGCTACGCCCACGCCTGGCGTGTCGAGGGCACGGTGCTCAACGCCCTCCAGGAGGCGGGCCACATCCTCACTACGACGGTGGCTCCTTCCGACCCCAGGATCGCCGAGAAGAAGCGCGTGCTGGTCGAAGACATCTGCGCGACGGCGTCGCTTCGCACGTTGCAGCGCGAGAACGAGATCTCGTACGCTCGCACGCGGCAGTCCGTTCACGAACATGAGAGCGCGCTTCTCTGGGGGTCGGCGGGCAACCTGGCGCGGGCTGCGGCGCTCGACGTGGTCTACTCCGCGCACCCCTACCGGCGTCGGCTGATGGAGCAGACGACCTTCCCCGTCGCCCGACCCGACGTAGTGCGCGGAACCGTCGAATGGGTCCAGCGGTCACGGGCACGGCTCATGCAGCAGTTCGCACAGGGGAGCGACCGTCGGATGGCGGTCGTAGAGCTACCGCCCATCGCGACCGATATTATCCACGCCTCGGAGACCCCCGCTGATCTCCTGCTCAACGCCGTGCAGGCGCGCCATCAGCACCGTCGGCTCCGGACGTGGTTGGGCGAGTACCAGACCGCGATGGACGAACAGGATCCCAAAGCGTTGGCGAAGCACAAGAAGACGCTCGACGCCGTCGCGCGTGACCTCGGCAGGCTCACGGGCGATGCGCCCGCAGGTTCGACCGCGATCTCGCTGAACGTGGGGTTCTTCGGGCTTTCCGTGGCCGTCGAGGATCTGTACGACCGCGCAAAGGCGCGGTTTGGAGTTCGTGCAGACTTCAACCGCCTCCTGACCGCGAAAGGCGGCGACGGGGCCTTGGACAAGCTCCTCGGCATGTTCGGCGAGCGCGACACCTCGCTCGGGCAGGACGTACGCCGGTACTTCCATGCGCGCGCGACGGATACCCTGCTCTCGGTTGGAGGAGTCCCTTGACCAGCATCGTCAGCGAACGCGCATTCGAGGAGTTCATCGAGGCCGAGCTCCTCGCACACGGCGGCTACGGCGCGGTGCCCTCCGGCGACTTCGACCGGGTCCGCTGCCTCAATCCGAAAGAGGTCTTCGCGTTCCTGCGCGCGAGCCAGCCGAAGGTCCTCGCAGATCTGGCGAAGCACCACGGGGACCTGCTCGAGGTGGCGATTCTCGACGCGCTGGTGAAGGCGTTGGACACGAGCGGCTCGCTCTCGGTTTTGCGCCACGGCTTCAAGTTCTTCGGCAAGACCCTCCACCTTGCCTACTTCGCTCCAGCCAACACCCTCAACCCGGACAGCCTCGCTCGCTACGCGATGAACCGCCTCGCCGTCAGCCGTCAGCTCCGGTTCATCCCTGACAAGAACGACTCGGTCGACCTCGCGTTGCTGCTGAACGGCATCCCGGTGGTGACGGTGGAGCTGAAGAACCCCTTCACCGGTCAGACGCACGCCGATGCGACCAAGCAGTTCATCAAGGATCGCGACCCGCGCCACCTGCTGTTCGCCTTCAAGAAGAGGTCCCTGGTCCACTTCGCGGTTGACACCGATCAGGCGTGGATGACGACCCAGCTCAACGGGAAGGGCACGACGTTCCTCCCATTCAACCTCGGCCGTGACAAGGGCGCCGGGAACCCCGAGAACCCCCACGGGCACCGCACGGCGTACCTCTGGGACGATGTCTGGCGCCGTGACAGCCTCCTCGACATCCTGGGTCGATTCGTCCATCTGGCGGTGAGCGAGAAGAAGTACAAGGATGGGCGCGTCGTCCGCAAGGAAGCGATGATCTTCCCGCGCTACCACCAGCTTGACGTTGTGCGGAAGATGGCCGCGGACGCCCGGCAGGGCGGGGCCGGACGCAACTACCTGATCCAACACTCGGCCGGCAGCGGAAAGAGCAACTCGATCGCCTGGATCGCCCACCGCCTGTCCAACCTCCACGACGGCGACAACCGCAAGATCTTCGACTCCGTCGTGGTCGTGACCGATCGTCTCGTGCTCGACCGCCAGCTCCAGGACACCATCTACCAGTTCGAGCACAAGCAGGGGGTGGTGCAGCGCATCGAGAAGGACTCGCAGCAGCTCGCGGACGCGCTCACGAACGCGGTGCCGATCATCATTACGACGCTCCAGAAGTTTCCGTTCGTCGCGGAGAAGGTTGGCGAGCTCCCCCAGCGCCGGTACGCCGTGATCGTGGACGAGGCGCACAGTTCCCAGACCGGCGAAGCCGCCGGGAAGTTGAAGGGGCTGCTCGGCGTGCCCGCCGAGGACGACGACACGGACGACGCCCAGGACGAGGTCGTCAAGGTCGCCGCGGGCCGGGGGCGGCACCCGAACCTCAGCTACTTCGCGTTCACCGCCACGCCGAAGTTCAAGACGCTCAAGATCTTCGGTCGGCCCGGCGTTGACGGGAAGCCCGAGCCGTTCCACCTCTACAGCATGAGGCAGGCCGTCGAAGAGGGCTTCATCCTCGACGTGCTGAAGAACTACACGACCTACAAGCGGTACTATAAGCTGCTCCACAAGGGCGGCGACGACCGGGAGGTCGAGAAGAAGAAGGCGGCGAAGGCTCTCGCCCGGTTCGTCGAGCTCCACCCGACCAACATCTCCCAGAAGACGGAGGTGATCATCGAGCACTTCCGGTCGTTCACGAGGAAGAAGATCGGCGGTCAGGCGAAGGCGATGGTCGTCACCGGCTCCCGGTTGCATGCCGTCAGGTACAAGCTTGCGTTCGACGCCTACATCAAGAAGAAAGGCTACACCGACGTGAACGCGCTCGTCGCGTTCTCGGGGGAGGTCGAGGATCCGGACACCAAGGTGAAGTACACCGAGGTGGGGATGAACGGCGGGCTCCGCGAGGCCGAGCTGCCCGAACGCTTCGAGGAACCAGAGTACCAGGTGCTTCTCGTGGCAGAGAAGTACCAGACGGGCTTCGACCAGCCGCTCCTGCACACCATGTACGTGGACAAGAAGCTCGCGAACATCAACGCGGTGCAGACGCTCTCCCGGCTCAACCGAATCCACCCCGGCAAGGAGGACACGTTCGTCCTCGACTTCGTGAACGAGCCGGCGGACATCCAGGAGGCATTCCAGCCGTTCTACGAGCAGACGATCATCGGCGAAGATGTCGATCCCCAGCGGCTCTACGAGCTGATGTCCACGCTCGACGAGGCCCAGATCTGGTACCGCTCCGACGTGGAGGGCTTCGCCAAGGTGTTCTTCGCCGCGAAGCACGGGATGAAGGACCACGCCAGACTCAACGCCTTCATCGACCCAGCGGCGAGCCGGTACAAGGGCCGCACGACGGAAGAGCAAGACGCCTTCAAGAAGTCGCTCCGAACCTTCGTTCACCTCTACTCGTTCCTTTCCCAGATCCTGCCCTACCAGGATGCTGACCTGGAGAAGCGGTACGCCTACGGCCGCTTCCTGCTTACCAAGATCAAGCGGGAGGCCGGGGAGCCCGAGGTGGACCTCGGCGGCGACGTGGCGCTCCAATATTACCGGCTTCAGAAGGCGAGCGAGGGCGACATCGGGCTCACGGTGAACGAGCCCGCGCCAGTGTGGGGGCCCACCGAGGTCGGGTCCGGGAACGCGAAGCCCGAGTATGTCGTTCTCGCGACGATCATCGAGGCGCTCAACCAGCGGTTCGGCACTGACTTCACCATCGCCGACCAGCTGTTCGTCGAGCAGATTCGTGCCGAGGCCGTCGCCGACCCTGACCTCGTTCGGACGGCGCAGGCGAACACCCTCGACCACTTCCGGTACGTCTTCACCAAGGCTCTGGAGCGCCTGTTCATCGACCGGATGGAGCAGAACGAGGAGTTCTTCGCCAAGTTCATGAACGATCGCGAGTTCCAGACCGCCTTCACCGCTCTCCTGATGCCGCAGGTGTACGGCGAGATCCGGCGGTCAGTCGCGGACGACCCACCGTGAAGGCCACCAACCGCAAGCGAGAGAGGCGAACGTCGGGCCCGCCAAAGCTGGCCACGGCGGCTGGGCAGGGCCTCGGCTTCTCTCTCCAGGTCACACGGCTCCTGGCGCGCCTTCTGGAAGACTGCGCCCCTGGGGACTCAGTTTGCCTCGAAGCCTTCAGCGATGTCGGCGTAGCCAAGGCCGACGGCACTGCCATCGCCGAGGAGACGAAGAGCACGCACGGCTACAATCCCGTCTCTGACCGGGCCGTCTCGCTCTGGAAGACCCTCGCGAACTGGCTCCACGCCGCGAAAGTGGGCGTGATCTCCCCAAAGCGAACCAGGTTTGTTCTCTACGTTTCGATCCCCGTCGAGCCCGGCGTTGTCGCCCAGTCGTTCGTCCAAGCGGGCGATGGCGCCTCGGCCCTCGCCGCGCTTCGCAAGGCCCGCGAGGGGTTGTGGGGCTCGGCTCCTGAGTTCTCGACGCGGGAGAAGCTTCCAGCGGAGCTGGGCTTTCAGATCGCTCGGCTGTGGTCGGACACCACCATTTCGAGGCATCTCCCGGACATCATCGCCAACTTCGAAATCGTGCTTGGCACTGGGAGTCCGACCGCGGACCTTCATGCTCTCATGTCTCGTCAACTCATCAGCCCCGAAATGTGTGAGACGGTCACGAGGTGGGCGCTGGGGTGGGTCAAGCTCGAAACCGACAAGCTCCTCGAACAGAGCCTCCCAGCATACCTGGCTTACGACGACTTTAAGGGTGCTCTCCTGGCCTTCTGCCGCACCCACGACCGCACTGACATGCTGATGGGGTTTGCCGGCGAGCCGTCGGCAGCGGAGATTGACGCGCACCGGCAGTTTAGGAACTACGTGCGACAGCTTGAGCTCGTCGAGGCCGACGACGAGGACATTCTTGGAGCCGTGAACGACCACCTGCGAGCGGCCGTCGACCGCACGACTTGGGCTGAGAAGGGCTATGTCGACCCGGAAATGCTCCAGACCTACGAGAAGGAGTTGAAGCGGACTTGGAAGAACCATCGAGATCAGACCGCCATAGCACAGTCGGCCCTAGGCGCCGAGGCCAGAGGTCGGCTGCTCTTCCTGCGCTGCGCCGAGCACCGGGCAGCGGTAAACGGCCAGCAGTGTCCAGAATACTTCACGCGGGGGAGCTTCCACTCGCTGTCTGACGCGCTGACAATCGGCTGGCACCCTGACTATTCGACGCTGCTGCCCCGTCGAACCGGTGGAACGTGAGCAGCCTCTCCCGCGAAGCCGAACTGGTGCAGAATCCTGCCTTGGGCGCCGTTCTTATGTGGCGGTTTTGTTCGGCCTATCAAGCGCAACACCCCACGGCGGACTCCCCGCCGGTGACCTTCGCATTCCTGGTCCTACCGCTTGTGCTCCACGTCGATTCGATGGAGCACCTTCAGGGGACCAGGAACGGGCTGCGCGCCTTCGCGGAGAAATTCGCGCAGTCCAACGAGCCCGGTGCGGACAAGATGCTTGCGATCCATGATCGACTGCTTGCATGGCGACCGATGTCGCTTCAGGCGTTGCGCCTGGGTGTCGGCGCCCGGCTGGTCAGCGTCGACTCGAAACGCGGCCGCCTCATCGCGCTTTCCGACGCCCGCCCTTCCGCAGCGACCGCGAACGTCCGGCCGCTCCTCACGGGCGCAGAGAAGCTCGGGCGGTGGTTTGCCGAGCTGACAGTGTTCGAAGTCGCATCCATCCTAAAGGTGAGTTTCTAATGCAGTTTCAGGTCCTTTCGGTAGTATTGTGGCCTCGCGATTCTGCCCACAAGCCCCGGATCGTGGAGTTCGCGCCCGGTTGCGTGAACGTGATCACGGGGGCATCCAAGACCGGCAAGACCGCAATCGTCCCCATCATCGACTACTGCATGGGCGCTGAAAAGTGCGCCATCCCCGTGGAGACCATCCGTAACTGCACGAGTTGGTTCGGCGTAGTGGTGCAGACGACGCGCGGTCAGCTCCTCCTTGCCCGCCGCGAGCCGGGTGTGCAGAAGAGCACGTCCGACATGTTCGTGATCGAGGCGGAACGGGTGGTTGTTCCCGACGTCATCACCGAGAAGAACACGACTGCGGACGCCGTGAAGCATCGCCTGGACGAACTCGCAGGTCTGTCCCTCCTTGATTTTGACTTTGAGGGCCTTGGTAGTGGTTTCAAGGGTCGCCCGAGTTTTCGCGATCTCATGGCGTTCGTGTTTCAACCCCAGAACATCGTGGCCAACCCGGACGTCTTCTTCTACAAGGCAGATACCTACGAGCACAGGGAGAAGCTCAAGACGATTTTCCCCTACGTGCTCAAGGCGGTGACCCCGCAGACGCTCGCCGCCCAGCATGAACTGGAAACGGTCCGCCGGGAACTGCTGAGGAAAGACCGCGAGTTGACGAATCTTCGTCGTGTGTCGGAGCGTTGGATCGCGGACCTGCAGGCGTGGGTGAGCCGCGGCCGCGAGCTGGGGCTCGTCACCGTGGCGGTTCCTGCCGGGGCAACCCGGGCACAGTTGGTCGCTGTTCTCCGTGACGCGGTCGGCAGGCGCCCGGAGATCTCAATGAACAGTGGCCAGGTCGAGGCTGCGGTCCAGGAGTTGAATGCGCTGGTGGAGGAGGATTCACGGGTAGCCGCTAGGCTCTCCGTGCTTCGGCGCCGGTACGGCGAGATGGAGCGGCTCAGGAAGACGGGCGACAGCTACGGTGCGGCCCTGCAAGTCCAGCGCGACCGGCTGGCGCTCGCGAGGTGGCTCCGGAGTCTGAGTGCGTCCGAGGGGGCCTGTCCGGTCTGTGAGGGACCGCTCGGGGACCCGCATCCGACTCTGGATGACCTTTGCGTCGCGCTTGACGCGGTGGAGAAAGAGGCCGTGGCCATTCGGGAGGTCCCCGTCTCGTTCGAGCGGGAAAGCCAGAGAGTGAAGGAAGAGATCGGTCAGGCGACGGAGCAGCTCAAGGCACTTTCTATCCGGATTTCCGCCCTCCAGAGCCACTCAAAGTCCGCGAACGAGCAGAAGTTTCGAAATGACGCTGCCAGCCGCTACGTCGGCGGCTTGGAGCAAGCCCTGCTCACGCACGACGCGGTCGATTCCGACAGCGAGCTCGCGCAGGAGGTGGCGGACCTCCGCGAGCGGCAAGCGGCGCTTCAACAGCAGCTCTCTGCGGCCGGCAGCAAGGGGCGGCTTGATCGCGCGCTGGGGAAGGTGGCTGCCCTCGCCGGTCAGCTCGTCCCGAAGCTGGATGCCGAGCGACCGAACGATCCCGTTTCGCTGTCGCTCCCCGACCTTACCGTTCAGGTTCATGGGCTCGACCGGATCGACTACCTCTGGGAGATTGGCAGCGGCGCCAACTGGTTGTCCTACCACGTGGCATACTCGCTCGCGCTCCAGTGGTTCTTCCAGTCCGAGGGTTCGAGCCCGGTCCCCAGCTTTCTCGTCTACGATCAGCCGAGTCAGGTGTACTTTCCGCAACGCATCGCGGGGAAAGGTGGGTCCGACGCGGAATTGGACCCACACCTGCGCGACGAAGACGCCGCCGCGGTTCGGAAGGTTTTCGAGACGATGGCGTTCGTCGTCGCGGAGTTGAAGGGTGGGCTCCAGGCGATTGTGTTGGATCATGCCGGAGCGGACGTGTGGGGTGGCGTGGTCGGGGTTCATCTCGTGGACGAGTGGCGACAAGGGATCAAGCTCATCCCCAGGGCGTGGCTGGCCGGGGCCAGCGAGCCTGAGACCGCTTGAGGTCACCACGTCGCCAGGAGGCCCCGTGATCGCCCGCACTCATGTGCGTTGCCCTGGTTGTTCCAAGGTGATCGCCCTGCGTCTGAGCATCGGCGGGCCGGACACACAGCCGTTCTACTATGTCTGCGTCGCGTGCGGCGTCGCCACTCGCGGGGCAATCGATGCCTCCGCACCGCCGAAGGTCGCGTTGAATCTTGAGGATGGCGAGCAGCTGTACCTCGACAAGGAACCGCCAGGCACCCAGGTCGTCACGGTTGATTCCAGTATTCCCCTACTCGGCAGCGCCAAGGAGATGTGGGACGTCGGGGGTTCGCCTTTCATCTACCTGCACATGATCCTCGGGAATAGGCTCGACCTTTACGTGAAGGGGTCGGGCAAATTTCGAGGGCTGATCGAAGCCGACGGCAAGCGCATAGACCGCCTCATTACATACTACCTTGATAGAAACTGGTCCGCCTTCGACGCTGCGGTACCGGAGGTCTGGCCGGATCAGAACCTTCCAACGCTCGTTTGGCACCGCCACGACACGATGCACAGGCTCCTCGACCTCCTGACTGCCCCGGTGTGGACAGCGGATATCTATCCACGGATGAAGGAAGCTTGGAATAAGGTGCAGAATCCGGCCTGCGCGCACAGCGCCGCCCTTCTCGTCGCGACGCGCACCGCGGTTGCGACGTCGGAATTGATTGACCTTCAGAACGAGCTCTTCGATTGCTTTCGGTTGTGGATTCGCAGCCACGACGCGTGGATGCCGGGGTTCACCATGAACCTCATGCCGGAGCCACGGGCGCAGTATGGTGATCTGCGGGTGTATCGGGATGACTTCCCCGCCCTCCGCGATCTGTACATCCGTGTATTTGAGGCCTGTCATTCCGCCCTTCCATTCCTGATGGGGCGGTTAAACGTGTCAACTCGCGGGTCCGTCGATGCGTTCGTCCACCCACCGGAGCTTTCCGCGAAGCGCCAGCCAAAGACGGTGGCGGCGTTCCATAAACTGACATCCTGGGAGCGTGCGCTGTATCTCCGTGGGCTGCCCGTTTGGGAAACTGCCTGGACCGAGACCCTCGACCGAGGACTTCGGAACAAGATTGGTCACGCAAAGGTCCGGCACCATCTGCAGTCTGGGGAACTTCGCGTCCAAGGCGAGGATTCGGTGCCGTACTCGGCGTTTCTAGCGAAAACTCACTTGCTCATTATTCCGCTGCTCGCGGTGATGAACGCCGTGAAATTGACGCTGATCCACGGGGCGATGCTGGACGATCAGGACGCCGCTCGAAACAAGCAACTCTGATCTACGCCGCCCGAGCCGTTGCGAAGGCGCACGGTGGGAACGAGGCGCTTCCACGCCGCTCCGAGCTGAGATTTTCTTATTTTATGCCCGGTACTTCGCCGGGGAGGCCGGCAGGCGTCACGTAGCCCTATTCCCTACCCGATGTCGATAGGATCAATTCCCACAAGACGCCGCCGTTGCCGGCCACGAGCTCCAGGCAATCGTTGTAGTCCTGCTTCGTGAGCACGTCTGTGTGGGCTGCCCGGTTGCGGTATCGGGTGGTGAGTTCCTCGATGGCTGCGAGCCCACCATCGGCGCGCGTGAGCCAGTCTGCTTTCGGCCACCGCCTCGAGACTGCGTGAAATGCCCTCACCAGGGGGCTCGACGCGGCCCTAACCTTCGAGTTTTCGGCCGTCTGGAGCGCGTGACGTACGCTTCCGATGGACGGTGGCGTTGGGTGTCGGCCGGAGCAATAGCGAGCCAGACTTCCGAGGTCCTTGTCGATGATGTCGCTGGACAGGTCGACTCCGCTGCAAGCGGCCCTCAGCGGCTCCACAACGCGGTGCACGAGTTCGACCTCGAACGCCTTGCCCAGGCCGATCACAGCCGCGGACCAATCGAGGTCGGTGTGCCCCGATAGCCCCTCCGCGACCACTTTCGACGTCGCCAGAAACCGAAGGCCAGCCGCCGTGAGTAGCCTCGCTTGAGCACGACGTACCAGAAGCAGCCTCGACGCAGCTTCCACATCCTCTCTGGACGCGAGCTCCAACAGGCGGTCCGCGAGCTTGGAGGCCTTCTCCTCGACGGGGTCCGCCCCCGCCTTGATGTCGTGCAGAGCGACTAAGCGACCGTAGCAACCGTTGCACAAGAGGCTCGACCAGGAGCCGTTCGCGACGGTCACCAACTTCGACGTCTTCGCCTGATGGCACCTGAAGCAGGCGAAAGAACAAGACGACGCCAGCCGGTACTGCTGCATCGGCCCCCGCGAGGGGTAGGTCTTGGCGATCTCGTAGCGCGCAGGCACGGTCCCATGTACCGCGGAACCGAGACGGCCGCCGTGACGCGCGTGTCGAGGAGCGCCGGTGAATCGTGCCGAACCGGCCGAAGTTACGTCACCCCCCGAACGCCCCCTGCACGATCCCGAGCAGCGCCCCCCGGTTCCGCCCCACAAACCCCTCGATGTACGCCGCCTCCACCCCCACCGGCGGCCTCGCCCGCAGCACCCCGATGGCCACCTCGAGTAGCCGCTCCGCCCGCGAGCTCGCGCCGGGCAACGTGGCGACCGGCTCCAGCGCCATCCGCCCCGCCGCGCGCTCGCGCTCCCGCACCATCGCCGCGTTTGCCGCCTTCTCGGTCTTCACCGCCTCCCGCGCCGCAGCGAGCTGCCGCTCAAGCTTCGCGATCCGCCGCGCGTCCTCGTTCTCCCGCTCGGGGAGCCGGAGCAGCTTCGTCGCCAGGACGGCGATCGCCGGGAGCAGGTGCGCGGTTGCCGCCCCGAGATCTTCCCTCCTCGAAACGAACTCTTCCGTGTGGCCCTCCCCCATGAGGCCATCGAGATGCGTCAGCTCGTGGACGGCCACGCCGTGCAGGAACGCCGCCAGCGCGAGCGGGCGCTCGCGGTGGGCCTTCACAACCTGCGCCATCCGGTCCGGGTGGATGAATACGAACCGGCGACCCCCGGGCCGTTCGACGGCCTCGGCGACCACGTTGTCGTCGAGCACGAAGCCCGGCCGGAACGTGCGGCGGATGCGGGCCTCGGTCGCCACCATGCGGAGCGTGCCGTCCCATGCGAGCAGAAAAGGCACCCACTTCGCGTAGTTCTTCCGAAAGCGCCGCGCTCGATCGCGGTCGTAGGTCCTCTTGCTGATCCGCATCCCGGCGAAGCGACCGAACGGGTTCTTGATCCGGCGCTCGGCCTTGTCCAGCTGCTTCGCCCACGACGGCGTGATCGCGTCCAACGCGCTCGTCGCCTTCGACACGGCGACCGCCTGGATGAGCCCGCCGCCGCCGGGCGCGAGCGCCGCCTCGGCCGCCCGGTCGATGGCCGCCTCGACGGCCTGGGTCTGCCAGCCGTCGAGCTGCTGCCCGGCCTCGGCGCGGCGGAGCGCCTGGTCCACCTGCTCGGTGACGATGACGACGCGCACCCCACCCGCCGCCTTGCCCTGGTCGTCGGCGCTGGTGAGCATCGCGCGGAGCACCCCAGCGGCCCGCACGTCGGACGGCGCGGCGATGTCGGCAGCCAGCCCGCCGCCGCCGGCCGCGACCTCCATCCCGGCGGGCAACACCCAGCCGCGCTCGGGCGCATCCCCCTCGGCGACGGCCTTGGTGCCGCGCGGAGCGGCCGAGGCGGTGACCTCCTCGACGCCGCCGTACTTGGCTTGCTCCCCGTAGAAGTCTCGGATTCCCCCGGCAGCCTCGGCGATGGCCCGCTGCACGTCGGCGTCCCCGAACGCTGCTGCCATCTGGTCGGCGATCTCGGTGCCGCCGGTGTCGTCGTCGCCCTCGGGGTCGATCCACTCGTCCTCCTCGCTCTTGCCGACCGACTCGTTCTCGCGCTCGACGTCGTCGACCACGTCGGAGAAGGTCCACGCAGCCTGGTCCTGCAACCCGTCACGAGCCGCGTTCATCGGGTAGCCCCGCGCCCCCGGGCGCACGGTCGTGGAGAAGTCCACCACCACGTCTGCCTTGAGCCCGCCGCGCTGCGATGGGATCTTCACCTGGAACAAGCCGCCCAAACGCAGGTAGTACGCCCCGCCGCGGTCGCCGGGTGCGCGGCGGTACGCCTTCACTGCGGCCGTCGTGCCCTCTCCCCACGATCCCTCGACGCTCACGCGGGAGCCGCCTCGGCGGCTGAACATCGGCTTCACCTCGACGCCGTTGAACGTGAGGCGGATGCCGGGGAGGTCGTTCGCGGCGAGCAGCTCCTTGAGGCGGTCCTCGATGCCGACGTAGACGCCGCGCGCGCGATCCCAATACCGGATCGAGTCGGGGTCGATGTCGTAGACGGTGAGCATCGTGCCGTCGCGGCGCTCGGCGTCGTACACTTGCACCTCGGCGTCCGCCCCATCGGCGATGGCGAGGTTGTCCCGGGTGTGCATCCGCCACTTGAACGAGCGACTGACCCCGAGGATCACCGCCTTCGCGACGCCGAACCCGCCCGCGGCCTCGCTCGAGTCGGTGGCGTCGCGCTTCCCGCTGTCGCCGATCGACAGGAACTTGCCGATGATGGTGTCGGCGTCCATGCCGATTCCGTTATCGGCGAAGGACAAGGATCGTTCGGCGGCGTCCCATACCACGGCGAAGTACCCGTCCTCGGGCCTCAGCTTCCGAGCGCGGATCGCAGCCTTGACGGCATCGATCGAGTTCTGCAAGGCTTCACGGGTCGCCAACCACGGTAGATCGCCAGATTTGTAAACGGCTTTGGTGAAGTAGCCCCACAGCACAGACACGTTGGCCGACGGGCGGCCGGACGCCTTCGCCGTCATCGCCTCGCGGATCTCGGGCACGCCGCCGAGCTCGCGCCGGAGGGCCATGTGGTCGATGCGGACGCGGGCGACGGCCTTCTGGGCGCCGGGCGCGGGCATGGGGTGGGAGCAGGGGCACACGCTCACGTCGACCTCCAGTCGCCCGACGAGGATCGGGCGGCTACTGTGGGTAAATGTTGGGTAGCAGCCTCCGAGCCAGCTTTCTCGTGGTCGCTTTCGCGTCCGCTGGCTGCACCCCCACGCGAGTTTGCGAGGGCGACGACTGCGCCTGCTCGTCCGACGACGAATGCATCATCGGTTGTCAGCCCGACCCGGAGTTGCGGGGTTGCGACTGCACGAACGGGTTCCCCGTGCCCGAGAATGGTCACGAAGGCGAAGAAGGCTGCGGCGAGATGGAATGCATGGCCGCCATGTGCGCGGATTGGACCGAGTACGAAGCTCGGTGCAGCTTCGGCCGGTGTGTTGGCGTCCCCGTGAGGGACCACCCGTAGCTCCTGCCCACGGTCATCGTGGCCGGTGATCTTCACGCGGACCTCCGGTGGAGCGCGTGGGAGATGAGCGCACGGAGGTACCCGGCATTCCGCCCGATGAAGGCGTCGATGTCGTCAGGGTCGACGCCCCACGGCGGGCGGGCGCGCACGCCGGCGACGACGGCCGTGAGCACCCGTTCGATCCGCGATGCGACCGCCGGGAGGCTCTCCCGCACCGTGGACGCCCCCTCCTCGGCAGCGCGCACGGCGCGGGCGACGACCGCAGCGAGCATCGGTGGGACGGCGTTCCCGACCTGGCGGTACCGGGACTCGACATCGCCAACGAAGGGGTAGCCCTCGGGAAACGTCTGGAGCGTGGCGCACTCGCCGAGGGTGAGCTTCCGACGGGCTCCGTGCGTGGCAATCGCGAGCGCGTCGCTCGCGTTGTTCAGCTTTGCCCACCAACTCGGGTCGGTCGGTCGCCCCTTCCACTCGTTGGTCATCACGCACGGCGACGGCCGATCCCACGCCACCGCAATCGCATCCCGCATCGTTCGGCGCGACGAGCTCGGCTCGGGCGGGGACACGGGCCGGGGACCGGCGATCACGAACAGGCGCGTCCGGCTCTGGGCGACGCCGTGGTCCGCCGCGTTGAGCACCCAGACCGCGACGTGGGCGAACATCGCGCGCAGTTCGGGTACAACGACGCGCTCGACGTAGCTCCGCGCGTTCTTCACGTTCTCGAAGATCGCCCAACGGGGGCGGACAATGCGCGTCACCCGAAGGGTCCACGGCCACCCGTTCCGGGCCACGTCCTCCTCGCCCTTCAGCCCGGCGTGCTGGTTCGCGCTCGACCACGCCTGGCAGGGCGGAGACGCCCACAACACGTCGATGGTCCCGGCGAGCGCGGCGTAGTCGAGGTCGCGCACGTCGGCCTCGACGGCGGGGAAACCGGCGGCCCGGAGCGTGGCGGCAGCCGAGGCGTCACGCTCAACGCAGGCAACGTGCTCGAACCCGGCGTCGTGGAGCCCGAGCGCCGCGCCCCCGGCACCGGCGAACAGGTCGAGCACCCTCACGACGCACCTCGGCCGCGCGCGGGATGCGCGAGCGGCGACGGGTTGCGACGGAGGAAAGCGAACATGATTCACTCACGACTCGAAGGCGTAGGAGGGCCCACGAGCCCTGTTGGCGGGGGCGGGAGGGGTCCGGGATGGCCCGCTCGCCGACCCCGAGGAAGGGCCCGTGGCGCAGTTTTCCGAGGGGGTGGGTCAGGACGGGATGAAGCCTCGCTCACGCGCCTCGGCGAGGTGGCCGCTGGCCTCCCTCAGCCGGTCCACCGCCATCTGGAGCGCCGACGTGGACGTGCGTGGCCGGGGGAACTGGAGAGCGCAGACGCCCCGGATGAACATGGCGAGCAGGTCGTCGCGAACGTCCTCCGGCCCGAGGTCTTCGAGATCGCTGCACGGGTGAGTCTCCAGCGCCCGAAGAAGTGCCGTCGCGACGAAGTCGTGCTTGTACGGCCCGCTCTCGGGTCCGAAGGTGCGCTCCGCCAGCTCCATCAGGTCGCGGAGCAGCGGCCAGAACCACGGCGGGAGATCGACCATCGAGAGGTCCCACGGCGGTGGGGGCGGAGGTTCGACGGTGAGCGTTGCGGAGCGGCGGTAGTTCGCGCCGCCGGGGAGGTTCGGATTCATGGCGTTGGTCCTTGGGGTGGGGGTGAGATCGGCAGAGAGAGTCAGGCCGCGCGGCGCGTGGCCGCGAGGTCCACGGGCACGTCGCGGAGCGTGATGTCGGTGAGGATGTCGCTCGACCGCTTGGTGATGAGGTCGTAGAGGCTCCACGGCTTCGACGGCGGGCCGGTGACGGCGTGCCAGACCCCCGCCACGGAGACGCGGCGCACGCGGTAGGCGCCGAGCCCCAGCTCCGACCACTCGGTCGGCACCGGCGACCACCAGATGTTGCCGTCGTCGTTGTAGTTCCGACGCGCGGGGGCGGAGGTGCGGCGGAACTTGGACGCGCACGTCCAGGCGTATTGGGCGACGACATCGTTGGGGACGGCCGGACGGCGACGTGGGCCCTCGGCGTACCAGGCCACGAGCCGCTTCGCCGGCCCGAGTGCGCCCGCCGCGCCCTGGTGGACGGTGCGGTTGTAGTACAACGTCATCGCCCGCTCGGTCGAGACGCCGAGCACGCCCGCGATCTCGACGGCGCCCGCCATGTACTCGGACTCCGCCGCGACGCGGGCCTGCACCTGCTGGAACGCGGGCCAACGCCCGGCGGCGGCGAAGCGGGACACCCAGGGCTCCGCCCAGAGCGCGACGCCATCGACGGCTTCGAGGCTGGCGCGGCCCGTCACGTCGAGGAGCCGCGCCCAGCTCGCGCCGAAGAAGCGGCTGAAGGCCAACGGATCGGCGGCGGCCATCTGGCGGAGCAGACGGCCGAGCGAGCCGGACTTCTGCGTCCACTGGAGGATGCCGTAGCTGACGCCGTTGCCGTCGAGGTTGGCCTGCACGGACCAGTAGTTGCCCTCGTGCTCGCTCGTCTTGCGAAGGAGCGTCGGGATCCAATCGGTGATGAGTTCTTCCACCTTCTCCTCCAGTTTCTTAGCTGCCTTTCCTGCCGATTCCGCGGTCTCCTTCGCAACGCGCCGCGCAGACGGCGATGCCGCCGCCGCGAGCACGAGGAGCCCGAACGCCCCCGCCCCGAGTAGGAGCGGCATGTTGTTGCCCTTGCTCACGCTGCCCCCTCGGCGACATCGTCGCCCGCGTCGGCTTCGCCGGAGAGCAGGTTCCGCGGGATCGACCGACCCCACCACCAGCGCCCCGCCTCCGCGAGCTCGCCGAACTTGAGCCCCGACGCCGAGGCCTGCGCGAGGAACGCCTGCCAGCCGCCCTCCGTCGGCGGGAGCACGTCGACACCGGCGGTCCCCGATGCGGCGCCGGCGTTGACCACGCGGAGCCCGGACGGAGCGACAACCGGGATCTTCTGGCTCTGCTGGTTGTAGTACGACACCTTCGCGAGCGCGCCGACCACCGTGTCGGCCACCTGCGGCCAGGTGCGCTCGACCCAGGCGTCGGGTGCGTGCTGCCAGCCCAGGCCGGGCCAGTCGCCCGAGTAGCGGAGCCGGTCGTTGGCGGCCTGAGTCACCGCGCGGATGGTGGATGGCTCCTCGTCCGCCGGGAAGGTCGCGCCGTAGTTCTCCGGCTTGAGCGAGGTGAAATTGCCGTCATCGGCCTTCGCGAGCTTCCACGTCGCGTCACCGGCCGAGCGCAAGGCGATCTGCCCGTCCCGGGTGACCTTCCCGAACTCGATGAAGTCGATGCGCGAGGCGTTCCACGCGCTCGGGATGCCCGCCCGGAGGCCCTCGTACACGGGACCGCCGCCCTCGGCGACGAGCACCGGGCGTTCGCGGACGACCACCGCGGTCGGCGCCCACGGCCACGCATCGACGTTCACCCGGGACAGGTGCTTCAGCCGCTCCTCGGCCTCGCCGCGCAGACGGGCCGCCTCGATGCCGTCCTTCGTGCGCTCGGCGTTGCGGAAGCGCGCATTGATGGCGCGCAACAGCTTCGACGCCTCGGCCGCGATCTTCTTCTTCGCCTCTGCCTCGCGCTGGGCGCGAACGGCCTCGAGTCGGGCGCGGGTCTGCTCGGGGTTCCGGCTGATGAGGAGCAGAATCTCCTCGGGCCCCATGTCCATCTGGGCGCCGGGGTTGTTGGTGTCCCGGTCCTGAGACTTGATGAGTTGGGTCATCCAACCCCGCTTTCCCTGGATGAGGTTGAAGCGGAGCCCGTCCTGACTGCGGCGCGCGAAGTAGTAGTAGATCGCGATGGCGGAGAGCGTGTTGCCCTGCCGAACGCCGCGCCCGTTCCGCTGCTGCAACGTGGCAGGTTCCCACGGCAGGTCGAGGTGGTGGATCGCGCAGGTGCGCGTCTGGAGGTCGATGCCCTCGTAGGCGATCTGGTTCGCGATCACGACGTCGAACTTGGGCGCCGCGCCCTCGTCGGGGTCGCCGTTGAACTCCTTGGCGATGCGCTGGCGGTCGGCGGCGTTGGGCGCCACCTCGGCGTTCAGCACGCCGATCCGATCGGCCGCGATCCCCTCCCGGACGAGCACCATCTTGACCCAGCGGTGCGCGGCGACGTTGTCCACGAAGACGATGTGGCCGCAGGTCCGGTTGGCGAGCACACGCTCGGCGAGGGCCTCGAACTTCGGCGAGCTGGGGTCGCTCACCTGCTCGGCGTTCTTCCAGCCGTAGCCCTGGTCAAGCTGCGAGTGGATGGCGACGAGCGCCATGCGGGCGAGCAGCCCGAGGATCTTCGCCTTGTCCGACGGGTCGTCTGACTTCAGCGCCGCTTCGATCTCGCGGACGTAGCGGTCGTACTTGGCGTCCTGGCCGGCGTCCATATCGACCTCGACCATCTCGACCTTCGGATCGGGGAGCTTCAACCCCACGTCCTCGGCGGTCTTGAACTCGCCGTAGCGGAGGATGGTGTCGCGCAGCTCGTGGAGGTTCTGGAACCCGACGACGGCGCCGCGCTCCTCGACCTCCATGCTCGGGGTCACGACGGGCCGGATCTCGATCCGCAGGTAGCGATCGATGAACTGCTCGGGGTCGCGGATGCCCATCCGACGCCAGGCGTCCGGATCGACGTACTGGATGAGGTTGTAGAACTCCAACGGGGAATTCTTGGCGGGCGTCGCCGAGAGGAGCACGACGCCAGTGCCGCCCGTACGCTTCCGCACCGCGGCACACCGGAAATCCAACTGCCACGCGCGCTTCGAGCCGTCGCCGGGGTTGCCCATGAACCGGGGCACGCCGCCCTCACGATCCTCTGGGAGGTACAGGTTCTTGTAGTTCTGCGCCTCGTCCACGATCAGCATGTCCACGCCGATGTCGTCCCACGCGATGCCGGGGTCGTACTCCCAGCCCTCGGCGAGCTCCATCTGTTGCGCCACCCACGCGGCGATGCCCTCGCGGAGGATGGCCTCGTCGCGCTCGGACAGCTTCTTCCGCTTCGCCGCGTTGCGACGGCGCAGCGCCACCTCGCGCTGGATCGCCTCGGTCTTGTCGGCGTAGGCCCGAACCGCCTTCTCGTTCATCCGCGTTCGGCCAAGAGCGGTGTAGGTCAGGAGCACCACGTCGTACTCGCCGGCCTGGAACCGGGTCCACTTCTCGGCGCGCTCCTGGGGCGTATCGGTGTCGCTCGTGGCGAGGCCCTTCCGCTCGCCGCGTGAGATCGTCTTCTTCTTCGAGCCGATCACCGCGATCCGGTAGTCGGGAAGCACCCGCTGGATGTCGGCGACCCACTTCCAGACGATGGAGTTGGGCACGAGCACCACCGGCCGCTTGCACCAACCTTCCTGGCGAGCGCGCGCGAGCACGGCGATGCCCGTGTACGTCTTTCCTACCCCGACATCGAAGGCGAGCAATCCGCCGCGGTTCGCGAGGATGCGGCGTCCGCCGGCGACCTGGTGGGGATGCAGCCGGGGGCCGTCCTTCCGCCAGCGCGCGATGGCCAGCGGCTCGGCGGTGTAGGTCGGGGCGATGTAGCCCCGGAACTGCCGGTTGTAGGCGTGCTCGATCGCGAGGCGACGCTCGGGCGTGGCCCCGGCCCACCCCTTGAAGCTGGCGTCCCACTCGGCCGCCTTCTTCATCCGGATCTTGTCGATGTCCTTCTCGTTGTCGTCGTCGAACTTCTTCGAGGGCGCGAACATCGTCTTGTCGTGGTTGATCCAGCCGAGGATGAGCAGCACCTCGGGGTGCATGTCCCCGGCGTTCTCCTTCTTCGACATCTTGTCGTACTGCCAGCCCTGCGGCGCGACGAGGCCGCCCTGGCGGACGAAGGTGACATCGTCGTACCCGGTGTACGTCGCGTTCACCCACTGGGCGACGAGGTCGAGCGGGAGCCAACCCTGCCGCGCGCTGACGCCCTCGATGTCGTCGAAGATCGCGGGCTTGATCGCGTCGAGGAGTCGGCGGACCTGGGCCTTCGCCTGCGCGTCGTCGGGACGCGCCATCGCCCGGTCCATCTTCGGCCAGAGCGACCCGGACAGGTACACTTCGGCCGGGAACAGCTCGTCCCAGCCGTCGCCATCGACGCACCAGCCGCCCGCGAGCACCTTCGCGCGGATCTGGTCGGGCGTGAACGGCCCGCCGAGCCCAGCGTGGTAGTCGAGGAGCTCGCGCACCGAGAGCATCCGCGCGTGGCGGTAGAGGTGCTCGGCCTGGGCGACCACGTCGTCGGCCCGGCCGTTGAACCGCGGCTCGATGACCGGGGGCTTGTTGCGGAGCCCGGCGATCAGGTGCCCGGCGCGGTCAAACGCCGACAGGAAGCGCTCGGCGCCGGTGTTGCCGCCACGGGCGAGCTTCACCAGCTCGATTCGGCCGTGCGGGTTGCCGTTCGTGGTGATCCAGGCGGCGAGGCCCTCGTGCAGTTCGGGCCACAAGAGTGGCGGCTCCTCGGCGTTTTCGGCCGCGACCAGCGCGAGGTACTTGTCCACGCGTAGCCCGAGCAGCACCGCGCTGGCGAGCTCGCGCGGGAGGTCTGCGACATCGGCCTCGGTGACGCGGGTGACGCCGATACGACCCCTGCCGCCAGCGGGGTCGGCGGCCTGCCGAGCCGGGAAGGCGATGACCTTGCAATCGCCGCAGATCGGGCGCTCGACGAGCGCGGGCAGACCGGTGAACTCGCCCTGCACCTGGTAGCCCCAGCGCGGCTTCGCGGTCTGGTCGTCCTCGCCGTGGTCGTCGCCGACTTCGCGGCCGAGGATGTGACGCGGGAACGCCTTGAAGTAGCCGCCGGAGACGATGGCCTCGTCGGCGCTGTCCACGGCGTCGAGCTGGCCGCCACGCGCACGGAAGAAGAGCACGTCGGTGACGAGCATCGCGCCGGGGAAGATCGCCTCGCGTCGCTTCTCGTTGATGCTCGGGAGCCGGAACGCCGCGGCGAGGTGGTGGCGCTTCAGCACCTTCTCGCGGAGGGCTACGAACTGCGCCGTCCGCGACGTGAGGAAGCCGCCGGGCACGAGGAACACGCCGAGCCCGTCGGGAGCGAGCAGGTCGAGGCCCCGACGAAGGAAGTAGTGGTACGCCATCTTCTCGCGGTAGGCCCGGTCTGGGTCCTCCGCGATCGACGCCCCGCGGATGCCGTAGGGCGGGTTCGACACGACGAGCCCAAGACGCCCCGCAGCCCCGGCGCCCTTCTCGCGCACCCAGCGCTCGAACGGGGCCAGCGTGAGGTCCACGTCGGGGCGCAGGACGTGCAGCATCCGGGCGGACAGCTCGGACCACTCGACGGCGTGCCAGGTAATGCCCGGAACGGGCTCGAACGCACGGAGAAAGCGACCGATACCCGCCGAGGGTTCCAGCGCGTGGACGGTCTCGCCATCGTGGGGAAGGCTGGGTACCAGCGGCGCGACGAGACGGGCGATCTCCTTCGCCACCTTGCTCGGGGTGTAAAATTCATGAATGAGTCCGCGCTGTTCTGGCGGAGGGAAGCCTGGCGGGAACTTGCCAGCGGCGGTCTGGATGGAGAGCCCGCCCCAGCCGGAGTACCCGGCGAGCACGGTGCGCTCGTCGGGGTTTGGGGCGCGCTTCTGGGCGTACAGGTTCGCCGCCGTCGCCATCGCGGCGATGTTCGCCGCGGTGCGCTTGCTGGCGGTCCAGAACTCAGGGATGTCCTCGACGGGGAAGGCGGCGTTGTTCGCGGCCTGCATCCGCGCGAGCACGGGACCGAGGTTCTGCTCGATGACGGCTTCGAGCGCCCAGCGGTTCCGGGCAAGGAAGTCGTCGAGATACGCGACGTCCACGCCGCTCGGCAGGCGGGTGCGGACGAGGGGGACGACGGCGTCGAGGAGCTGGGCGGCGACTGCACTCATGGGGAGGCAATAGTCGCGACCGGGCGGGGAAGGCAGCGACTTTCACTTGCCGCGGGGCGGTTTCACTTGCCGCGGGCGGCAGGTAGCGGCGTGGCTCACCGTGGGCTTCTCGATGCCGAATTAACGCCCCGCGCTCGCCAGCGCCCCGAGAGCGTTCATCGTTCCTATCGGCACTCGCCGAGTGGGCTCAAGTCCGTAGCTACGGGAACGCGCACTTCCGCCACGCCAGCCGAAGCGGGTGGTCGAGCGTGTGGTCCCAGTAAGTGCCGAGGACATCGTACATGCCATGGGGGTTGGTCCTCATGAAGGACACGCGGAATTCACGCAGTACCTGCTGATAGATAGGGTCAGGCCAATACGACGTCGCGCGTGAGATTTCCCATCCGTGAAACCAGCGTCCCGGATCTGTGTTATCAGTTGAGATCGCGCGACTCTTCATCTCAGCGGTCAGAGCGGTCATTGCTGCGGGATCAGGCGCAATTGTAGCCGCTAAGGCGAAAAATGCAGGAACCCAGGCGATCCTCCCGTAGAATGGGAAGCTAGCATGATGGTTGTCGCCCGATCCGAAACGGCCAAGCCAAAACGGCCAGCCGCGCCGGTAAATGTCATGTGCGATACTCTGACGGGGATCGCAAATCGAACTTGCCGCAGCGACGGAAATATAATCCTCCCAAGAAGCAAATTCACGCGGCTTTATGCCGTTGTTCACGAGAACGCCCGGGTGGTCGTCCGCGTTGTAGTAGTTCACGCGTATCTGATGGTTGAACCTATCTTCGAGGCCAGCAGGCCACTCGGCTCGCAACTTCCTCACCATGAAGTACCAGCTCGTCCAGATGCTGCAATTGTTCGCTCCCCACCCAGCACCCTCCCTGTCCTTGATGAACCCGTACGGATCCGTGAACCTATTTGCAATTTCATCGATCCAGCTTCCTCCGGTCTCAACGGCAGACACCGGCATGGCTCGGACGCATCCCGGGCCTGTCAAAGCCAGCGCCGCGGTCCCTTTAAGGACGTGTCTTCGATTCATTAAGCTACCTCGGCCTGGCAAGATACCATAGACGTAGGCGTCCCGGTGAGCCCCCCAGACCCCTTTGCCGAGCGGGCCCGCGCGTCGGCGCAGGCGCGCTGATCCGCCAGCCGCGGCGGTCCGCCCAGCGGCGAGGGAGCAGGTCTCAGTACTCGGAGGGGCGAGCCGGCGTGGTGGGCGTCGACCCAGCGGACGAAGTCGGCGGCGACGGGCGCGGACTTCTTCTTTCGGAGCGCGAGACGGCCGGCCGCGTCGAGGTTCTTGGCGCGCTGCTCGACCGCGTAGAGCCCCGACCCGAGGGCGTGTTGTCGTCGCTCCGATCCCGCCCGTTCCCTGCGACGCGGGCCCCGACTGCTTCGGCCTCCTTCAACATGCGTCGGACGCGGGAGTTGCAGCCGCACTCGACGACGCACCCGCCCGGCGGGCCGGCGACCTGGTAGCCGGCGAAGGGCGGGGCTTCGCTGGCGGGTGCCCCGCGGCCCTCCAACCCGGGGAAAAGGTGCTAATGGACGCCGTGGTTCGTCGTCGTGAACTCGTAGATGGCCGCGGACCGATTTGAGCTACTTCCACAAGGCGTTGCGGGACGCGGACCACTGCGATCCCCCCCAGTGGGGGTACTCGCTCCCCTCCAGTAGCCTCTGAGTGATTCGAAACGTGCCGTTGGCGCTCTCCGGGTGCGCATCTGACGACACCGAGCTCCGGGCGACGTTCGCTTGATCCGTGATACAAGCAGCTTGCGGGCGTGGATTCGAAGCACCCGCCCGCAGTCGCGGCGGTCGACATAACCTGCGTGAAGACCATCGAGTCATCTGAGCGGAGGTAGTCAACAGTCGTGACGGGAGGATTGGCACTCACGGCCCTGCCCCGCTAGCCGCCTCAACCGGCAGGCTCGGCACCAACACCTTCACCGCCTCCGCCGCCCGGGTCGGATCGACCCCGCGCTCCAGCGCGAGGATGCCGATCACGAACATGTTGAGCAGCCAGAGCAGTAGCATCGACCAGGGCACCCAGCGGAACGGCGGGTTCGTCCGGACCTCGCGGATCTCGGTCTTGAGCTCGCCGAGCGCGGACACGACGGCCGCGCCGTTGCCGCGGATCTCGGCCACGAGCGCCGCTTCGAGCGGCGTGAGGAAGCCCTCGGCGAGCTGCGGGTCGGGGACCAGGCGCGGGCCGACGGCGGGGGCCGGGGCGGGCGGGATCTGTCCCGCGGGCGTGACCGTTTCGACGGCGGCCAGGGCAGCGGCATCGCTCACGACGCACCCCCCATCTGGGCCGCAGCCTGCTTGATCGCATCCGAGAACGCCGCGACGAGCGCCGCATCCTTCGCCGGATCAACCTCCGGACTCTTCGCCTTCCGCGTGCGCTTCGGCTTCTCGGTCGTCGGGACCGACATCGGCGGCGCGGAGGGCGGCCACACGGGCTGCATCGATACCACGGGCGCGGGCGTCTCCCGCGACTCGATCCGCTTCACCACGTCGTCGGAGCTCCGCACCGGCGCAGTGAGCTTCTGCTGACCGGCGGCGCAGGACTTCGCGGCACGCGCGGCGGCGAGCGACACGCGCTCGGAGATCCGGCGCAGCGTGGTGACGATGTCGGGGCTCTCGCCGCGACCGATCGCGTCCCACGCCTGCTGGTAGGCCCCGGCGGCGCGGCGCACATCCTCCAGCGCCGCCTTCTGCTCCTTGCCCGAACACAACGGGGACGCGACGAGCGACTGCGCGTGCCGGATGAGCTTCCCGGCGCGCGTGAGCAGGTCGGGGGCCTCGGTGGAGCCCCAGAGCGACCCGGCCAGCTCCTCCAACGCCTGGGACTCCTTCTCGGTGGCCGACGCGATGCGCGCGACCGAGATCGGGCACGAGGGCGGCTCGGGCGCCGGGATCGAATCCAGCGAGGGCACGAGCACCCCCGCCGTCCGCGGCGGGGCATCGGCGACGGGCACCGTCCCGCGCGTGAGCGCGCTGGCGTGCTTCGCGGCCTTGCCCTTCTCGCGCTTGCCGAACATGGCCACGACCGAGCCCACGTCGTTGACGACGACCCAGCCGTCGTCCCGCTCCACGGCGCGGAAGCTGGACTTGCCCTTGTACCGCTCGGTGGGGTCGCGCCGCTCGGGGATCGGGCGCGGCGGGTACTGGGCGGCGAAGGCGAGATCGACGGTGTTCCGGCGGTGCGTGTCGCGGAAGCTGCACGCCTCGGACACGAGCCCGACGACAAGCCCCATCCCGGCCGTGATCGCCTCGGCGAGGCCGGAGCGCTCGATGCTCTCCTGCTTCGCCTTGCTGAACCACTTCTCGGCGCGCTCGAAGGTGGCGAGCCAGCGCCCGTCTGCCTTCGACGTGAGCTTCAGCGACCCGTACGACGCGACGCGGCGTTCGAGCACGATGCTCGGGGTGCCGTCCGTGCAGAGCAGAAGCCCCGCCCACTTCCCCTTCAGGGTGGCAGGCCCGGCGGGCGGAGGACCGGACTTCAGCTTCCGCAGCTCGGCGACGGCCGAGGTGGGATCGGCGTCGAACTCGGGCGCGTGCGACGGCGCGAGCCCGAGGTCGGTACGCCACACCTTCGCGGGCTGCCGCTTCACCTGGTGGACGAGCAGCGCCGTGTTGTCGCGCGGGCGCATCACGAACGCGACCTCGCCGCCGCAGCCACGCCCGTAGGCGAGCAGCACGCGCGGGACGTCCTCGTCGGCACCGACGATGTTGAAGCGGAACTTCTCGGGGTTGGTCGTGGTCATGGTTCAGCCCTTCCCCAGCTTGGGGACGATGAAGATGGCGGCCCCGGCGAGGCCGAGCGCGGCGAGGAGCCAGCCCCAGCCGCTACCGCCCGCCTTCGCGAGGTCCTCGGTGGGGGAGGAGGACGGAGCGGAGTGGTTGATCTTGGCGATGGCGTCGGCGAGTGCCGGATCGCGCTCGATGATCGCGATCTCGTCGGAGAGCACCTGCGCCTCCTTGTAGTGGACGACGGCCCACGCGAGGCCGGTCATCGAGACGGCGATCACCGCGCCGGCCGCGGCGATGGCGATGATCACGACGGGCGCGACGCCAACCTCAATGGCCCCGCCACGCTCGGACGCGGTCGCGGGGCGCTCGTAGGCGCCGTACCCCTTGGCGTGGGCGCTCCACGAGGTGAGCAGCGCGATGGTGCGCCGGAGCAGCGCCGTGAGCGCCGGATCGCCGGGCTTCGCGGCGAGCGCCTGGATGACGGTCACCTGAGCGCGGATCAGCCGCGACCCGCTGTCCGCGACGATCGCGCGGTAGCCCGCCACGACCTTCGCGAGCGCCTGCGCGTTCTCAGCGGCGTAGCTCTGCACCCGCGCGAGCGACTGCTCGGCGGTGATCCGCATCGCCTGGATGCGCTCCGAGACGGCCTCGGTGCTGACCGGGAGGGTGGCCATTTCAGCTCCCACACCGGCGGCCGTCGTCGCATCCGAGGTAGCCGGCCACCGGCGCGGGAGCGGCCGGGGCAGCGGGCGCCGGTGCGGGCGCCGGGTGAGCGGCGGGTGCGGGCTTCGGCGCGAGCGCCTTCTGGATCTTGTCCTTCACCAGCGGGTAGAGCAACAGCGGCAGGATGCCGACGTTGTCCCCCGCGATCCGCTTTGCCGCCTTGTCCGACACGATCTGCACGATGAACAGGCCGGGGCTCACGGTCGCGACCATCGCGTTCTGCCCCGCCTTCGCCTGGATGCGCGCGGCGTCGCCGAGCGGCTTGTGGGGGCCCCACTTCGCCGCGAACAGCTTGCCCGCTTCCTCCAGGAAGTTCCGCTTCGGCTTCTTGGGCTTGGCCGCAGGCTCCACGCCGACGTAGCCGTCGAGCCAGTTGCCTTCCGTCTCGTCCTCGGCAGGTTCGGGCGCGTCCTCGATGCCCTCGTCAGGCTCCTCGGTCTCGCCGGGCTCGGCCTCGGGGATGTCGTCGAGCGCCGCGTCCATGTCGTCCTCGCCGGGCTTCCGGGCCCGACTCGGCTTCTTGGGCTTCCACCCGAGAGCGCGCAGATCGACCATGACGACGGCGAGCCGACGCTTGGCCTGGCGCAGCGCGGCCTTCCAACCCAGCGGGTGCCCTGCGGACAGCTTGGCGATGCGGCGCTTGAGCGCACGGGCGCGTCGGAGCTTCGCCCGGATCTGGCGGTCCTTCGCCGTGAGCTTGCGCTTCGGGCCGGAAACGATGGCGCGGCGGGACTCCCCGGCGAACTCTACGGGACCGACGACGCGGGCGCGGATGAAGCGAGAATTGGACATCAGGACTCCCGGCGCCGAGAACGGCGCGATTGGGTGGAACGGTGGGAGCGGCGGCGCCCCTGGTCGGGGTCGCGACGGAGCCCGGCGAGGCGGACGCGGGTGACGATGCGCTCGTGGCACTGCCGCCCGTCGAGGCGCTCCTCGAGCATCCCGAGGCGGGCGGAGGGGTCGTCGAACCAGGCGGTCCCGTTGACGACGTAGCGGACGACGCAGTGGTAGAGCCCGTGCTCGCCCTTCTTGATCGACGTGGTGAGCGCCACCTCGCTGGGGATCGACTCAAGGCGCGCGGCCCTCGCCGCGGCGTATCCGGGGTCGTTTGGCGCGAGCGCCTTCCACCCGCGGGCGATGAGCTCACCGGCCCGAGCGGCGGCGAGCGCGTCGCAATCCTCCCAGCCCTGCGCGAGCAGCTGGATGTAGTCGGACCAGGTCTCCTCCTCCTCGCGTCCGTACCGAACGCTCGTCGCGTAGAGCAACGGCAGCGTCGGCCGCTCGCGGAGCAGGCGCGCGTTGCAGCGGGCCAGCCAGTTGAGCAGGCTGACCGCGTCGCGTTCGTTGAAAGTGAGGGCAACCGTGATGTTCACGAGGATGTCCGCGGGTCAGGAGGAGGAGAGTTGGAAGCCGCCGGTCGACACGATGTCAACCGACGCGACGACGCCAGGCGCGGTGCCACCGGCGAGGACGAGGCGGGCGCGAACCCACGGGAGAAGCCCGACGTTCGCGCTGTCGAGCGCCTCGGCGTAGGTGCCGGGGTCCGTGCGGACGGTGCCGAGCACGAGGTCCACCCAGGCGAACCCGTCCACAGACCCCTGGATGAGGAGCTGCGCCGTCGGCGAGTTCGCGCCCCCGGAGAAGGTCAGCAGCGTGATGAACTTGAACTCCTGCACGGAGTCGTTCAGCCGATCGCTCTGGTCGGGCAGGATTCGCACCCCCGGGCCGTTCTGGGTGACCGTGACCGGCGTCTGCGGCGGGGTGTTCATCAGGCGGGTCGTGACCCGATTTGCGTAGCACTTCATGGCGGTGGCCCTCGGAGAGTCAAAGGTGGAGGAGGAAGACGACGCGGTAGGCGTAGGTGCCGGCGGGGAGCACGCACCGGATGGTCGCGGCGTCCCCGATGGGAGCGCCCGGAGCGGGCTGCTTGTCGGCCGCGTACCGGCCGCGGGCGGTGGCGTTCACGTCGAGGAGCTCGACGAACGCCGTGGAAAGGAGGGTGCTGTCCGAGAGTTCAAGGCGGACGAACTTGGCCCACGGGGGCGGGATCACATCGACACTTCCGCCGCCGCCCCCGACGATCTGGGCGCTCGATCCCCGCACCGTCCACTGGTTCTCGGTGTCACATTGGCCGTTGGCAATCGCCGCACGCGCCTGGATGTTGGCCGAAGTAGACAGGTTGGAGCCGAACACCTGCACGGTCGTGGCGTGGACGCAGATGCGCGTACACTTCGGGACGTCGAAGAGGGCCGTGCGCTGGGCACCGCCGCCGCCGGACCAGACGAGCCGGGCCTCCCAGGGGGAGCCTTCGTCCGACCAGAGGTCGATGATGCGCCAGTCGCCGTCACCCACGCCGACGGATTGCGCCGTGAGCACCTCGCCCTCTGCCCCCGCCGAGCCGGCCACCGTCGAAGCGGAGAGCTTCGCGGTACCGGAACGGCGGGAGAGCTTGCATACGCCCACGGCTCACCCCCGCCCGATCAGCAGCGCGGCGTCTTGACCCGCGCCTTGCCGTAGAAGCTGAGCTTCAGGGCGGCGGTGGTCGAGCCAGCCGTGTAGTTGATGGTGACCGGGACACCGGCGCGCAGGATGCGTCCGCCGAAGGAAGGCCCGTGGTACGCCGTGGGCGAGATCAGCGCCGCGTCGAGGTTGTCGAGCACCACCGGGTCGTCGCCCGAGATGATGGTGTTGATCGTCGCAGCGGTGTCGCCGGTCGCGAAGATCTTGGAAAGATGCAGGCTGGTACGCGGCGTGAGGGTCACGCTCATCGACTGCCCGACGGCGGTGGCGACGATGCCGCTCACGGTGACGTTGCGCTCCACGATCTTCCCCTTCCGCGACTTGCGGATCTTGCGGTTGACGGCCCGGTTCTTCTGCGTGAGCTTCTTCTCGCGGGCCGCGAGGCGCTTCTGGCGGCGGTGGATGCTGCGGAGCTTCCGCTGCTTGGGCGTGAGGCCGATCTCGTCGCCGAAGTCGTCGCCGAGGTCGTCGCCGAGGTCGTCGCCGAAGTCGTCCCCGAGGTCGTCGCCGAGGTCGTCGCCGAAGTCGTCGTCGTCGTCGTCGTCATCGTCGTCGTCGTCGTCACCGTCGAGGTCCGCCCCGAAGGAGGGGTCGAGGCCGTGGAGCGAGGCGCGCAGGGAGGTGCGATCGACGAGGCAATGCCCGTCGGCGGTGAAGGTCACGAGGGCCCAGATGGGTGCGGTGGTCATTGGAGTCGTCCTTGGTGGAAAGCGGTCAGTGAGAGGTGGTGAGGGTGGAAGGGTGGAAGCGGAGAATCAGCGGCGCTCGCGGATGAAGCGACTCCGCCCGGACACGTCCTCGTCCTCGTCGCGGTTGCGACGCTGGACCCGGGCCCGGCGGCGTCCGGCGACGTCTTCGCCCTCGGTGCCGGGCACCATGCGGACCATCCGGGCGATCTCGCCGATGTCGTCGCCCTTGATCTGGGCAGGAGGGGCCGCCGCGGGGGCCGGAGCCGCAGCCGGAACCTGGGCGGGCGGCGTCGCGGAGCCGTTCTTCTTCTCGGCGAGCGCGCGGCCCGCGTGGCGACCGATGCGTCCGATACCGGCGGCCATGAGGCCGTTGCCGAGGGCCAGCGCGTGGCTGCCACCCTTGCCCGACATCGTCTTGTAGAGGCCGTACCCACCGAGCAGGAGGCCACCGCCAAGGCGGAGGTCCACCGGGCCGATATCCATCTTCTCCTCGCCCAGGTAGCCCTCGGCAAAGGTGGCCGCGAACACGGTGCCCTGGGTCTCGGCCGTCGCGATGACCGCGTCGGCGAGCTCCTCGGACATCTCGCGCGCCTTGTTGAAGCGGCCGGTCAGGTTCTTGGCCTTGGCGATGGCCTCGGAAAAGACACCCTTCATCTTGCTGTCGGGTACCTTTCCGCCGGTCATGGCCGTCTTGAGGGGGCTGGTCGTCATCGTGGGGTCCTCGGGGGTGGAGTGACCGGCGGGCCGGTCGGGAGTCGGGGGCCGGATGAGCCCGGCTGACGCAGACCACATTGCTCGCCGAAGTCGAGGATGGAAGGGACTTTCACTTGCCGCCGCTTGCCGCTTTTCCGGCCTTCGCAGCGCAGCAAGTGCGGGGCCAATTGCGGCAACCTCGGGGGCGACCGCGGCAACTGAAGCCGCGGTCCGCAGCAAGGGCAGCAACCGATCCGGGCTCGGCGCAGCAAGGGCGGAAAGGGCCCGCAGCAAGCCAGGATCGCCCGGCAGCAACCGCAGCAAGGCCCGGCGGAAAGGGCGGCAACCACCCGGGCAGCAAGTGCAGCAAGCGGCGGCAAGTGGTTTTTCAGGGTCAAGACATAGTCTCGAAGCTACATCATATGTGCAGCATCAACCACCTACTATCACATAGGAACACCCCACGATGACCACCTACATCTTCCACGACCTCGACCCCATCCAGAAGCGCCTCGTCCAGCTCGCCGACGACCTCGGCTACGTCGTCCTCGCCGAGGTGACGGGCCGCAGCCAGACCGACAAGCTGGCGCGCGTCAACCTGAACGAGACCGATCTCGCACCCTTCCTCGCGGCCCGCACGGGTGAGGACGCCGAGGACGAGGACGACGAGCGCGACGACGACGGCGACGGGGATGCCGATCGCGACGAGGACGACGACGTGCAGGACCACTTCGACGGCCCGATCCGTGACGCCACCCCCGCCGACATCGCCCGCGCGGCCGTGCGCTGGGTGCAGGAGACGGCTGGGGCGCAGATGAACTCGACGCGCCGTCGGAAGTTCAAGCTCTCGGCGTGGAGCCCCAAGGGCGACCGCCTCATCTACAGCGCCCGCTTCTCGTGCGAGAACCCGGACTGGGACACCGCCGAGGAAGACGACGACCTCGAGGAGCGGCGTCGGCCGCCCGTGCTGGTGCCCGGTTCGGGGGGGCTCACCGTCCTGCGGAACCCCGCGAACCCCGCCGCGGCGGCCACCCCGCCGGCCGGCGACAAGCCCAGCTCGGCGATGGTCATGCTCGAAGCCATCCCCGAGGGCCGCGTGTGGAAGGCGCTCGGCGGCGGGTACGAGCACCTGCTCACCCTGTACGAACGCGGCTTCGGCGGCCTGTCCGAGCTCCAAAACGACGCCCTCTCCATGATGGGCGGCCAGAACCGGCGCAACCAGGTGATCATCGAGAGTCTCGCCGACCGGCTGATCACGCTGCGGGTCGGGACCGAGTTCGCGGAGAACGAGGGTCGCCAGGAGGCGGCCGGCTCACGCATGGGTCAGGAGCTGGGCAAGCAGTTCATCTCCGAGCTGGGCGGCCTCGGCCGCGTGCTCGCCACGGCGAAGTTCGGCATGGCGCCCGAGATGGTCGAGCTCGCCGACATCGTGACCGCGTCGCCCGAGCTGATGGAGGCGATGCGTCGTCCCGAGGTCCTCAAGATGCTGCGCGACGAGAAGACGCGGAAGGAACTGGCGAGTCTCCTCGTCGCCGCGTCGGCCGTGCCGGATTCCCCGGAACCCCCTCCCACCCCCAACCCGCCGACGGACCTGCCGAAGGCGGCCTGATCCCCCGTTTCGATCCCACCCACCCTCACGATCCCCCTTGGAGTCCCCCGTGTCCGAAACCGCATCCCGCCTTCCCCGCCGCACCGACAAGAAGCCCGAGTGGGCCGACGTCATCGGCCGCTTCTACGCCAACAGCTTCGACGCCCCCACCCGCGCCGCGCTCCTCGACTCCGCCGAGGCGTGGGCCTCGATGGACCCCGACGAGCAGTCGTTCCACGCCGCGCACCTCGCCTTCCGTCAGGTCCAGGCGCTCGGCGACATCCACGACACGCTGAAGGGCATCGAGCGCGGCCTCGCCACCCTCGACCCGAAGGCGCTCGCGGCGCTGAAGCACCTTCCGGGCGTGAAGCGCGCGCTGGTAGTGATCGCGCGCGGCCAGCAGGAGATGCTGGAGGTCCTCGAAGCCAACGGCTCCCCCGGCGGCGCCTCTGGTGAGGATGACGACGACGGTGACAACGACGACGCGGACGACGACGACGCCGACGGTGAGGACAGCGATGGCGACGACGACGACGACAGCGAGCTCGCCGACGCCGTCGATGCCGACGAGATCGAAGAAGAGGACCACGGCAACGGCGATGCCCCGATCGTGCCCGAGGTCATCCCCGCTGGTGCGCGGCGCCCCGTGCCGACCGAAGGGGGTGCGTCGTGAACCCGGCGCTCGCCCAGGACCCGCGCGCGCTGCGGGTCAACCTGACCGCGCCCACCACCGCGATCCGCATCGGGCCGTTCTCGTTCGACGGGCTCAAGGCGCTGCTCGGCTTCGAGCTCGCCGAACTGCTCGGCCCGATGATGGTCGGGCCGAAGTTCCAGCGCCCGATCCTCGGCGGCGTCATCGACGTGTACCCGCTCGCCATCCCCAACGGCGAGGGACTCACGATCCCGGTGAAGCTGGTTGGGGGCGTCGGCTTCCGCAACCTGCACGGAGCCCTCGTGCTTCAGGTCCCCCCTGCGATGGTGGACCTGGTGCGCGCGCAGCTCGCCACCGAGCTGGCGAACGGTGAGGCCCTCGGCCCCGCCAACAACGACAACGGTGCCGGCGGCACCGTGACCGAGTTCGCGCTGCGGCTCCGGCCCGGGATGCGGAAGGCGATCCCGCTCGGCACCTGGGGCGAGCTGGGCCTGGAGGCCGCGTGATGGAAACCATCCTGTTCCGCGAGCACAAGGCCAGCTTCGGGGCCTACCTTCGCGCCCTCCGCGTCGGCCGGGGCCTCTCCCTGCGCGACGCCGCCACCAAGCTGGATGTCACGTTCGCCAAGCTCCAGAAGATGGAGACGGGCGGGCGGTTCCGCATCGAGTCGCCTGCCATCTTCGACGCGATGGCCGCGCTGTTCGAGCGGCCCGTCGCCGAGGTGCTCGCGGCGGCTGGGGTGCGATTCGATTTGCCTGCGCTCACGACGCCGGGGACCGGCCGCGAAATCTGGCTCTACCGGCGCAGCGGCGGCTGGTCACGCATCGCGGACTTCACCTGGAAGGAGGACGCGACGAGCCACGACCTCGACGACGAGATGGCCGCCGCCGGCTACGACCCCTGCACGCTCACCTACGGGCGCGAGTACGGGCTGATGGTCGAGGTACATCGCGGGAGACACGGCACGACCCGGCCCCCGTACGACTACTTCGTGTAGGTGAACGTCGGCGGCACCTGCGAGCCAGTCGCCGTACCCACGCTCCCCGACCTGATCGCACTCCTCGGCGAGCTGAAGCCGCTCGCGGACCCGCAGTACATCGGGATCGCCCCGGCGACCGGCTGGACGGCAGGGGGGAAGGCGGTGGGGGCGTTCGTACTCAGCCCCGACGGCGGCGTCACGCCGATGGTCGCCGCGTCGAGGACGGAGGACTCGGGGTTGGTCGAGGAGTTTGGGGGGTTGAGGGGGCCGTAGTTTGCACCGGCGCGCGTTGCTGTCGAGCCGTCCACGCGCGGTCCCCTTCGTGGATGGAGTTCGAACTATCTGCTTGAGGCCGAGCGCGGAAACTCGCGTTCAGATGCAGGTTCTTGAGGGCGGGGTGTAGCGCGTGGCGAACCGATGCCCGGACCCCGCGACGACCATCACCACGATGGCCTCGCGGCGGGAACGCTACACGCGCACCCCCACTCCGACGGGCCACGCGATCGCCGGAACGCCCACAGCGAAGACGTTCACCACCGGCACCACGGATGACCTTCCTTGACGCCACCCGTGCGCCTGTGGGGTTAGCCTCCACCCGCCCCATGATTCGCCGCTTCCTCCGTCACCTGCTCATCCTCGTTTCGGTTCTCGGGATACTCCCGGGCTCCGAGCTGCTGGTCGAACATGTCTCTGAGCTGGTTCGGCACGGGCACCCGGCCCACAGCGTCCCGGGCGAGGCCGACCCGCGCGCGGCGGAGCACGGATGCTCCCCGATCCAGCATGCCTGTCCGTGCCACCACAGCCAGGCCAGTTCCACGCAGGCGAAGGCCCAAGCGGGCGCTTTCCCGACGGACCACTGGCTGACGTGGATGCTCGACGCCGAGCGCGCCGGTCGCCGCCCCGCCTCCGCTCGTCGAATCAGCGGGAACGACATCGCGCCCGCCAACCGCTCCACCGCGCCGCCTACCCCGCCCGCGAACGCGTAGCTCCGACTCGACGCTCGCATAGCGGCGGCGTCGTGAAGCTGCGCGTTCGGAACCACCCAACGAGGCCCGAACGTGTCCCGGTCACCCCTTGGTGACTCTCCCACGCTTTCGGAGCTTCCTTGTTCCTGTTCCTGCTCGGAGCGGCACTCGCTGCGCCCCTTTCTCCTGACGACGCGGTCGCCGCCGCGCTCGCCTCCAACCCTGACGTGGCGCGCGCCGACGCGGAGCTTACCGCCGCGAAGGGTGCCTCTCGTCAGTCCGGCTTCCTGCGTGAGAACCCGGTGATCGACGCCGGATATGCGGTCGTCGGCGACAAGATCGACGTCTCCATCGGCCAGCCGCTCTCGATCAGCGGCGAGGGGCTGGCGGCGCACAAGAGCGCCCGCGCCCGAGTCGCCGCCGCCGAAGCCGGCCTCACGCGCACCCGGCTCGAAGTCGCCGCCGAGGCACGCACCGCCTACATCGAAGCGGTCGTCGCCCAACAGGGCGCGAAGCTCGGGCGGCAGGCGTTCGACCTCGCCACCCGGCAGCTCGCCGCAACGGAGTCGCGAGTGCGCGTCGGTGAGGCCGCGGACCTCGATCTTCGGCTTGCCCGGTTGGACCAGGCGAAGGCCGCGCGGGAGTTGCTCGCCGCTCGCTCTGCCGAGGCCGAGGTGCTGGCGACGCTGTCGACCCTGGCCCAGCGCGCGGTGAACGGCGGCGACCTCGACACCGATCCCCTGACGGCCGCGCCTGAGCCCCGTCCCGGGACCGACGACGAACGCTCTGACGTGCGCGCTGCCCGACTCGCGCTCGACGCCGCCGAGGCGGCCGTCGCCCGCGAACGCGCCGCAGCCCTGCCGCCGGTGACGATCGGAGGCTTCTACGAGAACGACGGGGGCAGCGTAGTCGCGGGGCCGTCGCTCGGGGTGACGCTCCCGCTCTGGCACCAGAACCAGGGCGGCGTATCCGAGGCGCGCGGCGAAGCCGGGGTTGCCCGCGCCGAACTGGACGCGACCACGGCTCGCGCGGCCGCGGAGCAGCGCACCGCCGCCGACGCCCACGCCGACGCCGCATCCACGATGGCGAGCGTCCCCGCCACCGCCGACGACGCCGTGGCCGCGCTGGCGTCCATCGAAGCCGCCGTCCGCTCCGGCGAGATGGACCTCGTCACCACCATCCTCCTCCGCGACGAGGTCGTGTCCGGCCAGCAGGCGCTCTCCGAAGCCCGCGGCGACCTTGCCCTCTCTCGCATTCACCTCCTCCTC